>NC_013224.1 GCF_000024325.1 Desulfohalobium retbaense DSM 5692 | reverse complement strand
ATACAATTTTCAGTAAATACAGAAACACGCTTTTGTCAAAATACGTTTTCCCTACACGGGCGTATTGTCAGGGTTGTGGGGTTTGGCCGTTCACAAAGAACTAATTTCAGCGGCCTGGATCTGTTCATATTCCTCAAGTTGAGAAATGGCCTGGTGCACAGCTTCCGGGCTGCACCGGTCCCGAAAGATCAGGTCCCGGAGCGCTTTGACACACAGCTTGGCCGCACGGTCCTCCAATGGCAGCCGGCATAAAGGAGGGTTGCAGCAGCCCCACGACTTATCCAGGCCAAGCGTCCCCGCCACATCCATGTGATCCTTTGCGGGCAGGACCTCAACCCGGCCCCTCGGCTTCCAGGCCAGGAAGGCATTGGTCAGATTGTATTTCACTGCCGCCCCTCATAATACGTTTTTACGGAAATACAATTTTCAAGAAAAACAGAAATGCGCTTTTCTGTGCCTGCGGGCGATCGGTCCGTTTTGTCCAGTTTCTGTAAGCACGACCAGGCCGTTTTCTCCGGGGAGCCTGGGGGTATATGGGCCTTACAGGGGTTTCTATGGGGCATGGTGGCCCTGAGGCCATGCCGTGAGTTCGGCCAATGCCTGTGCCCGTTTTTGCGCCTGGTGGTGCAGCAACCCCACCTGTGCATCCACATAGTCAAATACCCGTGGCCGCTTCCCATCTCCAGGTCTGAGAATCCGACCCACGACCTGGAGCAGCCGTCCTTTGAAGCGAACCGGCGTAGTCAAAAACTAACTGGCAGACCGGAGCAATCAAACCCCTCACCCAAAAGCTGGATGGTCGAACACAACACCGGCACTTTCCCAACCTGGATAGCATTCACAATACGTTCTCGCCCCTCCCTCGGGGTTTTCCCGGTAACAACACTCGGCCTCTTGTTCTGCGTCCCGCACAAGCCCCGCCCGGGCCTCACAATGGACCACCCTGTCATTGATCACCAGGGCGGTCCCGGCCTAAAAAAACTGAAAGCTAAAA
Source organism: Desulfohalobium retbaense DSM 5692 (assembly GCF_000024325.1). Classification (NCBI taxonomy): domain Bacteria; kingdom Pseudomonadati; phylum Thermodesulfobacteriota; class Desulfovibrionia; order Desulfovibrionales; family Desulfohalobiaceae; genus Desulfohalobium; species Desulfohalobium retbaense. Next base: position 44,269 of record NC_013224.1, on the reverse strand, counting down.
AATAGGATAAACTTGTAAAATTGAATTCAAGATATGATATAATATGACACAGGCTGATATAAACAAACCGTGGATAGTATATATCCAGTAAAAAAAGAACCAAAACGCAAAAACAAGTGCCCCATAAATAACTGTTGGAAACTCTAAAAACCAACCAAGATAATAACTTAAAAATTCTACGGCAGGTGGGCCTATGGCGTTTATAAAGTTTGCATGCTCTTCGTAATCAACCTTTAAAAAAAGCGCGAGAAACAAAATGCCATACAATAAACCAAAAAAACGCATTGGAAACCAAATGATATCAACAAAAGCTCGTATGGTTGTTTTTTCATAGTATTGGTTATTCATATATGCCTCCATTTATATGTAATTTTAAAGATTGACTATTTTTTCAGAAATTTCATTCGCTGCTCTGTAATAGTTTCGGGTGAGGCGTACAGAGTTTGTTCTATCAAATAGCAAGGTGTGGTCTCTAAAAGAAGAAATGGCACTGATATTTTCTTGAATTATGCTATCCCAAAAAGGGTATGTCGCAATCCCGTCAAAAAAATCACAAACTTTTTTTCTATACATTTTACAAAATTCTTCTGGTTGCAAAACTCGACTGAAAAGTATACCGGCAAATTGAGACTTGTCGAAAAACATATACCCATCAATTTGAAAATCCTCAATAGTCTCTAGAATAAAAAAATCCATTTCAGGTCTAGCAATTGCAATGTAATAGTCTGTATCTCGCAGAAAAACCTCATTTTGAGGATGTGTTTTTTCAGATGTGTCAAAAAGAATTATATCATAGTTATCTTCGAAATTTGAAACATTAAAATTGTAGCGGCCGCTTTCTCGAATTGTTGAGACCATGTAGCTTCCGGGTAAAACATCCAGGTTCTTATAGTTAGTTTTTGCTATGCACTCATTATGAGAAAAATCACTCATTAAATATCCAAAGATGTTATTCCTAGCGTTGCTATCGTATGTCTTGTCCAAAAATAAAGTGGCATCGCATTTTGGATCACAATCAACAACCAGCGTCTTGTATCCCATTTTGACAGATAAGACATATGCTGTGTGACAAATATTTGTCGTTGTACCGGGGGCATCTCCAAAACCAACTAGCGCAATTTTTTTTGCCATGTCCTTTCCTTTTTTTGATCTAGATTTTCATCGGGTAGTGTTTATATTTATTAGGCTGTATCATATGCAAATATAGTAAAATAGAACAGTCGGCACATAAATTAATAAAAGTTAAAAGTAGAAATTATTAGTAAGCATATCAGCTGTGAAGTACAGCACTTGTTGCCTTCCAAGGCCGATGATTCGTGTACCAAATGGCAATGAAGATTCATAATCTTCATGATGATGTCCATGAATAATGATAGACGATTGACTAAGTCGTGCCGCTTCGTCAATTTTATAACAACCCTCTGGATGGTTACTTGGGGCTTCATGGGTAATTAGTATATCTAAAGACATATTAGAAAACCCAGATAAACATTCACAGCAAAGTGGCTCTTTAGATTTTAAAGTATCAATAGTATATTTTGTTTTGTTGTTATTTGAAAAAAAAATTGATTTTTCTGAATATGTACTTGAAAAGCCACCTATACAGATACCATCTATGTCGATTGTTCGTTTATTTAGGTAGTTTTGCCAAATGCAAAAATGATTCTCGATATATTTTTTTGATTCTAAATCATGATTTCCAAGTATGAAATATGTTTTGGCTATAATACCTGACCCTAGGGCTTTCAATTCTTGATCTAAAGGTTGACCTGGCGATTGGTCTCCTAATAAAAAAATACCCTTTATTTCGGAATGATATTTTCGAGCAACGCTAATCAATTCCTCAAAGTTGCCATGAGCATCTGCATAGAATAGTAACATATGTTGCCCTTAGTTATTTATTATTCATTTACATATTGAAATAAAGTTTTTTATCTTTACTACTTTTATAAACGTGGGAAAAAAGAATATTAGTATACATATAATTTTTTAAATAGAATGTAGTCGAGTGCCATAGCTTTTTTTATTTTGCTTAAGTAACTTCTGTCTATTTGCTGAGCGATTTTAGTAAATTCTTTAACGAATTGTTCTTTTGCAGACTGGGTTGCATGTAAATTAACCTCTGTAAGGTTCATAAGGTCAATGGATTTATTAAGGATTATGTTGTAATTTCTTATCTTAATTCGCATATCTGGTTTTATTTTAAAAACTTCTCTATAGATATTAAATAATTCAAGCGCCAGATCTACTCTGGCGTTAATAACCTTTTCTAATTTCATGTTTTTAAATTTTTGGAAGGTTTCTAATTTCTCAACATTATTTCTAGTCCATTCGATATTATCTTGAGGTGCTTGTTTAGAATAAGTAGGTTGTGGCAATAGAAGTAATAATACAATAGTGATTGATAAATAAAAATTAAATGAGTTCATATAGTAATCCTATTTTCATTTTTGCAAAATTCACTGCTATTCCTTAGTATGTCCTGCAGCTTATCATGGCTTTTTTGAGCAGAATCTATACCAATTTGAATTTTTCGTTCAGGCATCTTTTTCTTAATCAGCAAGGCCTCTGCAGGGCCTAATTCAGTTAAATTATAATTTTTTCTATAACATTGTTCAATCCATGCTATTGTATTTGGGTCGTCATTCTGCATGAAGATTTTTATGCCAAAGTTATTTAGCATTCCATAAACTCTTTCTTTATAATCAAGCTTGTAAAGACTAGACATGCTTTGCGTCGCTGCTATGTTTATGACTTTGAACTCTCTTGACTTGGACACCCACGTGAAGTCATCAAAAAGTGAATTTTCGTCCAGGTTAACTATATCTTGGAATTCATCCATGATATTAAAAACATATTGTATTTTTGTTTCTTTTTGTAGTTCAAATCTGCGGTATATTGTTTTATAAAACTCTTCTTTTGCCATTTTGGAGAATCTTACCCCTGGAGTTCCGCTAATTGCAGAGAATCTTATAATCACTATTTTATTTTGTTTTAGGACTAATTCTTCAAAATTTAATGTTTTGTTTAATTTTGAAGATAGTTTTTTCTTTAAAATTCCATTGCTGAATTCACCAAGGACCTTTCGCGGCACTGAAAGTCGCCAGGTAGTTTGTTTGTACCAATCGGTTGAATTTCTCGAACCTGTATTCTCAGGAGGCATCATAAAATTAAATATGTCGTTTTCAATTTCATCTTTTAATCTTACTTGGTCACGATCTGAGGTGTTTATATTTTCTTTCCAGTGTGTAAAAATTTGAGTTGCCAGTAACTCATTGTTTAGCATATTAACTATTAAATCTAAGTTTGGTAAAATTGATCGTTCATCTGGTTTGTTTTTTTTGAAATAGTATAAAACTTTTGCAATTTGTTTAACATTGTTAATGCCCATTTGTATAAATTCCCAGTTACCGCTAGCTGGTATGCTGCCTGCGATTATGTCTTCTAAGCTTTGCAGCATAGATTCAAGGTCTAAACCTAATAAAAAATTTATTGGAGTTGCTGTGTTATGGCTACCTACTTCTATTATATCAGCTTCTCGACCGCACATATTAGCCATCGATTGAATGTCTTTCGTGAAATTATTCTTAACGTCAAAAATTAGACCACCGTAACCTTTTTTTATTAAGTTATATAATTTTGGAGATACAAAAGAGGACGTTTTGCCAGTTCCAGTAGCTCCTAGAACTAGGCAATTGTGATTTGCCTCTTCAAGGGTTATTTTTTGTCCAGAGTCGAAACTAAATATATCTTTTTGATTATTTCTTGTATTGATCTTTTGTTCAGAACTTTTCTTCACATTTCTTAAGAATCCTATTTCTGACATAGATAATCTCCTAAACAATAAGTTTATTAAATATAGATCCAAAAATTTTCTTCAACTCTTGTCATTAACATTACTGGATATTTTTTTTCATATCTAAATTCTTTTTTATGCGTGCTTTCTATGCTCTGGGTTTCATCTACAACCCAAGCCCCTTTTTGGTTATCAAAAACCATGTCAATAACATCGTTATCATCAGCCCGGAAAAAAGAACCTTCGGTATGTCTGTACATAAATGCCCCCTTTTTACAATTAAATTAATTTCTTACCTTATTAGCTGATTGAATGAACAGTCAACATTTCTTAGCTAAACCATTGTTCCACCAAAGATTGCTTTAGGCTTTTTATGTTTAGCTAATTATGTTTATTGATCCCACTGTTAAAATATAAAAAAGCCTATCTGAAAAAGTAATTCTTCTATTTTTTTGGAATACTGAATCTTATATTCATATCTTGTTTGATCTTTGGAGGATTTTTATGTTTGGTATATTTTCTTTGCATTTTTTGATTTCAACTCAGTTGGTAAAAAATTTTCAAAAAACTCTTGACCCCTTTTTTTAATATGCTATAAATCGGTCTAAGCTTCCGTTTATAAGAGCTTTCACAAGAAAATAATTGGCCATTGGCAAGAAACATATCATACTATCTTTAAAAAGTCAATGATTTTTTTATTTTTAAGATTTTATGTGAAAAAAACACGTTTTTTCAGGGTGTTATGTGCTTGAAGTTTCCGTTTGCCCATAGCGTTTATTCAGGCCTAAGTTTTCATCTTTGACTGCTGGACAATCCAAATTAAGTAACTGGAAAATAAATATTAATAGGGGGCCAGGGCAATTTTGCCCTGGCCCCCTATTTTACGCTTGGCCAGAATTAACTTGGCCTCGTTGAGGTGCTCTTCCGGTGCGTGGAATAAAAAGCAAGTGGGACAGGGGAAAGGAGCTGGGGCAATCCATCCCGGCGGTATGTTGTGGCACTCAATCCCAAAAGATAGTGAGAATCAAACGCACTCATGGGCTCCGTAAACTTTGAGGAGGGGGGGCTTGGTGGCACTTTTTGACCGAAGCTCTTACGGAGGCTGCTGAGGCGTTTTCTAGCGCTCCCACGTTTAATAGGTCGAACTTCTGCCTTCCCGGATTTGATCTGCCCCCTCTCACCCATGGAATGGGAAGCGATGCCTTGATTCGGCGCCGTTTTTTTTTTTCAGTTTGTAGTCTTTAAAGACTGCAAACTGAATCCCCAAAACAATGAAACTCCAGCCGACTTACACCACAGCTGCCAAGGACGACTGTTGATCTCTGAAAACCTCTATCGGTGGCTTTTGTTGCCGGTGTCGGATTTCTGAGGTGAATCCCAACAGTACGGACTTGGCCCTCCGCGCTTCAAAAAGGCCCTGCCCGGGCAGCACCCGCCTTTTGAGTTTCCCTACGGGGATCTCGAAAAAATGCTCCTGGCCGGACCAGAGGGATTCATCAAAAACGACCACACCCAGAGCGTGGTAAAACCGCCGTGCAGCGCTGACAGTCCCCACTCCACGGCTCGGTCTTCCTGCCCCAGTACTTTGCCGCTCAGTCAGAGACGGAAAGCCAAGCTCAAGCTCGAGGGCTGACACCAGGTCATTCCAAGCGTGAGTGTCCTTCAGCTTGATCGGGTCCAAAAGTCCATTTTTATTTGTGTGGTTTCCTATAAGAAATATATTTATAGGAAAGAACACAAATTCAGATGGACTTTCTTCGAGCTTTTCCCGGAAGCGCTTCTGGAGTTCCATCCACTTAGCTATGCTCTGGGTATCCACCCGGCAGAACACCCCGTGTAAACAGGCAAGCTCCCGGGTCACAAAGCCGTAGGTCTGCGCTACGAGCTTGAGCCGTTCCAAGGCCAGGTCAAAGGCGCCATTCTTTTGATAAGCCCGAATCCGGAATTGTGGTGTCCCTAACTGCTCCGGCCAAAAATCGCCCATCACGATCACGGACTTTCTGGAGTAAATTGGCCGGATCCGGTGAATGGACTGCACCACGTCCCGGTGCCCCTGTTGTTCGGTCCAGGCCTTCTGCTGCTCCGTATCGTCGAACAGACTGGAGGCCATGTCTTTGACGCTGTGCGGTGCCACCCGAGGGGAGCCGAAGCAGATAACGGCGTCGCATTCCTGGAAGCAGTTCAGCCCCCGGTTGCCCCAAAAATGTGTCACCTCAAAGGTGCGACCTGGATCGAGGTTCTGCGCTGCCCGCAACACTGTTTCCTTGGCGTCCTTGAACGTCACCAACAGCACACGCTTTTCCTCGGTACGAAGGCATTTGAGCCCCTCTTTGAGCTTGGCTTTGACGTGCTGCGGCGCCATCGGGGTTTTTTTGTACTTCTCTGCCCCACAGACTGTGGTTTTGCTCAGGTTGTATTCAAGGTGGACCCTGCGGCCCGGAAGATCCACATCAGCCGACACCTCGGCAAAGGAACGATTTGGGAAGAGCGCTTCCAGTTCTTGTTTGTTGCCGGTCCCGTCCAGAGCCACGATTCGGGTTTTGGTTTCGCTGCCATCCTGGTTTGCCCGCCTCATGCCTGGGGCTTTGGTTTGGTGCAGGACATAGGAAATGGGGTGCTTCCGGTCTGCCCGGGCCTTGATATAGGCCACCCCTGCCTGTTGTCCTGTGGCGGTCCAGAGCCATTCCAAAGCGGTAAAATTTACCTTTTCGCTGTAGTACAGCCGCTTCTGCCACTGCTTGAGGTTTTCTTCTTCGAGTTGGTCGAAGCAGCTCAAATCTTCGGCAAACGGTGTTTTATGGCTTTCGATTCCTCCGAGCTCCCAGACACTTTCCGTGTTCTTCCATTCGGCTGGCGGCGTAGTGGCATAGATCCGGCCTTCGTGTTGGTTTCCTGCGAGATACTTCAAGAGGCCTTCGCCCTGAGCCTTGATTGTATCCAAAGGCAATTCAGACCTCCGGGGTAGTTTGGCCCTGATTTGTGAAAGAGCCCCGGGCGAAACGGTCTTGGTTTGAAGAAGAGACGCCACAGGGTTTTCATCGATTACCCAGAGATCAAAATGGCGTTTTTTAGGCAGGGAAACAGCGCTTTCATGCGCTGCAATGACAAGTCCGGTTTTCGGGAGGGACTTGAATTGTTCCTGGTAGGGGCAATTTTTTTGGTGCTCGCACCCGGTGCAGCAAATCAACCCTGGAGAGTAGCCCCAATTGGCCACTTCTTCTACATAGTCCATGTTGTAGCAGATCCCCTCCGGTGGAGGGTTGAAATCCAAAGTTCCTGAACCGTTTTCTTCTCGCCTGCGTCCCCTGATCTTGCGGATTTCAACGCCTTCCGGCGCCAGGCTCAATGCCTTTTCGTATATCTCGGCGACGTTCTCCCCTTTGGGAACTGTGAACAAAACGAGTCGATCCCGGCATTGAGGCAGGATCTCTTCCAAGGTGGTGTGTGTCTTGCCCACCCCTGGGGCAGCCCGAATCAATACGTCTTCGTCAGAGCGCAGAGCGTCCCGGATGCGTTCTCTGGCGGTTTTGACGTCCGTCTTCTCCCGTTGGTCTTCTTGCACGGGAGGGCTTACTTCTATCTCCTGGTATCCTTCGACCCACTTTTCCGGCGGCAAGCCTTTTTTGAAGGTCTGCCCCTGCAGGTCGGTGTGTTCTTCTCCAGCCGGGCAGGTGTTTGCGTGGAAGCATTTGAGCCGGCCGGCTTGCGTCATCCAGGGATTACCATCCCTCCGGCCACACATGGGGCATTCGGTTAAGCGATAGAAGATTTCCCCGTTGTCCTGCATGTCCCAGGTACGGATCCCCTTTTGGGTAAGGAAGGTTTCTATTTGCGCCCAGTCCACTCCTCTAGGTTTCGGCTTCTTGGGGAAATTCAGCTTCACGATATGCGATCGTAGCCGCAGAATGTCGTTGTATTTTTTCAGTAACTCCACCCATTCCGGTGGCGGCTCTGTGGTGTGGGGCAAAAGCCTCCGCATCCAAGGGCGAAATGTGGCCGGATCCGGTTTTCCTTGCACTAACTCCAGATACGTTGTCTCTGTGAGATCCAGGAGGTGGGCAGGGTGCTCCAAAAGGTGGATATGGCGATCTTTGGGGTTGGTGTCTTGCTTGCGGTGCCCCCGGTACCCAAGAAAGCGGAACCACCGGTTTGGAGCCATGTGCGGCGAGGGATCGAGTCCTACCCATTGGCCCTTGTCGGTAATCATGGCCCGGTAGGCCTTGGTGTAGTCAGATGGGATTACAAACGGCCAGAGGAAACGGAACCCCTTTCCGGATAAAACGACAGACAGTCCATGCGCCAGGCCGAGTCCATCCAGTTGGATGAAAAGGTCCTGGGCGGTACGGGTATTGGCCTCGATACTGGTGTGGTGTTCGTCGGGGTGTTCCACGTCCCACCACGCCATGTGCCAGGTGTCTCCGGCGCTGTCGTGTGCTCGGGGTGTGAGCCATACTCCGGCTTCCCCCGAGGCCAGCTTATCAATCCCCACGGAACCGAAGATAGATTGTTCGGCTTTATCGAGGGACAACGTCTGCCAACTCTTTTTTTTGGAAGAATAGGCGGTCTTGAATTGGACGACAAGGCCTGAAACCCGCATCACTGAAGCCCCTTCCTCTGATGCTCATTGAAGAGGCGTAAAATATACATGACCTCGTGTTCGACGGATTGCGGCATAATCCGCTTGTCGTTCAGCCAACGGGCGAACAGGCTTCCGTCAGCATAGACAACGGTAGCAATGTCGATTTGTTTGAGGCTACGCTTTGTTACATCCAATGATGATGCTAATGAAAAGTAGTGAAGTTTAGAAAATTTAAATATAAGAAAGAATGTCATAAGCGCAATTTTTTATTTAGATTTTTATTTCGATTACATAACTTATAATAGCATTTAAAATTTATTTGTTTTAATTTAATATTAAAAAAAATAAAAATAAAAAAAATAATAGACCGTAAAATAATTTACTATTGAGATAAACAAAATCTTAACGTGCAAACAGACTAGATTTTTTTAAGATGAAAAAACCAATAATTTTTGCGCTGATCTGAACCCATCAGTCATTTGTGCTGACCCAATTTTTTCTTCTCTTTTTTAATTTTTTTTTGGTAATGTGTAAAATATACAATATTTCCAATTATCCTGTTAACCCCCCTCCGTAGATTTTTTTGGGACCCTAGGCCACGCCTAAATGACTTTGCTTTTAGCAAGAGCAGATTCTGAGAAAATATTACGCGACACTAATGCTCAACTGCAACATACGACCCAGAGATTGAACCAGGTCGAAGCCCAAATCGACAAGCTGACCTATACGCTCGACCAGAAAATCAACGCGAAGATCGACCATGCCATGAGGCAAGCTCAGGAGAAGTTGAAAGGCTCAAAATAGGGTGTGGGCCACTTTTACACACATTTTGTGTGTAAGGGTGGCACAAAACGGGCAGTAACGTAGGCGTTCGAGGGGTCAGAAACTAAAAAATCAATCAACTAGCCCCTCCAAAACCTGTTTTTGAACGTCCAGGTAAGGTTATATGGTATATCTTAAAAAAAGATATGCGATATAAAAATGAGGGGTGGACAAGGGGTGTCCATCAAGAAAAATGAGGCTTAGAAAATCTTTTAATTTTTGGTCAGACAAGGTGGGATAAGGGGTAAGCTAAGACGGTTTCAGGTGATCCGAAACCCTGGGCAAACTGATAAATGAAATGGGAAAACCGAGGGGCAAATTGTCTATCAAGGTATCGTGACCATCCACACAGAAAAAGTTACAGGAATTTGGGACACTATATAAACGCTAGACGTTCCGAGACTTAATGCAAAACACAACAGACCCGATTGCCAAGATAACGTATATTGACAAATAAAAATTTAACCGATAATCTAAAATTGCCTATGAGCCAAACCTTTATCATAAAAGTTTGTCCAATCAGCGTCTTTGCAATCACGCTAAACCAAACACCTGATTGGCTAAAACTTGAAATGAACATCAAAAAAGGTTTGAGGAAAAACGATGGAAATTTTTGCATGGATATATCATAGTATTTTGTCACCACTTTGGTTGTCACTTCCAGGGCATGAACTGGTGAATATTTTTTTGTTAAACATAGTTTATGATTTATCAAATTTTAGCATGTCAGAAACGCTTTGGACATTTGCGATTTGTCAGATAATCGGCAGTTATTTGTTAGGTTGGGTCGTATCACATTTGAAACCCCTATACCAAGGGCCGACCGATATAATCCCTGACACGCATAGGGGCGGCAAACTGACCACTGTGGCCTTTTTCACGCCCCATGCCCTGGTTGCCCTGCCCTTGATCTGGCACATAATCAGGCTGTCGCTGATGGGGCCGAAGGCATGGCGAGGTAAGCTCGGCAAGTGCATAGTGGCCGCTTTGTTCATCTACGGTCACTTCGGCGCAAGCTATATATACTTCAATATTGGGGATACCAACGAGATTTTGCTAGCTTGGCTCCAAGCTGGCCTGTAACCCAAAAAAATGCAATAATTTAAGGGGCATCTGAATTTTTCAGGTGTCCCATTTTTTTTGTTTTTCCATAATTCTGGAACATCAACCACGTCCAGGGACACCGCTGATCTTGCTTGGCTCACCCTTTCGATTGCCCACCTCTCATCAATAGGCCATCAACTAAGCGTCAATAGGCCATCAACACCCTCTCAATTCCCCATCAATGGGTTATCTACTATCTGTCCACAGATCATCAATAACCTATAATGAATTTTCAACGACCTCTCAATTTTTCGTCAATGCTTTGTCAATGATTTGTCAATACCTCATCAACGGGTTGTCAATGCTCTATAACCTTTCATTCTTACCGGCCTCCAACTGGCTGTTGCTTTCAGGCCCAAGCCCCAGGGCGTACCGACATCATCAACTTTTTGTCCCTAAATATCTATTTTTTATCGACAAAACATATCAAAGTATTGAAAAACCATAATTTTTTATTCACACATTTTTAATATTTCGTTGATAGGCCATCAATAAACCATTGACAGGCTATTGATGAGGTATTGACAAACCGTTGATTTCCTATCGCCAAGCCATTCACATTGCGTTGATTAACCTTTCCCAGTTTGCCGCCAATCCCCCTTATTGGCCCTACCCTTCTAGCGAATCAGCCACGCCTTAAATTGCCATTCATACTTATTTTCTGGTCGCCCCTAGCGCAAAAAACACATTAATTCTAGGGGTTTGTTGGCAAAGTATTGACAAAGTATTGACAGACTATTGACAAGCCATTGATGAGGCACTGACAGACCATTGATGCCATATTGACAAACCATCCACATGGCGTTGATTACCCCTTTCCTTGTCTTCTTTGGTTTGGTTTTGTCCTAAAAAAACACAGCAATTCCATAATGTTATTGGCAAGTATTGACAAGCCATTGACGGAGTATTGACAAACCGTTGATGCCCTATCGCCAGACCATTCACATTGCGTTGATTAACCTTTCCTGTTTTGCCATCAGGAGCTTTATGCTGGTTCTACCCACCGGCGAATCGTCATACTTCAAGTCGTCACTCACTTTTTTTTCTGAAACCCCTGATCGAAAAAATACAGTAATCCTAATATATTATTGGCGAGTATTAACAAGCCATCAACAACCCTTAGCGAATCATAGCAAATCGTCAACAAACCATAGCGGATCATCAACGACCTCTTGATTTTCCGTCAACAATCCCTCAATAGGCCATCGATAAACCATAGCAAGCCATTGACGGTGTATTGACAAACCGTTAATACTCTATCGACATACCATTCACATTACGCTGCCTAACCCTTCCACAACAGATTGACCACCACACCCTTTCTGCGCTAGCGACATTCGCAGCCCTTCCCTTTCCTAGCTAGTCCTCCCGTCAAATTTATTTGCTCTCCTGGCAAGGTAAATTGGCGGTAACGATAAGCTACTGCTGTAGTTAATATGGTGCCGCTATTTTTTAGACAAACGACATATCTGAACATGGGCTATCCGCTAACCAGCCTTCAAATGCCGAAAATCACCGCCTGACCTCTTAATGACTCCGTTAAGTATATTCACAGAGAAACCAGGATAGTGCATTGACAAGTAGTGTATGGCCAGTTAGCGAGGTGTTTCTTTTCTGATCCTTAAGAATAATGAGAATTATTGATAGCTGTTTATATAAAATGCTATAAGATAAATAGTTACGTTATTTAATGACTAAAAAATTTTTACCAGGAATATAAATATAACATTAAATTTTAAGGTTTTGTAGGTCTACATTTTTAATTTTAAAAAAAGGTGGTTCTGTTATGTCTGAAACAAATGTGCCAATAATTTCAAACCAGACAACTGCTCAAAATGAGGCTGTTGAAACAATCTTGCGTCGATTTGAGGAAGAAGAGCTTTTTGTACCTCGATACCAAAGAGACTCTGACGAATGGGATGAAAGCAGAAAGAGCTTATTTATTGAGTCTGTGCTTAACAGGTTGACAGTTCCGGCTTTTTACTTGGCTCCCAGTGAAGATGACCCCGAGAGGCTGGAAATAGTGGATGGTCAGCAAAGAATAATGGCTTTATATAACTTTTTTAAGCATGCGTTTGAATTATGCAATGACGATCTATGCCCCTATTTTGGGCCAAGCGTTGAGTATGCAGGACGAAAATATGAAAATATGGATGACGCTTGGAAAAGAGTTTTTAGAAGATACAATTTAACAGTAGTTACTCTTCCACAGGGGATGCCACTAGAACTAAGGTTAGAAATATTCAGGCGAATAAATGAAGGTGGCACTCCACTTAGCCCTCAAGATATACGACTTGGCTACTACAGTGATTCTGAAGAAGTAAATTTCTGTCAATTAGCTGGCATATTTGATATAGAAAAAAATGGTAGCCAGAGAAAGCTTAATAGCTGTGAAAAATTATCGTGGCCTTGGGCTGATTACGATAAAGAAGCAGAAGAATGGAAAAAGTGGTGGGAAAACACGAAAACATCCACCGGCCAGACGGCTTCCGAAATGTTTTTGTGGTTTATTGTGAGTTCATGCAAAAACAGTATAAAAAGCATAATAAACAACAAGAACCATTTAACTAAATCTCTAAATCTGAATTTTAGAAATAGCACAGCAGAAGTTTTAGATATTATATGTGCGCAATGGAGGTTTCAATCTAAAAATAAAAACGTAACAAATATTCTTCCTAAAAGTGATACATTAAAGGAGTCGTACTTTCCAGTTTTCGTTAAATGGTGGTATCGTTTTAGATGCATGTGTCCTGGACAAGCAAACATTAACAGGTATAGGACCATCGCAATGTTTATACCTGCACTTGAAAATGCTTTTGGAGAAAGTGAAATAACTGAAGTCCAATGGAGTTGGATTTGCAACTTTATTGGCAGCTCACGATCGACTGCTAAGAATTTAGGTGTTGATTTTCCTGAATCAAAAGGAAGGTGGTTAGGAAATCGAGGGCAAGAAGTGCAGTTAGATAGCTATTACAAAATAGCAAAAGCAATAAAGGCTAAATAATGTCTACACATAATTTCAGTAAATGTGCGCCAGAGCATCCAATTTTTCCTGTAGACTGGAAGGAGGCTTTATTTAGGCAACTCGGAGGACCCAAAGAAGGATATATATGCCCTATATGTAAACGGAGATTTTCAGGTCCGGAGGGATTCAAGCAACTCGAAGGTGACCACATAATACCTAGGGCCAAAGGAGGTAAAACAACCTGGGATAATTTTCAGTTGCTTTGTATTTCCTGTAATCGCAGAAAAAGCAAAAATTTAATTCAAACAGAGTGATTTGGCACAAGAATATCGCCAGATGAAGCCCACAGGTTCTACCAAGATGCTTTATGCCCCTCTGGTAGAACCTGTGGCTATATTATGATTTTTTTTTCTCTCTTCTTTTCCAGAGCTGCATTTCCTGCATTTTTTTCTTCCGCTCGCGGGCCAGGGATTTTGCAATCAAAGATTGTGTTTTTTTGAATCCCCATTTGGCCTTGTATTCAGCCGGAGTCAAACCGTGAGTAGCCAAGTGCCTTTTGGTTAGCACCTTGAATGTCTTGCCGCACTCCAGGCAAACCACGCTCTTTTCCCGGATCGCCTTTTTGGGATCAACTGCCGGCTCTTGCTTTTGCTCTTCTTGAGGCTCTTGTTCGCCGCCTTCGATTCTCTTGAGCTTACTGGCAATATTGGCGACCATTGAGGTCATTTCTTCCTCGGTCATGGTTCGAACGCCCGCTTGAGCCTTTACGATCTCCAGAGCTTGCTTCATGTGATCTTCCATTTTGTTCCTCCTTCTTTCATGGAAAAATGCCCGCTTGGGCCGTCCTCCTTGCAGCGATAGCGACTTTCAAAGTCTGTTATGGTTTCTCCTTTCGGGATATAACTGTCCAAAACCTTGTTATAGCTGATCGCCGCTTAAAAAGTATCATATACCATACTCCTATGGCTTCCAATAATCTACAATTTTTTTATTTGCAACCCATGACTGTGTACTGCAGAATATATCTTCATGCTCATACCGGTTGTATCTAACTCATTCCAGATTAGTCCGTTTGGCGGAACAAGGAAAATGTTATGCCCTGATTCATCGTCAAAAAGGAACGCCGGGAGGTTATAGTCACTGATGTGAATCGTTTTATGAGAAAGGAATCGTCCAGGACCAGGAGCGGTCACTAACATACAACGAGAAGATACTTTGGCGAGTAAATTACATTGATTTCAAGCATTTAAATGGTACCATTCACCCAATTCTCCTCTTTTTGGTGAATCCTTTGCTAAGACAGAGGCTTAACGGATGTATTCACCCAATTTCCCACTGCTATTCCCCCATTGTTATACTTCAGGGCTAATATTCAATCAATACAGGGCATTAAAAAATCTACCCCCAAATTTGTGCCTTTCCGAAGGATTCAGGAGAGCTGGTAGATGATATTTCATTCCCCATCTGTTATAGTTCAACGACTTTCTATTTAAAGATTTACATTAAATCTAGTATTTTACGTTAAATATAACCGGTACATGATTAAGCGATGTTATATTTCACTCCCCCTGGCACCCTTTGAAGGATTCAAGAAAACCGAATTAAACCACTTTTATGCCAAAAGTTATTCGCGAAAATAAGAATTTATTTCAGCTTCTTAAAGTGCACTGTTCCCCGGTAAATTTCAAGGAAGTTGTCGCTTCTAGGCTGCAGACTTTTCCGCTTTAGAGGTTCTGTGTTTATTTAGGGTGACCGCTGCCGTCGTAGCCCATTGCCTGGTCTGTCCAGACCACCTCTCAGGCTGTTTTTGCCTTGCTCTTTGATATACGGCCCGACGATTGGCCAGAATGTCTTTGTCCTGCCCTGTATGCCGCTCGTTTGGAGTGACATATTCCAGCTTACTGTGCCGGTGTTCAAAGTTATACCACTGCACAAAGCCTTCCACCCATTCTCTGGCCTCGCTCACGCATTGAAACGGCCTGTGGGGATACCAAGGGCGGTATTTCAGGGTCTTGAACAAAGATTCCGAATAGGGGTTGTCATTGCTAACGTGGGGCCTGGAAAACGAGGGCATGACGCCCAGTTGCTGCAAGGTGGCCAACATCGTGGCTCCTTTCATGGGCGAGCCGTTGTCCGAGTGCAGAACAAGCTGTTCCCGGGCCACGCCTTCCTGGTAGCAAGCTTCGCGGATCACTTCGCTAGCAAGTGTCGCATCCTCTCTGTCATGCACCTGCCAAGCTACGACTTTTCTGCTGTAAAGGTCCATGACCATGTAGAGATAGAAAAAGCTGCCCTTGGTTGCACTTGGTAAATACGTGATGTCCCAAGTCCAGATCTGATTAGCATCTGTAGCAACAAGCTCTGTTGGCTTTTGATGCTTCTTGGGGCTTGAGTCTTGCCTATGTGTATTTTGGCCGACTTCTTTTAATATGCGGTACATGGAGGCCTCAGAAGCAAGGTATTTTCCTTGATCCGCCAACTCGGCAACAATCTGGTGAGGTGTTTTATCCCTGAATTCTGCACTGCTCAGAACTTTTAAGATCCTTTGCCGCTCTATTTCGCTGATCTTATTGCTTGGGAATATACTGGAGCCTTTACGCTTGTCCTCGATTGTTTCAGGCTGCCGCCAGCGCTGGAGAGATCTGACTGAAATGCCTAATATTTCACAGGCTTTTTTCATTCTGGCTCCAGCCCTACAAGCCTCGTCTATCAAGGTAATCGCATACTTCTTCATTTCAGGGGGTATCAATCGTCCTCTTTGTCCCCCCAGATTGCATCGGCTTTTTTTTTCAGCACCAACAAGGCGCTGGTTTCAGCAAGGGCCTTATCTTTTCGATTTAATTCGCTTTTGAGTTCTTTGATCTCTTTTTTCAGTTGTTTGGATGTTGTCTTTTCGGCGCTAGGTTGTTCTTGGGCAAGTTCTTTGCGCCATTTTTCCAGATGGTGGGTGTGTAGTCCTTTTTGCCTACACCACGCCCCAAGTTCTTCATCAGAGAGCTTAGCCGCTTCGAGAAGGGCATTGAGTCGCTCTTCCCTGGTCCAATCTTTGGGGCGTTTTTCTTTCTGGGCCATGCCAGGGGCTCCTGAGTTTTTTGCATTTTTGATCCAGCGATTTAGAGAGGAAAGCCCGACTCCGTACTCCTTTGCAATTTGCTTTGTGGTGCTGTGTCCCGTCAACGCTTGATGCACCGCTGCTTCTTTCATTTGCTTGGGAAGATGAGGAGGCATATCAAAAACTCCAAGCCCCTTGTATTTTTTGCAAAATTAAGCACAAAAAGGTGAGGCGCTCCCTCCGGGAGGCCCTAGGGCCTCCCGGAGGGCCGGAAATCCCGATAGCGCCCCGAAGCGACAACTAGCCTGACACATGGGGTCCCCCATTTGTCCACTGCCATTCCCCAATTGTTATATTTCAGCATATCTTGAATTAATACAATGCGTTACTGTAGCTATTAACCCATTTTCCCACTTTTTGAATTAACCCAATTTACCACTTTCTAGCATATTCTCAATTAAGACAGTGTCTTAACGAAGCTATTAACCCATTTTCCCACTGGCGAGGATCCTGTTTCAGGTTTTTTCCGCAGCTTTAGATGTCATTTGCTTTTTATTGGCTATCTTATTTCAACTAATAATTACAGAAACATAAAGATAAAGCTGACTATTGCCCCATTTGTCCACTGCCATTCCCCAATTGTTATATTTCAGCATATCTTGAATTAATATAAGGTGTTAATATAGCTATCCACCCAGGACATCTTCTTGGGTTTGGGGCGGTGGGGCCATTGTCCCAAATCAGTGTCCAACAAAACTGTAACCCGGACCAGATCTAACCAATACCTATTTTGAAGGTGACGTGCCCAACTGCGCCAAAGCTAAGCGGGGCAAATCCAAACAAAAACGAAATGATCGCCCCCAAGTCACTTTGGGATGTGTCCTGGACGAAAACGGATTTCTCAAGCTGAGCCAGACTCTTGACGGTAATGTCAGTGAGCCATCCACCCTCAAGGAGATGGTGCAGAGCATTCATGGGCAGGTACAAGGTTGTAGCCCTGCCTTACCTCTGAGTAAGCCGACTGTGGTCATGGATGCCGGCATCGCCTCCCAGGAAAATCTGGATATGCTCAGTGAGCAGGGATTTTCCTATATTGTTGTTTCCAAGTCGCGCCCCCAAAATGTACCTGAGTGTGAATTTACCCAGATCAAACAAGGGGTTAATGTCCAAACGTTCCAGCAGGGTGACGAAGTGTTTCTCCATTGCTGGAGTGAGGCTAAAACAAAAAAAGAGCGGGCCATGGTCCGCCAGGCGCAGACAAAAATGGAAAAGGAGCTGACTGCCCTTCGTGACGGTCTGGAACTCAAGGGACGGCTCAAAAAGTACGACAAAGTCCTGGAGCGCGTCGGCAGATTACGCAAGCAGTACAGTCGCGTCTCCAAGGGATTTGATATTCAGGTCAAAAACGAAGGTGAATACGCCGTCGATATTACCTGGGCGTTCGATGAGAACCGGCTCGGAAAACCTTATGATGGCTCCTATTTCCTGCGCACAGACCGCAAAGATCTCTCCGCAGAGCAAATCTGGCAGACGTATGTCATGCTGACCACGGTGGAGGACTCCTTTCGCAATTTAAAAAGCGAGCTTGGGCTGCGTCCCAACTTCCACCAGCGTTCAGACAGGATTGAAGGCCACATATTTATCACAATGCTGGCGTACCACCTTTTGCAATGGATTCAACACCATTTGCACAAAGCGGGCATACAGCGCCGGTGGAACACAATCCATACCCAGTTGGATACCCACCGGATTTTGACCTCAAGCTTTCCGCTGGAAGGCAGTGGCGTAGTTCATATCCAGCACTGCACCACAGCCACTCAGCAGCAAAGCCAAATTTATGCCGCAATGGGCATCAGGAGTATCCCCACTGCCCCAAAGAAAACAAAGACCCAATAAATGTAGTGACCATAACTGGTTGTCGATTTAAACTAACATACTGTGATCGCTAGATATTTTCTAAAATAGACCGTAAATCCGGGCTAAGCAAACTACGGCCTTTTCCCTGATGGCTATTTTGGGATCCACTGCCGGTTCCTGGAGCTTTTGCTCTTACGCTCAAGCAACATTAAGTTGATACTGACATCTATATAGGCTTACTACAAGACATACATATATAATCATCATCTTTGTTTTTCCTGCCACAGTGGGGACATACCTTAACCCTTCTACCTCTACTATCAACTATTTTTGGTTTTTGACCATCATTAATAACCCATTCTTGGCAATACGGACATTTTGAAGCATCCTTATTGATCTTTTGCTTACAAAAAGGGCATTCAGCATAAACACCATTATTTGATGAATAATCAAACGCAGAGTTTTTTGCTTTAGTGAATTTATTTGTTGAGGAATAGATAAGGTGCAACGGTATTGTAATTATCAAAAATACAAAACCAAAAAGGACAGCAATGAGGTGTAGCATGATAAAAATAAAATGACCCATAACAATTCCTAATATATTAGAAGATTATTTAGCTTAAACCGGCTGATAATAGCTGTTTTTTTTTGATTGGCTCGTGGATTGAAAACGAATATTTTGGCGATTTCCTGATAGGCCATAGGCCATATTTATGGCTTCTAAAAATCTTTCTTGTATGGGGCGTTCTTCGTCCACCAGCACAGCAAGCGCTTCGCGCAGTGTATCCATGTCATTCGTAGCGCTCAGGTGGTCCGGGTTACAGTTTTGTTGGACACTGATTTGGGACAATGGCATCACCGCCTCAAACTCAAGGAAATGTCCTTATGTCGCAACGGTCTGATCAGGAAACCGATAGCTGTCCGGGGGCCGCGGCCCCCGGCCCCCGGACAGCAGCAAAAAAACCAAAAGCCTCAGCGTATCTCCGCCAAAATGAAGGCCAGGGTCGTACAACGGGTGATGTGCAGTGAAAGCCTGGGAGTGCATTCGCTACTTGCGCCCACACCTTGACAAAGCGATAGATGGGGGCGAGTGGGCCCCAATCCCTGCCGTTAATTTTTTTATAGACGGCAAAAAAGCGATTAAAGGAGTTGTTGTATCTCGAAAGAAACAAAGCAGGATATATTGTTGGCCAGTTTGACTTTCCACCACGCTCCTGAGCGCTTGAGCTGTATGTGGCCTATAAACTTGCTAGCGCTTTCTATGGCCACTCTGGCTAGAGGATAGCCACCACACTAGATCTTGCTGTAATCCATGCGGGTCTGGTTCTTAGACAAATACAAGCAAAGAACATCTGGCTTTTCTCCTACCTCGCCGGCGAACTTCATTCACATGAAGTCACCGATGATACTGCTGATTTTATTTTAAAAGTGTCGATTTTGTGTTTTATCAATACACATATTAGCGTGATAATATGTATTTTCATGTACATAGGGTAGTGCTAGACTCGTATAATTCTTTCTCTTCATGGATATCTACTAACTTGATGTTCGAAAAAAATATCTAACTTAATGCTAACAATGTCGTGTACCAATGTGTCACTAAAATAAATACTTGGACAATTTTCCATGGCTAAATTGTAAATATTCATTATACTTTCAATGTCGCTTAATTTATATTTTTGACCATTAGGAAATGATATGTGTACAAAGTTTCTGTAAGAGCTTTTTATATTTTGTTTTATTTTTGGTTTTAATTTATTTAATAATCGGCCAAGAGAATATATGTCAGAAATGCTTACCGTTGTTTTTTTAAAATATTTTCCCCCAAAAATATTAATTAAATCATGTAAATCTATAGAAATCATATGTTCAAAATATATTGTGTAGATTAAAGTTAACATTGTTTCTATTTCATTTTTTTCTTCTGTTATTATAATTGACTCGTTGTATCGTAGATTTTTTGCCATTTTTTGATTTTCGTTAACTATATAAAAGCAAAAAAGCACTTCTTTTTCTTTTTTTTTATTTTTGCCTGGTATTTTAGTGAATTCTTGCTGATCGGTTTTGGGGTTCATGAAGAATGCTACATCATATCTATTTATGTTTTCTATATTTAATTCGCAAAATCGTATGATATCGACTTTTAAACCATTGATGTTTTCGATCTTTGAATCGTTTAATTTTGAGCTTGGAATATCGGTTCCCAATATCACTAGAGAGCTAATGTTATTATTAGAAAAATCCATATTAATTAGCCTGTTTTATGCATCGATAAAAATATGAACGAAAAATTGAAAATTGGATATTGATTTTTGTTCGATATTGATGCTTATAGGTATATAAGTATTTATACATATATCTCTGAAACATTTTTTCCAGAAATTAAATAAGTTTCAATATGAACGGCTGTGGCTAGTTTGTGCAAGTTATCTCTCCACTCTTCTAATGCAGCAGGGTCCCAGTTGTCAGTTATTAGAATTGCAATATTCGTTTTATTTATGCATGTACCTTGCATGTGTTGCACCATCTTTTCTATAGCTTGCCTAAATGAGAGATGGCCACGCATTCCTTTTACATAAGCAGGAGAGGATAAAGATATGAAAATGGACAAGGTATGACATTTCGCCCCCTTAATACCTGGGTAAATATTTATTCCGTTTTTTCCTGAAACTTCTGTAGCTAATTCACCTAACTCTTCAATGCTTATTTTTTGATTATCTGCTATGTGATTGATATGTCCAGCAATATTTTCAGCGATATGAATAAATTCACCCATGTGTTTTCTCCTTAATTTTTTGTTACGGGCTCTGTTTACAATTTTAATTTAGAAACTTCGGAGATCAGTTTAATATTAGCAATATTAAATCTTTTAAAAGTGTCGCCATATTCAAAAGACCAATTAGTAGGCATTGTTGATTTGTAACCTAAGTAATAATCCAGCTTTCTGGATTCTTTTTTTGTAATTGTAACTATTTTCCAGTGTTTTTTAAGTAGATGAGAAATTTGATCATATGTAAGTTTATTCTCTTTTATCAATCTGAAGCATTCATTTATCAATACAGAGCATGGGACAGCATGCTCTGTATGATTTTTTGTGTGGCTTGTCACAGAAGAAGATTGGCCATAGTGCACATAGTTTATTTCAGGATGGAGGAAGTAGCTAAAGATTCTGGTGTGGACTACTTCCCTACGCTCTTCAACTTGGTTTGCAAAATTTTGAACGAGAATCTTGCATGCCCTTAGCAAGATTTCATCCTTAGTAAATTCTGACATGTTCGGAGCCTTTTTGAAATTGTAGTTAGTGAATGCATATGTTCTGATAAAATTTATTTTTTATTTATAAAATCTTAAATTTATAACTACCATAGCTTATTAGTTTTTTGTATAATACCAACAACATCTTGAGATTAACCAGCCGATATCACGAGTATATTAAGCCTTGATGCAGTAAATATAGATTTTTTGGCACCACTCCGCTGAAGTCTCTTCTCATCCAAATCCTAGTGGTTTCGTCTCAGAGAGGCATTTCTTCCTATCTCATACTGCAGGGGCAAACCTATAAAAATTGTTGTAACATTGTTCTGTTGTATTTTGGAAAAATTGTGTGCAGGATCGTATTTCGCCATATTTTTATGCTGTCGGAAAGGATTGGAAAAACGGTCCCAGAAATTTAAAAACGATGAAGGCGTCAAGCAACCAAAAAACCTTTATCCAGTCTGTATTGAAGTTATCAATAATAGCGATATAAACTTTTTAGAGAAATCCGGTTAACTCATAAAATGATAATCAACGATTTAGGATCGCTAAATAGAGTTTAAACAGGTTTGAAGCCTTATTAAGACTGCCCAACAAAAATATACTAAACAGGCATCTACACAGATTATAGATGGCGCGTAATTTTGCTAGCAAAATTGATTGCTGGGGGCAAGGGTGGTGGATGTCGAAATGTACCCCATTTGCCGGGCACCGGTTATGGTGCGTTAAAATCGGTCAGTATGGACTTACCCATTTTTGAAGGGTAAGGAAGAGCGATCCGGAAGGGGGCATTCGCTATTTGCGACACCCCCCTGACAAAGCGAGAGGTGGGGCTGAGCGGGTGTATTCGCTACTTGCGCCCCACACCTTGACATAGCAAGAGGTGTGGTCGAGCCGGCCCTACGTCCTGCCGTTGGCTTGTTTCATAGGCGGCAACGAAGCGATCAAAGGGTTTGTTGTACTTCGAACAACGCAAAGCCAGCATATTTGTTAGCCAGGTTGACTTTCTGCCCCTTAACGCTTTAGCCGTATGTGGCTTATAAATTTGCTGGCGCTTTCTATAGCTCTGCCACCCACAGGAAAGCCGCCCCGCTTGGATTTCCTCGCAGCTAAATTTTGCACGAAAATAAGCATTTTCGTGCAAAAATAATCAAAAAACTAGCCCATAAGGGCCAATTGGCCTTGGCGAACAGGCCATTTTCGGATAAAAATGCACGAAAACATATAGGTAAACAGGCAAATTTTAAATGGAGCGTTCATGAGCATTGCCCCAGCCGTTCCCCAGTCCTCGCCGGCCATCTTTCAGACCGGGAAACTCAAAATCAAATACCTCATGCCCGACGAGCTGCAACGGCTCACGGACACCTGGCGCAAATGGTTCGATGCCTCCCCGACACCGACCAAACGACGAATCCGGGGCCGGCACTGGCTCATATTTTTGACCTTGCGCCATACCGGGGCCAGGCTCGGTGAAGTGCTACAGATCCGCGACGATTTCGACATCAACACCCGGGAATCCGAGATCAGGGTCACAACCCTTAAACGCGGAACCGGCGAGAAACGCCTGGTACCAGTTGTCCCGGAACTCATCAGCGAGATCGCCAGCTATCTCATGGACTACCCCGAGATCCGGGGGAAACTATTCAGCCTGGATGCGTCGAATTTTCGAAAACGGTTTTATGATTTGGCTGATCAGGCAGGGATGTTGGAGGAGGAGTATATGGATGGGCGACGTGAGCTTTTTCCACACCCACACACCTTGCGCCACACTAGGGCCATGGAGTTATTGAGTGCCGGAGTGCCGGTCACGGCGGTACAGGATTTGTTGGGACATTCCAGTCTGCTTACGACTGCGCAATATCTTCGACTGTCCGGGCAGGACGTGAAGAATACATTGCGCAGCAGGGGGCTATAGCTCAAGCATACGATTCCACGTCCACTTCGATGAGCCAATATCTAACGCTTGAATTCAGCGGACGCGGTGCGCGATCCGCTGGAATGAATGGTTAGAAGTCTTTCAATGTGTTTTGAAAGTATTCCATTGTGCCGTATCCAACTTAATGGCGCAATAAGCTTCAAACATATATATTTCTAAATAATTATGTATTTGAATGAATGCAACTTTTAATGATTTAATATAGTTTTTTGCCTTTTCAAATTCATTTTTAAAATCCGGGTCCGTCATTGCCACATTTCGTTGGTTGCCATGCTGTACTATTTGAGATGCAATTCGATAAGCAAGGCTTGCGTCGTAATGATATGTTCCCTTTACATGTTGCAATAACCTCTGAACTATTGACCTTGAAATACCAACGTAGATTGGCTTGCTCTCTTCGAGAAGCACATAGCATCCGGGGAAATCTGAACTTCTATTCAGACGTTTCAAGATTGTTGTTTTCCCCATACCTTTTTGGCCGAACGTAGCCATTTCGTGAGGAGCAGATATGCTCTTTTGTAGCTCTTCGAAATAGGCAGGAAGGATCTCTTCTGCCAACTCCTCAAATGCATATGGACAATTGTCTATTGCCATTATGTCCCTTCTGATTTCTAACGCGGAGCTAAGCCGCCGTTTGGAGCGGTTTGTTAAGGCACTTGAGTTCTCAGCCAGCACTTTTGACCTGTTCCATAACCCAGTGGCTGTCTTTTTCAACCTCTAACTCAGTGACAAAGTCTCGCTCGAGCATTGCCTTCTGCGCAGTGTGCCATACCCTCAGCATGTCTTTTCCCGTCCCATTGAGAACGCCGCGATAGGTATGGTGCTGTCCGCTACTAAGATGCCTACCGATTACATTGGTTACCAGCAATAGAGCGAGTTCGTCAGGTTTTATTCTGTCGATTCTAACTGAATAAATGGTCTTTTCTGCGTCCTTGGCAATAGAGACAACTTCCGGCTCTAAAATGCTCTTACTCGGCCCAGCTGATTCATCGAGAAAAGCATTTACCGCTTCGATCGTGAGCCTTACCTCATATGGAGGAAAAAGCTTCCAAAATAGTTTGCGCATCAACCCTCCTTTACCTTAACGAGCTGCTCAGGGGCGGCGCGCTTTATCGGCGTTCCCTGGAGCAGGGAAGTTAGAGCGATTACGCACCGATTTACGTATGGCTACCGGCAAATCCGAGCTTTCACCACCAGCTCGAGCGATACACATTCAGATTATCCCCTAAAAAGTTCCACGATCTACTCTGCCACATATTCTCCCAATTAGGCCCGTACTTTGATTTGTCGTTAAGCTTGTTGTAGACACGCGCGGTTATGAATGTTTGATATGGCGTCTCGCGGAGAGAACTGAGCTTTGCGGCCAAATTGGGCGCTCGCTCGATCCATATCAGGTCGTTCTCGCCTCGGATGCCTCCGCGGACTGATAGTACGGTGCCAGTATTTATTCCAATGCCATGATCGATCGAGAAGGATGCGTTCTTGACCGAATCGTATTTCCTTTCGAACTTCTGTGTATTCCACGGAAAATGACCGCCCAGTCCACGGCATGGTGACCAGTCAGTCCACGTGATGCTGGCCACCCATTCCACGGGAAGGTGACCACTCAGTCCACATGATGGTGGCCAAGTGCCAATTAAAGAACGAGGCCTCTTAGTCGGAGCGAAGCGACGCGGGCTGCCTTAGGTTAGTTGGAGAGTTCAGTGCACGTCAATGCCTCCTTGTTTTTGCGCATGGAGTCCCCCCGCAGGGGGATCCGGTGTGCGTTGTGGATCAGGCGGTCCAAAATGGCATCTGCCAGGGTAGGATCACCCAGGTAGTCAAACCACTTGTCCACAGGCAGCTGACTGGTGACCAAGGTAGAGTGCAGGCCGTTTCTGTCCTCCAGGACCTCTAGGAGATCTCTGAGGTGGTCACCCTTGATGGGGCTGAGCCCCCAGTCATCCAGGATGAGCAAGTTGGTCTTGGCCAGTTCCTTCATGAGTCTGGGATAGCGGCCGTCTCCCCTAGCGATGGCCAGGTCCTGCAATAGGCGGGGTAGCCGGGTATACAAGGCGCTAAAACCTTCCCGGCATGCCTTGTGGGCAAACGCGCAGGCCAGCCAGGTTTTTCCTATCCCAGTTGGTCCGGTAATGATCAGATTTTGATGCTCCTTGATCCACTGGCAGTCGCTGAGCCTTAGGGCCAGAGACCTATCCAGGCCTCTGGGGTGACGATAATCAATGTCCTCCACAGCCGCGTGATGTCTGAGCTTTGCCTTTTTGAGCCGTGTCTGCAGCGGCTTAGACTGGCGTTCAGTCATCTCCCGGTAAAGCCAAGGGACTCGATATCCCGAGTGTATTGCTGTTCCTGCAGGGCCTTGAGCATTCCGGTAAGCGGGTGCATTCGGTAGCTGCGACCTTTTTTAAAAAGCCAAATTTTTAATACAAACATAGAACTCCCGGCCCTGCGGGCCGGGAGTTCTATGTTTGTATTAAAACGTCGCAATCCCAAAGCATTACAATGATTTGTGGGAAAAAAGCGGATTTTTGAAAATAAGGCTGGGGGATTATGTACTTCTGCGGGAGGGCACCAACAAAGGCGTTGGTCGCATGACGGTCAGAGTGAAACTTGGATCCGGATACAAAAGCCAGGGAACAATCGAGATGTATCAGGTTGCAGAGCTACAGGAATTGTTCGAAGCCAGACAGAAGTTCGTTGAGGAGCAGCATCAGAGGGTTCCCCCGGGGACACGCTTCGCGCGTCCGAACCGACAGATGAGCGCCGCGATTAGGTATAATCTTAGAATCATGTATGTGACGTATTGTCCGTAGACGTAATGTCTTCAAGGACTTCAAATTACGACCCAATGATGAAGCCTTTAGAAGAGTTGGGTCAAGAAATAAAATCTCGCAGAAAGCAACTTGGCCTATCCCAAGAAAAGCTTGCTGATAAGTGCGGATTTGACCGTACCTATATCAGTATGGTGGAGCGTGGCAAGCGAAATCCCTCGCTTCTCAACTTGTTAAAAATAGCTAAAGGGCTAGAGGCTTCGGTTTCAGAACTAACCGAGGTGATCAATGGCGCTAACTCCGAGTGACAACATCCATGCGCTACAGATTCAAGCAGGCGCACTAGGAAGAAAAACTGGGCACGCTTTCGAAGATAAAATCACTGAAGAGCTGAATGGACTTTGTTGCCCTATAAAGGTTCAGGAGCTTAACACGCATGTGTTGGTTGGAGATCCTGCTTTATTGTTACTTCGCTATATTGCTAAAAAAGAAGGGCTGGGCGAAATTCAAACCATTTCTTCACTATCGACAGGTGCATTAGCCACATCAGAGGATGGGAAGAGATTCTTAAGTATAGAAAATAAAAGCATATCTAGATGTAAAAGTGATCTGATAATTACGATTGAGGATCCCAATACTAGAATTACGGTTGGGGTATCAACAAAGCAATGTAATAAAAAAACTCCAACCAATGCACAGCTCTATTTTACAACCGCCGTAGGTTTCTCTCGCCTTCTAATGAATAATGGCATTTCTGTGTCTGATACGGCCATTAACGCGCTAAGACAGTTTTGTGGCGACCCGGGATTTCGGCCACTTGACGATCCCACCAAACTGGAAAATAGGCTATTCGACACCCGGCGTTTTTTTTGGGAAGAAATAGATAAAAACGGGAGGGAAGAATGGGAGGCCATTTTTTCCCAAAACCAAAACGATGTATCGCGATTGCTTTTTCAAAAAGCATATTTGGACGACCCTTTTTCACCCGAATATCTTTTACACAAAACGAAAGCATCTGATGGTTGGCATAATACAGAGGTCGCAATATATAGTATTAATGAGATTATTTCTTTGAGTAAAAGATACCAAGGGTTCTATACGAAAAAATACTCCGTCAAGAAAGGAAGATACAAAGATCCGGTTGGTGTGCAGCACCTTGCGCCTAGATTTGGAATTATCCAAATGCAGCGGGGTGGGCAAAAACAACATCCAACACAGTTACAGTTTAATCTAGAGGCTGGGTACTTCTACAAAATTTAGGAATTCCTTAAAGTGTTCGCCAAGCTCGTATGCTAGAAGTGGAGGCACAGCATTACCAATTCCAGTTCGTATAATTCCCAATCTCCCAACTAGTTTAAAAGAGTCTGGAAATGACTGAATACGTGCAGCCTCTCTAATTGTCAAAGAGCGTGTGGCAATGGGGTGTACATTACGGCAGCCAGATATCATCCCAAAAGTGGTTTGAACCGTAGACGCTGGCTCATCCCATATTTGGCGCTTGTAGGTTGTATTGTAGCCGGAGGGTGGACGAAGTTTTGGGTCTTCATTATCATGGGCGCTTTTTCCTTCCGGCACATCCCATAACCATTCAATTACATGTGAAGGATGTCTGACTGCCGCATGAAATACGTCGCTACCCTTTTCTCCTGACTCTAAAAACTCTAAATCAGAGCAGGCATCACCAAATGTTCTGTATGGGATTTTATTGCTAAGTAAATCTTCAACGTATCCAAATTTTGGATCAGGAATTGAAGATTTTATTGATAAGTCATTTCGTACTGCGACAAATATAATTCTCTCTCTATGCTGAGGGACACCATAATCTTTGGCGTTTATTTCGAAGCTTTGTACATTATAGCCATGATTGTGGAAGTCACTTTCAATATCGCATTTAACCAAATTTCCTTCGGAGTTTTTCATAGAGGATAAGAGGCGAACATTTTCCATTATTGCAATTTTTGGCCTAAATGCGTCTACAAACCGTAAATAATGCTTGAAAAGTGTATTTCTAGGGTCATTAACATCCCGTTTACCAGATAAGCTAAATCCTTGGCACGGTGGGCCGCCAATAATTACGTCAATATCTCCAATCAATGACTTGTAGTTTTTAATTTTGGCGTCTTGGATTTGCGTAATATCGCCACCCATTTCAAAGCTATTTGGAAAATTTAAACGATATATTTTTCGTAGGCCTGGATCTAATTCGAGAAACCCGCGCACATTAAATCCCGCAGCAGAAAAGCCAAGGCTAAATCCACCACATCCTGAAAATAGGCTGATAGCATTTAAAGCTTCTCCTTTCGGATTAGCATGTTTCTTTTCTATAATGGAGAGCGCGTTAATAAACGACTCATTTCCATTCGTCCGGCTGGCCCTTGATGATCTGCCTGACTGTTTTGGCGTGAACTTGTATTCGTGGTTTCTATAGCGCTTTTTACGGCCAGTAATATTTCGGATCTGCTCTTTATCCTGAAGGGTAGAAGCCAACTTTTGAATGAGATCGGGTGCCAGGGTAGACTTCTCAAGCTCGTAAGCAGACAGTAAGTGCTGCGAAATACCCGTTAACTCAGCCAGCCTTGCTTGGGAAAGGCCTAGCTCTAGTCTTGTTTCGCGAAGTTGGTTGCCGGCAATATTCATAGTGATTTATTGTCTACAGCTTGCGGTTTTCTGTCAAGCCTAAAGACACCTGACAAATGGCTGCATTCGCTACTTGCGACGGCCCCCTTGACAAAGCGATAAGTGGGACTGAGCCGACCCTAAGTCCTGCCGCTGGCTTTTTTCATAGGCGGCAAAGAAGCGATCGAAGGATTTGTTGTACCTCGAACAGCGCAAGGCCAGGATATTGTTAGCCAGGTCGACTTTCCACCAGGCTCCTGAGCGTTTGAGCCGTATGTGGCTTATAAATTTGTTAGCGCTTTCTATGGCCCCGCTGCCCAGAGGATAGCCGCCCCGCTTGGCTTTCCCGTAATCCATGCGGTCCTTGTTCTTTGACAAATACGAGCACAGAGCGTCTCGCTTCTCTGCTGCCTCGCCGGTGAGCTTCATTCGCCTCAATCCAGCGAGAACACTGCTCAGTTTATTTTGAAAGAGCCGATTTGTCGTTTCACGCAGCCACTTGTCCCGGGCTGCCTTGTCAGCAAAGCGGGCGTTGGCAAATTCGTGGATATGTTCTTGGCAATGGTAATAATCCAAAATTTGCCGTGCGTCTGGAAAAGCCTCTTCCATCGCCTCCCATATCCACCCGGCTCCGTCGCCTATACAGCAGATCCGAACTTTGTCTTCCGGGAAAAGGTTTTGCTGTTTAATCTGCTGCAAAAAGGATTTGAAGCGGTGTTTGTCGCATATCTGATGCCAACTCAGCACTTGGGCTAAATGCTGCCCATCAAGCAAGTAGACCCGTATACCTTTGGCCTCTTTCCACGCATTGGGCTTGCCTTTTTCTGTTCGAGTTGGGGACATGGCTCCATCTGCGGCAAAAACGAGCACCGGCTTGGCTTTATTGGGGCGGGTAGCCTGTTCGATAATCTCATGGATGGTTGCTGCTTCTGGGCTAATCTCTTCAAGTCGAGCATGGGCGGCTAGTTCATTGGTCAACTCATGTACTGTGGCCTGGGAGAGGGAAAGGCCATGCGTATCGTACAAGATTTCCGCTGTTTCATCGAAAGGCACCGACGAGGCCACTTTGGCGACAATTTTTTGGACGTCGTATTGGTACTTCCCCTTTCGAAGGTTCAACGCAGAGACGTACGGTTCATAAAATTTATCGCAATTTTTGCATTTATAATAAGGTGAATTGTACCGGTCAACAGATTTTGGACACACATAAACACAAAAATCAGGCTGCTAAACCTTGTTGAGGCCTGTGGCTTGCTAATACCTGGTAGGGCGTCTGGTAGCCGTGCCTGCCAATAAGCCATTGCGTGTTGTACTGCTCTTTGAACTCCTGAAGCGCTTGGCTGAGTTCCTCTATATCCTGAAAGGACCGCACCCAAAGCAGATTTTCCTTGAGGGTCCGGAAAAAGCGTTCAATGCAACCATTGCATTGCGGTGAACGTACGAACGCCGGGGATATGGTGAACCCAAGAAATCGCAACTCATCCTGGAAGACCTTGGAGAGGTATTGCGACCCACAATCATGCCGCATCGTAATTCCCTGCGCCATGTGTTGTTCGATAGCGCCAAAGGCCTCACGAACGCCCTGACGCACTGGCTCAACCGCTTCGAAACGAGTCCCTGGCTTTGCTGCATGCAGGCCCATGCAAGCTGCTGAGAAATGGTCTACAGCACCGAAAACAGACACCCACCCATCACGGATGGTGTACGCCTTGGTCATGTCTGTTCCCCACATAACATGACTGCTTTCTTGGGTAATCGTTCCATCGTGCGCCTTGGGTCCAGGATGTATGCTGGTATTTTGGAAAACCAGCAGGTTATTTTCTCGCATCACCCTCAACACACGGCGCGGGGAGGTGCGTATATCCTGCAACCGGAGGCGGGCCCAGATTTTTCGATACCCCTCCCCGTGAAAAGGGGATTGTTCGAGAAGATCCTTAATATGGGCAACTAGCTCAGCATCGGAATAAAAAGCCTTGGGGCCGCGGGGACGTGATGAGCACTGCTTGCTTTGCTGCAACCTATGATAGACAGTAGAGCGGGGTATTCTCCATACCCTGCAGACTCGGCGCATGGTGTAGGCCTTTCCCGTGGAAGCCGAAACGGCCTGGCTCATTTCTTCGACTTCCTCCGGGCCAAAGGGCGCTTTTGCTCCAGGCGCCTGACCTTGTCCTGCAGAAGCTCGTAGTCCATGGTGGTTTCACCCAGCTTCTGCTCCAAGTTTGCGATTTTGCGGTCTTTTTCATCCGAACCGCGATCTTTTTTCATAGCCTCTTCGCCAGCCTGGATAAATTCATCTCGCCACTGCGAGACCTTGGCGACAGAGGTGCCGAATTCTCGGGCCAAAAGCTCCAGGCTTTCACCTCGCATTACCCGTTGTACGACCCTGGTCTTCATTTTGGCGGAGATACGCTGAGGCTTTTGGTTTTTTTGCTGCTGCCCGGGGGCCGCGGCCCCCGGGCAGCTACCGGTTTCCTGATCAGACCGTTGCGACATAAGGACATCTCCTTGGGTTTGAGGCGGTGGTGCCATTGTCCCAAATCAGTGTCCAACAAAACTGTAACCCGGACCAGAATCAAATAATATGGTTCCGTAAGTAGTTTCGATGTGTCTCTTTGATTTTCTATTATGCGAACATTTACTACCACATATAGGGCATTCAAAGCTAGAAAAATATTGCTCTAGCTTGGTCTCAATGATCGCAGACAGCATTTTTGGATCGAGATTGTATAGCTTATGCTCGCGGAGTTTTTCAATATTTTCAAACAGTGACATCCCGGGTACGTCAATTATATCGTATACGTTGTCAAATAATTCTTTCATATCGCTAAAGTACTTCCGATGAGCCCGGTCTTTATAAATATCACTCTGATTTAGAGCAGTCTGCATGGTAATACCTCCGGTAGATTTGCGGAGATATTACAGTATTTACTGAAACTTTTCAATAAATAACAGTTACTTATTTAGCAATTTGGCTTTTTAAAAACGGTCGCAGCTACCGAATGCACCCCAAGTAACTAAGACCGGCCGCTTCCCCACCCCGGGGGTTGGGAAGGCTACCCTGAAACAACCCCAGGGGGTGGTCAGATTTGCGTTATCACGCCTGGTCAATTTTGGGTTGTCACTACTTAAGGTGTTGGTTTGTCTGATATTTTATCTGCATTTATGGCATAGCGGATGTAGGTATTCGAGTAGGTATGTAAAGCATAGGTAAGATATTGAATATATGTCATCTTCAATTTTTTTTGAATATTTTGGGTATAATTCTTTAGTTATTGTGGTTGCGCATTTAAACATTGGTGTTTTTCTTTCTTCTTTTTTTGCATATTTTATGTGATAACCTTTGTATTTATATAAACTATCCCCGATCTCTTTTTCTGTTTTTTGAATTACTTCTTCAGGGATACCTATTTTTTTAATGGTTTTATCATCTTTAAGTGCTTGTAATTCTTGTTCCTCTCTTTCAAGCTTTTTTTCTATCAATATTTGAGAAGCTTTTTCTAGTTTTTCACTGTCAAATATTCCAAAAACCTGAATACTTATTATATAGTACAATTCTAAGAAGTAGCTATAAAATAGAGCTAAGTTATCTTTGCTGTTTTTTTCGTAAAATTTAGAAGTTGGATGTTTTTTTGTAGAGTGCAGAGCTGATGTAAAAGATACACTGTTTATTATATTTTCGCAAATGTAAGCAATGTCTTTTGCTGACAAGTTTTCATCGTTAATATCGATTCCAGTATCTTCAATATTAGAATCGATAAAACTCTTGATTTCATTTTTATAAATAGTGTTTTCATTTTTAAAAAATCTAAAAAAAGAATTCAATATACCCATTTTTGTGACCTTTTTTGAATTTTATAATTAAAAAAATGAATCGCAAAATTTTATACTACTTTTTTGGCTTTTTTCAATTTACATAAATTGGAATGTTTATATATTTTGAAATAATAAATGTAAGACAGAGCATGGAAATCTCCCGCACTGTACAGATTCAAAAATTGTATATAAAAGTCTCTTCGATGCATCGTGTGGAAATTCTCAAATCCACTACAAAAGATGTGAGGTTCATTATGGCAGCCCTTCGCACACCTGCCCATCCCCATCTCCGTCCAAGCGATGGGGGTCGCCGGGTTGATGGGCCTCAAAGAACCGCTGCGCCTGGCCTTGGGTCGAAAAATCGCTACAATCCTTGTCGCCACCAGCCTCGCTTCTACTCTGGCTGCCAGAGCGGCCACCATGCCGCCATTCCCAAGGGGGGATCGGATTTGGTTGCCCCCACATCCCCCGTTTGGCGAGCTTCGCCTTTCGTTCCAAGGTGATCCAGCGGCCACAAAAATCTTGTCCGCAATACTTGTGATAAACCCAGGCTAGGCCATTATAGAGCAATGCCGCATTTAGACTTTCCCCTGAACCGGCCAAGGCGACAAGGCCGACCACGCGACCGTAGCGGTCAACATCCATTTCTTGGACTTCCACGCGCTGCATACCGACCATCTTAGCAGTAAACCGCTTGGCTCTGGTTCCAAAATCCTGACGCTTTTCCGGACAATCGATACCATACAGGCGCACGTCGACCTCAGAATGGTCTCGTAAGACCACGATCGTATCGCCGTCTTTGATATGGACCGCCTTACCTGTCCAGGAAAAAACCAGGCCCGGGGAGAGAAGAACAATAATCCAGACAAGGACATATCTTGCCAAGGCAATCCGGGCATTAGCCGTAAAGCGCCTCATACTTGAACTCCTCGAGCATCTCCTGGGCCTCTTTGAGAGTGCTGTCCAGCACCCCAGAGAGATCGTAAAGATCCAAATCTTCTTTAGACATGGTCTGAAGCATCTTCCGGGTCCGCCGGACTTTCTGGATCGTTGACCTGCTTCAAGATACCGCTTGGTGGATCTCAAAAGGCCGGTTTAGGGATCGATGTACTTATATGGAGACAAGGGCGCCTCGCTTGGCCGGCTTTGAAGATGGAGCAACGCACAGATATACGCCAAGAAAAGATTTGAGATGTCAGGCCTCGCTTTGCCCTGAGTGGGGTTGCTGGGCCATGAATGTGGCGTGGATCTCTTCGACCTTGCGACTGAACTCCTCCTTGGTCAAAATACCTTTTCCGACCAGAAGTTGAGCCAGATTCTCGGTCTGGATTATATTCGAATAGGCAATGTCATCCAACGAGGCATGGGCGATCTACCTGAGTCCCAAATTATACACAGATTTGTATGAGGAGTCTGAAAAGACATTGCGCGTTTAAAAATTCTAAATAACAACTACCATAACCAGTAGAAAAGAAGCTGTATTAAGGAATAAGGGCGTTTTTCCTACTGGTTATGGCTTTATTGGGCAATTAAAATTTTTGAATAACCTTTGACATTTGATCATCACTGTAAATGGTTACATGCTCTAATTTAGCCTCTAATTCATTGCGTCCATTTTTAAGATCTGTGACACTAAACTTTATCTTCGCATTGACATTTCTGTCAACATTGCCGTAACTACTTTTTCTTTTTTTCAAAAAATTCTTAGCTTTGTCCTTTTCCATGTTAATATCACCAATCTTCTCTGGATTAATGAAGAATACTTTATATGCCTTAGGAAAAGACCAATTGTTGTATCTTCTTTCTACGAGATAGGAATTAGCTGAAAATGAATTAAGTGGGAACACCTGTTTATCAAAATCATAACTACCAAATTTTAATGATGTGTAAATAGTGAATTCTTCATCTAAAGAAAAAGAAGAAAACCTATCCTTCATCATTTTAATTGTTTCATTTCGTTTGTCTTGTATCTCAAACTCATCATTTTTATATCTATCCCATACATCTGACCTATAAATCTTCATGTATGAATCTACATTTGCCTCATAATCAAAATGAGGCTGCATTTTTACTGCCGCCATCATAAGATTGTCCCAGTTTAAATCATGAGCCATAGCACTGGTAGAACAAACTAGTGCACAAAGCAAAGCAAGAGAAAAAATCTTTTTCATCTCTTAATCTCCTTTAATTATATAGTTACAGGATATATATTCACCCTAAGCCATTATATGAAAGTACTTTACAATAAGATGAAGCTCTTTTTTTAAAAAAAAATCTTCATCTTAGTCTACTTACACGACTATTTGACTGACGTGATCGTCCATCCGCTGTCTTTTTTGGTCAACATTGCTGTCCCCTCTTTATCTTTAACTAGACTTTGCCTATTTCCATCTTTTTCCATTGAAGCTGAAATTATAAACTCTACCCTTTCTTTATTTTTCTCTTCACCAATTTTTTTGCGATTTGTAATTGTAAAAGAGTCAAATTGAATTGTATCCATTGCTTTCATACTCTTTTTAATAAACTCTTCTTTAGTCATATCTTGCGATTCTGGTGAAATTCTATATAAATAAGGCAATTGAGCTTTCATTTGTTTTTTTGAACTTTCAATAAATTGTGAATAAATCTGATCCTCTATTTCATCCTTACCCATCTCTCCTGATGAGCAGCCAAGAAAAACAAAAAATGCAGAAAAAATGCAAAAAAAAGCAACAAAGTTCCTAAAATGCATAAAACCTCCAAAATATAAGTTATATCGGACAACGCAGACCAGTTCCACGTTTTCCTCCATCGGATTGCCTTATTAATCGCTTCTTTAAAATTTTTACATGCCTATATTTCACAATAAAAATTCTAGGCATCACTTTTTATATTCAAGACATAAAACGTAGGTGCCCAGAAATAATTTATAAAATTAAAACACTCTCAATGTTTAAATTTAAAGTAAATCGCAAATACCGATAAATCATATATAGATAATTTTAAAAATCCCTACCAATACTTTTAATACCACACTCATAGTAGGAGAATTTTATACCCACCCACTTTTCAACTAATGCCGTTTAAATAAAAAAAACTTTTATTTTATATATTTATTTTCTTCGAAAACTGTATGTTTTTAACTAAACATATTATTTAAAACACACTTTGCTTTTTTCGAGATTTTTTTTATAGCATTTAATTTTAAATAATATTTATTTATTTTTTTTAAAAAAAACTTGACATTCATTCAGTGCATACTAAGTTCGAAAAATAAATTTCCCGTTTCGATTTTTACAGAAAACTGTGTGCCAACAGGCTAGTACAATAGCATAGTACAATCTAAAAGTCAAATTCTTTTTTTCCTTTCTAAACCTTTTTTCCAAAAAAATATTTTTTCCCAATAGGTTAAATCACATACAATTCAAATGTAAAAGATTCCCAACTCTTCTCGATTCGGCTCTTTTTTCAAATAAACCCTAAGAATACTAAATAAAATAGGGCCCATGGCACAATTTTACCATAGGCCCTTTGCTTAATCAGGCCAAGCGGATTTGGCCACTTCTGGTCCGGGTTACAGTTTTGTTGGACACTGATTTGGGACAATGGCACCACCGCCTCAAACCCAAGGAGATGTCCTTATGTCGCAACGGTCAGATCAGGAACCCATGACTAACGTGGCCTACCACGCTTTTTAAATGACAGCTTTTCCGATAGAACCAACAAAAGCCAATAGCGCTCTTCCTTTGCTCAAAATAAAAATCAGGCGGCACATGCAACAAAACCAGGGGGATATATAACAAAAATGGACTTTTGTTGCATCGAATTCTGCCCCTCTACAGGCCAGAATTTAGCTGCCTCACCCCTCACCACCGTTTCAGGTGTCATACCTCTCAGCCAAAAGAACCCTGATCTCATCAGCTATCTTCGCTCCCCGTATAGCGCAATCAGCTTTGATTTTCCGGTGAAGCGATTCAGGGATGTCGATGGTTAGGCGCTTCTTTTTCTCGGCACTTTTGTCCTCCCCGGACACCCAGGCATCTTGTCTTTTATCCCCATCAGATTTTTTCGAGGGTTTTGGTCCCAATCCTACCTTTTTGGCCATCCTATGCTCCTAGAATTTCAATAACTCGTTTGCAAATGCCTTAACCTCTGTGGCGGCATTGCTTTTTGGAGCCACCTCAGAAACGACCAGCCCAGAGGCCACGGCTTCAGCAAACACCACTCGCTGGCCCACGGTGACGTCCAATATGGACAGATCATAATTTGCCAAGGCCTCCTTCACATCTCGTCCAATCGCCGTATTTACGATTTTACGATTTATTACAAAACATGATTTTAGTTTTTCCTTATAAATAGCTCCCTCGTTGACCAGGCCCACCACCTCTTCGGCGCTCCAAATGTCATAGGGCGAGGGCTGCACTGGTATGACCACCACATCGGAGGCCATGATGACCGACCGGGCCAGGTCCGTGACCCGTGGCGCCCCATCGATCACAATATGGTCGTAATCCCCGACGAAGCCCTGAATTTCTTTGTGCACTGTGGGCCTGGGCAGTCCCACCACAGGAAACAGCGGCTCTCCTTCTCTGGCTGCGGCCCAATCCAAGGCGGATCCCTGGGGGTCTGCGTCGATCAAAAGCACCCGGCTCCCCAGTTGAGTAAGCTGGCCGGCCAACGAGACAGCCAGGGTGGTTTTCCCAACACCGCCCTTTTGATTGAGCAGTGAAATAATCATAAAGACCCCTTTCCTGGTTTTGCTGAAATACAGCTTTCAGTAAATACAGAAATGCGGTTTTGTTAAAATACGTTTTTTTTCCACGCGCGGGCGATCTGTCCAGTTTGTTCGTTAATGCGCCAAAATTTTTTAGGGTCTATATAGGGTTTGTATCGGGGTGAACTATAGGTAGAACAAGTAATGTCCCCTCCCTGAATTACCTAATTGATCGCACTAGGCGAAGGTTGGCTCTCAAGCGTAAACTCCACGACTTCGTACCCGTACTCCTGGAACATTTCGGCCCAAACATAATCCGGGTCCCCATCGCTAGGGCCGGTTTTCTTCTGTGCCTTGACCAATTGCAAAACGCCTTGTGCGTGGATTCGGACAATTTCGTCAGAACACGACACCTCGCCTTTGTTCAGTACGATATATCGGCCGTTAAATAGAAGCCGCACCATATACCACCCCTTCTAGAGCCTGTGCCCGTTTTTGCGCCTGGTGCTGCAACAGCCCCACGTGGACATCTACATAATCAAAGACCCTGGGGCGCTTGCCCGTACCAGGGCGGAGAATCCGGCCCACGATCTGGAGCAACCGCCCCCTGAAGCGCACCGGCGTAGTCAAAAACAGACTGGACAGGCCAGAGCAATCGAACCCCTCACCCAAAAGCTGGATGGTCGAACACAACACCGGCACTTTCCCGGCCTGGATAGCATTCACAATACGCTCTCGCCCCTCCTTCGGGGTTTTTCCGGTCAACACTTCGGCCCCTTGTCCTGCGTCCCGCACAAGCTCCGCCAGGGCCTCGCAGTGGGTCACCCTGTCACTGACCACCAGGGCGGTACCAGCCTGATCTTGAACTTGGGCAATCACGTCATTAACAATCTGCCGGTTTCGGTCCTCGTTCTCGGCTAGGGTGCTGACCATTGCCGGGTAGTCGTCGGCGTAGTCATATTGGAATACAGTCTCCCGGCGTATGATCTTCGGCGTCAGGACCGCCCCGATCTCTCGAAGCCGCTGCGGGTCTACCCAGTGAGTCCGATCTCCCAAGGTGAGGTAGATCAGCCGGGTCAAACCGTCCCGGCGGTAGGCCGTGGCACTCAAGCCAAGCATAAAGCGACAGTCAAACGCCTTCACGGCCTCTGTGAACATCGTGGACGGGGTGCGGTGGCACTCATCCCACGACCAGGTGCCCGAAGCTCTCAGGGAGGCTGTCCAGGCGTTTTCTGACACTGTTGACGATGCCCACGGTCACTGGTCGGACCTCTGCCTTCCCGTCCCCGATCTGCCCCACCTTATCCAGGGCAAGGAAGGCTTTGATCCGTTCCCGCCATTGGTGCAGCAGTTCCTTGTTGTGTACGAGGATCAAGGTAGGTTGCTGGCGCTCGGCAATAACGGCAAGAGCCATGACGGTCTTGCCGGATCCGGTCCCGCTCTCCAATACTCCGAAATCCCGACTTAAAACACCCTGTACAGCCTGAGCCTGGGAGTCCCGTAACTTTCCGACAAAAGAAAAGGATACCGGGTCGAGGGCGCGTCGCTGGTCGTCGATTTTCCACTGGATCCCAGCTCGTTGTAATAAAACGATGGCATGGCGGGTCCAGCCACGGGGGAATGCCACCCCACCTGGTATGTCCTCCCAAAGCTCAATCACCGGATCCAGAGCCCCGGTGTAACGCCCAAATCGTTCTGCCTGAGAATACTTGGGATTCTCCAGGGTCATTGCCTCCCGAATCCGACGAAGAATCGACTCCGGTGCCCCCCGGAGCTCAGAGTGTCTGCCAACCGTGACTGTTGCTACGGTCATATTTATTAATGATCTTTTTAAATATTTCGGGTTATACAATTAGAAAAATAAAGATATAGACAAACATAAAAAAATTACTTTGTTGTATAATAAATAGTCTTTTCCCAATATTGCCTAAGCCACGGATCCGTTGGTCCTTTGTGAGTTTTACAAGCCAAAATTTGATTTAACTCCTCTTCCGACAAATTTGCCTTCCATGCTTTAAACTGAGATTCCTTTTTCTCTTTCCCCAGTTGTTGCAGCCTATCAGCTTCTTCCTT
This sequence comes from Desulfohalobium retbaense DSM 5692, assembly GCF_000024325.1. NCBI lineage: Bacteria > Pseudomonadati > Thermodesulfobacteriota > Desulfovibrionia > Desulfovibrionales > Desulfohalobiaceae > Desulfohalobium > Desulfohalobium retbaense. The sequence continues at coordinate 4,937 of NC_013224.1, read as the reverse complement.
GGCATCCAGCTCAGCTTGTTCTTCCGGGGAAATATATCCAGATGGACGACGATAATAGCCTTCTCTGGCTAGAGAACTGAACACGTAAGAACATGGATTCCCTACGGGATTACCTTCTTTGTCAGTCATCTTTCCCTGATCTAGTTCCCATTCAGCGTGATCAAGCCCCTGGATAACTTTGTCGGCTTTTTTATCCACCTTGGAAAGTCTTTGAACGATTTGCTGGACCTGGTGAGCTCCAAAACCAGATTGGTGAAGCTTTGGCCAAAAGAAAGCAATATCTTCGTCGGTGAGCTGGTTGAGACGAGCCTCACTAGAAGAGGATGAGTTGTCAGGTTGATCTTGCCCATCTCCCCCCACACCCCCCTCTTTTAGATAGATAGATTCTCTATCTATCTTAGAGGCGTTTGATACAGCCCATTCATACCGCCCATTTATGCCGCTCATTTGTACCGCTCGGTTGGGTGTCTCGCCTTCTGAATTTATTATCCAGATTTTTGCGCACCAGCCTACGTCCTTAACGAACAGCGTTCTGTAATAAATAAGCCCTTCAGCTTTAAATTTGCTTATTATTCGTCTCGTTGTGCTGTACGGAACACCAGTAATATTAGATATATATGTAAGGGTGGTCGTTTGGGAGCCAATCCGCTGAAGGTAGTCAAAAATCTTTTTTTGGTTTCTAGATCTGATGGAAGATTTGGGTTTTAGGAGGATATTTTGAGGGTCTTCAGTGGGCTCATGTGACTCCTCTGAACCGCTCATTTGTACCGCTTGGGCATACCGCTCATTAGTACCGCTCAATGATTGCGCTCGAAGCGCTCGAGTAAACGGTTCATTTGAGCTGTTTAAATGAGCGGTATGGTTGTTTTCGAGCGGTTTGTTTGGGCGGTCTACCTGAGCGGTATTAGCGAGCGCTTTGCTTGAGCGGTTGTTTTGAGCGGTATTTGTGGGCGCTTTAGGTGAGCGGTTTGTGTCACCAAGGCTATCTTTGTTAAATTCTTGTTTTGATTTGTTATTTTCTTTATTATTACTTTGTTGATCTGAATGAGTAATCGGTATGTTTGAGCGGTTTGTTTGGGCGGTATGAATGAGCGGTCCAGATGGGCTCTTGTCTTGGGCTTGGACTTTTTTATTGGAGTTCTCAGATGGAGGGGTGGTTTCAGTGGACTGTTTTGTATTGATTTCACGTACACGTTTAAATGTCTCTCGAAGCTCATCGTCCTGTCCGCTATCCCGTGCGGATAATGTGTCGTAGAGGGAGCGTCTTTTTTTCTTGGCCATGAGCTATTCCCCTTCATCACTATCGCCAAGAACCCCGCAAAGTTCTTTGGCTAGATCCCTGTAAGCTCGGGCTCCGACTGATCTCGGTGCGTGGCGGATAACTGTTTTGTTTAAGTCTTCTGCTTGGTGGAATACTGTACTCATACCAATATTTGTTTCAAATATCTGATCTTCACCAAAATTCTTTTTAAGACGCTCCAGGATGACCTTGGACATTGTGGTCCGTTTGTCAATGCTGTTTATAGCGAGCCTAAGAAAACGTAGATCTGGATTAGATACCCTGGTTGGATCATTATCGTCTTCTTGTTGTATATAGTGAACTAATTTAATAGCTTTAGTCAGACCTTCAATTGAAAATCTAGATCCGCACATGACAGGTACAATAACAAAATCTGAGGCAACTAAAGCATTTATAACAAAGAAACCTAAATTTGGTGGGCAGTCTATTAATGTATAATCAAATTTATCATTAACATATTCTTTTATATTAGCCCTTAAAATATTATAATTGTCTGGAAGGTTTGCAGACAAGTCAAATTCAAGGGCGCTCGTTTCTTCTTCATTTGCTAAGCATTTGAGGCGATCATAAGGAGTAGAGTAGATAGCTTTACCAATGTCATCATTTTCTCCGTTAAGGATATCGTAGAGTGATTCTTCGACAAATTTATTATCTACAAGTAGCGAAGATGAATTGCATTGGCTGTCTAAGTCAATAACCAGCACATTTTTCTGGCGATTGGCCAAAGCGTGTGCCAGGTTAACAGTCATAGTCGTTTTCCCGACACCGCCTTTATTGTTAACCAGCGAAATGATAGCCATCATAAACCCCTTAATATTATGTTGCAAACCTTAGGGGGGTATATGGCTTAAAATCCCTGCCTGTCAACAACTTTAAGGTGCTTTGTATGGTTCGTGGGAGTTGTCTGCTTGGGTATGTGGACACGAGTGACTCTGTTCCCTGGCGTGAACTCTTTCCCGAGTTTGAGGACAAGCCCGAATACAGCGTCATTTTGCAGGCAGCCCGGGAATCGCTCGGGTCTGACCCAGGTCGAGTTTTCCGAGAAGACAGGGATCGCTCAGAGCCATCTTTTGAGCATGGAGAATGGGAAGCTGGAGATCGGAAAGGACCAGGCCAAGCGTTTGGCTTAAATTCTGAGCCTGGATCATTGGGTCTTTCTTTAGTCCTGTTTGACCTCTCAAATATCACAACCCGGAGGTTCAGGGCTGTTTTGTCCATGGTGTTCGTCAGGAGGGAATTGGCCTCGTTTATTATGTAGTCAATATAAACTACATGGCAAAAAGGGGGTTCGCATGGTCATAGAGTTCGTCCTGGATTTTGAGTACGAGTGACGTAGCCCGTCGCCAAAGGAAAAGATAGCTGAAGCCTTTAACAGCAAGGCCTCGGTTCCCCGTGACAATGGCAGGGCTTCGGCAAAAAGCGCTTCAGAATTTTTGAGATAAAATGCACTCGACACCTATTCACCCCGATTCCTTGAGGGTGCAAAAAGGCCGATCCCACATTGACAATATACTAAAAAAAGGAATATCCAAGAATCATGGCCTGGACGGTGAAAGTAAAAAACAAAGTCAAGAAAAATCTGTTGAAACTCCCTGCCGTGGCGAGAGACAATTTTCTGGTCCTGCTGCGGGAAATGGAGGACGCCGGTCCGGTCAGAGGAAATTGGCCCAACTATTCCAAGCTGGGCCCCAACAAGCACCATTGCCACATCAAGGGCGGCCAGCCCACGTATGTGGTTGTTTGGGAAGAGGTTGGCGAAGAAATCAACCTTATCGAGGTGACTTATGCAGGTACGCACGAAAAAGCACCATACTGACACCGTGGACATCCGGATCACCGGTCCCAAGGAAAAAAAGGCTGAAGTGCTCCGGGACCTCAAAAAACATGGCTATGTAGACACGAGCGATTGTGTCCCTTGGCGTGAACTCTTCCCTGAGCTTGAGGTTGAGCCCGAATACAGCGTCATTTTGCGGGCAGCCCGGAACCGGTCGGGCCTGACTCAGGTCGAGCTTTCCGAAAAGACAGGGATCGCTCAGAGCCATCTTTCGAGCATGGAGAATGGGAAACTGGAGATCGGAAAGGACCGGGCTAAGCGTTTGGCTGAAGTGCTGAACCTGGATTACCGGATCTTTCTCTAGTTCCGCTTTGATTTTCAAAGCCCACAGCCCGGTACCTTTGGGCTCCGGGTTTTTTTGTTCCCGACATTTCGCCAAAGGTGGCTTGCCTTCGTTTGCTATGTAGTCTATATTGACTACAAGCCAAAAAGGGTGTTCCGTATGGTCATGGAGTTTGATCTTGATTTCGGCCACGAGCGGCGCAGCTTCCGGCAGGGCAGTCGGGTCTATTCAATCAATCTTGAACGCTTCTGGTGGCAAGAGCTAGAGCGGGTCACGGCAGGAGCAGAGGAAAGGCGGCGCTGGGTACTCGCCTGGATCGAGGACGCTGACATTCTCAAGGTAAACCGGGCGGCCCTGGTCCGTGCCCGTATCCATCAGCTTGTAGTCGAATATGGATACACAGCCGAACCGGAGCCCGATCCTGTGCTTGTGCGTGTCGAGCGGATTCGCCAGCTACGCAGGAAGGGCACGTCCTGGTGGGACGTAGCCGACACCCTAAACAACGAGGGTTTGCCGCCATTGTCCGGCAGCGGGCAATGGTCTGCAGAGGGAGCCCGAGCCTTTTATCGCTCAAACATTCCTAAGGAATAGTCAATGAGCAATGACCGCACCGGTCAGACCAGTAACTTTTTTTAGCCTTCAAATTTTTCAGCCAACAACGCCCGGACTTCATCGGCAATCTTCGTTCCCCGGCTGGCACAGTCGGCCTTGATTCTGCGGTGTAATGATTCGGAAATATCGATTGTCAGGCGCTTTTTCGCCTCTGCGCCCTGGTCCGCCCCGGATACCCATGCGTTTTGGCTCTGATCCGATTTCGCCTTCCTTGTGGGTCTCGGCCCCAAGCCTACCTTTTTCGCCATGATCTCCCCCTAGAGTTCCAAGACTTCGGCGGCGACCCCCTGTACCTCTGCCGCTGCGCTGCTCTTCGGATCCACCTCGGAGACGGTCAGCCCGGAGGCCACCGCCTCGGCAAAGAGCACTCGTTGACCGACCGTGCCCGCCAGAATCGGCAAATCATAGTTGGCCAGCGCTTCTTTCACGTCCCGGCCTATCGCCGTATTTACGATTTTACGATTTATTACAAAACATGATTTCAGGCGATCTTTGTAGATAGCGCCCTCGTTGACCAGGCCCACCACCTCTTCGGCGCTCCAAATGTCATAGGGCGAGGGCTGCACTGGTATGACCACCACATCGGAGGCCATGATGACCGACCGGGCCAGGTCCGTGACCCGTGGTGCCCCATCGATCACAATATGGTCGTAATCCCCGACGAAGCCCTGAATTTCTTTGTGGACCGTGGGCCTGGGCAATCCGACCACAGGAAACAATGGCTCCCCTTCTCTGGCTGCGGCCCAATCCAAGGCGGATCCCTGGGGGTCTGCGTCGATCAAAAGCACCCGGCTCCCCATCTGAGCAAGTTAGCCGGCCAGCGAGACAGCCAGGGTGGTTTTTCCGACACCGCCCTTTTGATTGAGCAGTGAAATAATCATAAAGACCCCTTTTCAGTTTTTGCTGAA
>NC_013223.1:2785000-2864304 GCF_000024325.1 Desulfohalobium retbaense DSM 5692 | reverse complement strand
GTTTGTCTCAGGTTTGGGCCGCAGGGAAGCGGGACAGAGTCCGGGGCCAGTACGTGCGCTCGTAGCGTTCGAGATCCTTTCCCGAGGCCTGAAACACGGCTTTCCACGGACTCTGGTCAGCAACCGCCCTGCCCTTTAGCTTTTGACCCCATAATACGACATATACCAGCTGACAAAATTGGCGACCCCCTCTTCGATCGGGGTGTTGGGACGAAACCCGACATCGGCCATCAGATCATCCACATCAGCATACGTGGCCGGGACATCCCCGGGCTGGAGCGGAAGATAGTCCTTTTTGGCCTTTTTGCCGAGGCACGATTCGACGACCTCAATGAAGCGTTCCAGTTCGACACTGTTATTATTGCCTATGTTGTACAATTTATACGGTGCCGGACTGCTGCCGGGATCAGGACGCGCCCCGTCCCATTCGGGATTAGCCCGTGCCGGGCGATGCAAGACCCGGACAACCCCTTCAACGATATCATCTATATATGTGAAATCGCGCTGCATTTTGCCATGATTAAAAACCTTGATCGGCTTGCCGGACAAAATGGCCTCGGTGAACAGGAATAGGGCCATATCCGGTCGTCCCCACGGACCGTAGACAGTGAAAAATCGCAGCCCTGTGGTCGGAAGCCCATACAGATAGCTGTAGGTATGGGCCATGAGCTCATTCGATTTTTTGCTGGCCGCGTAGAGACTGATAGGGTGGTCCACATTGTCATGGACACTAAAGGGCATGGCCGTGTTCAACCCGTAGACGGAACTCGAGGAGGCAAAGACCAGATGGTGGATGGAATGGTGACGGCAACACTCGAGAAGATGCGCAAATCCATTGATATTGCTATCGATGTAGGCTTTGGGATTTTCAAGACTGTATCTGACGCCAGCCTGAGCGGCCAAATTCACCACATGGGTAAAACCGTATTCGGCAAAGACGCGATCGAGTTCCGCGTCCTCGATCAGATCGAGCATGACAAAATCGAAATTCTCGTACTCCCGGAGCAGATTCAACCGCGCTTCTTTGAGTTCGGGAGAGTAGTAGTCGTTGAGATTGTCCAACCCAACCACCACATGGCCGTCATCAAGAAGTCGGCGACTGAGGTGAGAGCCAATAAACCCGGCCGCTCCGGTGACCAAAACACGCATTCAAGATACTCCTTGTCCACAAATGGGAGTTGCAACGCGACGCCTTCGCCGCCACGTCAGACTGTTTTGCCAATACACATTCTTGCCTAGAGGGGGCCACAGGAGCGGCTCACCCATTCAGGGCCGGCAGACGCTGTGAAAGGGACTGCAACCAACCCCAAACCAGGGCCTTGGCCCGTCTGTTATCCGGAAGCATGTCCTGGGCACCGGGCAGGGCCAAAACCGGTACGTTGGCGATGGATTCGTAAAGGCCGTAATCAAAAGCCGTACCAGGGTACAAGGCCTCAAAAGCACGCTGCCCGAAACAGACCACCATGCTGGGCCGGATCACGGCCAGACCGTTATGGAAATGGGAAGTTGCAGGCACGATACGGCCGTTGTCCATTGCGGACATGGGCCAAAAGGCGACGGAACCTTGAGGCCAGTCGCAATTGGCAAGGATCTTGGCCCACAACGTGCGCCGAAGGGGGTCGGGATTCGGGCCGAGATCGCAGGCCAGACGCCAATAGGTCCAGACAAGCGGCACCGGGGGGTGGAGTCCGGTCAAAATGCGGGACCACGGTTCGGGAAATTCCCCGTCTGCAGCAGAAGGGGAAGCCACATGGGTTTCTTGGGCTTCCTGGGAGGGTTCGGGGCGAAAAAGGTGACGCAGACCAAGGCGGTACCATGTCCCCCACGGTTCGCCCAGATTCACATCGCCAAAATCCAATCCCATATCCTCCAGGCTATATCGCCCTTGTCCATAAGGGGCCACTGTTCATGTCGACCATGTGCGTCAACCGCCACGACATGGTTCGTGGCCGAGGCAAAGCCAGCATCCGTCCGGTCGATCCGGTTGGCCAGAATCAGGTCAAGCTGCTTGCGGCGGAGTTTTTCCTCGGCGATTGACTGGATCGCGTCGCTGGTTTCGGCTGCGAAACCAATAAGCCGTTGCTGGGGGGTCTTGCGTGAACCAAGGGTCTGCAAAATATCCGGATTGGGAGCAAAAGCGATGTCCAGTCCTTGCTCCCCTGCTTCTTTTTTGAATTTCTGCTGCCGCTGGTTGTGGGGACGAAAATCGCACACCGCAGCGGTCAAGCAGGCCATATCCATGGACGGCCACAGGGAGAGACTCCGCTCATACATCTCCTGGGCCGATGTCACACTATCGACCTGTATCCCGGGAGGAAGCCAGGCAGGGCACGGACCTTGAACCACATGGACTTGGGCCCCGCGCAACCAGGCGGCCGTCGCTACGGCAGCGCCCATGCGCCCAGTGGACGGGTTAGACCAGAAACGGACCGGATCCCAGAATTCGCGAGTCGGACCGAGGGTGACCAGGATCTTGCGTCCGGCCAGATCCTGAGGAGCAAGGGCTTTAAGGATAGATGAGGTGATGGCCAGCGGATCAGCGAGTTTGCCGGTGCCCTCTTCGCCACAGGCCACGAGACCCGTGTCCGGCGGGACGATCGATACGCCGCGATCGCGCAAGCGAGTGATATTCTCCTGCGTAGCCGGGGCGTTCCACAACTTGGGGTTCATGGCTGGGGCGAGGACAAAAGGACCGGGAAAGGAAAGGGCTTGGCAGGAGAACATATCATCGGCCAGGCCGTGAGCCAGTTTCGCCAAAGCATTGGCCGTGGCCGGAGCGACGACAAAGACATCACCGTTTTGCCCCGGCTCCAGATGGCCATATAACGCTTCCTGCCCCACAAACAGGTCGCTGTAGACAGGATGGGCGTCCAGGGCTTCAAATGACAACGGAGTGATAAAGTGACGCGCCGCTGCTGTGAGCGTCACACCAACATGCAGACCCATGCGGCGCCACAGGCGCAACAGATCGAGGGCCTTATAGGCGGCGATACTTCCACAGACCGCCAGATGGAGCCTTCTGTGGCGGCTCAAAGAAAATTGGTACGGAAAATCCATGTACTGGCGCCCCTGGCGCCCCTGGTCTAGTTTTGCAGGATCATTTCATTATTGCGCATGCCGCCGCTGGATTTGGCCCCGGCGGTGGCACGCGGCGTCACCCAGATCTGGAGTTTGGTGGACAACGAAGATTCCGTCAAACTGATAATGCAGTCCTTGCCAGGTTTCTCATAGACCATAATGTACCGGCCATACTTGAAATAGCTGCGCAACTGCCAATTATCCTTCGGCATATTGGCCATGAAGAAATCAAACAGGGAAACGGGATCGACACGTCCCTTGAAAACCAGAACCCCGATTTTGACCGCCGGCGTCTCAAAGAGTAAAGATTCATCAGGGACAAGTTCCATTTCCTTGGGTACAAGGACATCCTCGAAATCGTAATAGAAATTCGATTGTTCTTCTGCCTCCCCTTGACCGAAGGAAAAAGGGCCGCTGCCAGGTTCACCGGGGGAAGCGCCTTCCGGTGTGCTGGCACATCCGGCCAGTGCCATAACCATCACCATCATCACGAGCAGTCGTTTCATCGTCGTTCTCCCGCCGCAGTCGGCCTCTTGTCTCTTGTGCTGGCGCACTGTGTTTCCAGTTTTGTAGCGAAAGGATTTTTCGAGTGCAACATAATCCGGCCGGCAAAGTCCTCCGAAGCTCGGAAAAATTGCGGCCAAATGCCCCGCGTCAAACACGGGTCATCAAACGCCAAAGGAGTACACGCCATGTCCCTTCCCGACACCAAGACCCTGGCTGCAGCCGCAACTGCCATCAGGGATTCCCGTTGTACGGTTGCCTTTACCGGGGCCGGGATTTCCGTGCCCAGCGGCATCCCGGATTTCAGGAGTCCAGGAGGGTTGTGGTCACGGTATGATCCGGAACAGGTCTGCTCGGAATGGGCCCTGCGAAAAAATCCAGTCGGGGTCTGGGAATTTCTGCGCGACGCATTGGAACTCTTTGACACGGCAACGCCGAACCAGGCCCATATCGCCCTGGCCGAACTGGAACAGCAGGGGCTTCTCTCCGCGGTGATTACCCAAAATATCGACAATCTCCATCAAGAGGCCGGATCACAGGAGGTCATCGAATATCACGGCAATTGCCGCCGGTACTACTGCCATGGCTGTGCTGCTTCATACCCCTCCGATCAGATTGCCGCCCAGGTCAGAAGGAAAATCCCTGTTTTGTGCGCCTCGTGTGAAGCGGTCATCCGGCCCGACGTCGTCTTTTTCGGGGAAGCCATCCCCCAGGAGGCCTTGTTCCGCAGCGCCGCGCTGGCCAGAGAGGCCGATGTGATGATCGTTGTCGGGACCTCCGGAACAGTGGCCCCGGCCAATATCATCCCCCAGGAAGTCGCCGCCCGGGGAGGAACCGTGATCGAGTGTAATATCGGTCCGACAGCCTATGCTGACGTGACCTCCATCCGATTTGACGGAGCCGCGGAAGAAATCCTCCCCCTCCTCGCTCAGCAACTCCTCGGTAGACAATGAGTTGCCCCGGTTTCCTGTCAGGACCGTTTGGAGGCCCGCAAACGCTGTAATCTCGTGAGCAGGCCCGTGGTGGAAGCGTCGTGATCCTGCAGCGGTGCTGCACCGGTGAGTTCGGGCAAAATCGTTTTGGCCAGCTGTTTACCGAGTTCCACACCCATCTGATCGAAAGAGTTGATATTCCAGATCGCTCCCTGAACAAAAACCTTGTGTTCATACAGGGCGATCAAAGCCCCCAGGGTTACGGGAGTCAATTGTTCGAAAATCAAAGCATTGGAGGGGATATTCCCCGGGAAGGTCTTGTGCAGCGCCAATTCAGCCGCACGCTCAGCGGCCAATCCCTGGGCCTCGAGTTGCGACTGCGCCTCGGCCACTGTGCGCCCGACCATGAGGGCTTCAGGCTGGGCGAGAAAATTGGCGAGCAGGATCTGGTGATGGTCATCCCAGCCATGATGGGAGCGGGCCGGTGCGATAAAATCGCACGGCACAAGGTGTGTTCCCTGGTGGATCAGCTGGTAGAAGGCGTGCTGGCCGTCGGTACCCGCTTCTCCCCAGACAATGGGACCGGTGGAATACTCGACCACCTCCCCGTCCACAGTGACCCGCTTGCCGTTGCTTTCCATGTCCAATTGCTGGAGATAGCGCGGCAAAAGCGACAAGGACTGGTCATAGGGCAACACGGCCTGGGTGCCCGCGCCAAAAAAATCGGTATACCAAATGCCCAACAAGGCCATGATAACGGGCATATTTCCGGCAAGCGGCGCCTGGCGAAAATGGCGGTCCATGCGCTGGGCGCCGTGGAGCAGATCATGGAAACGCTCCATGCCGATAAACAGAGCGATGGACAAGCCGATGGCCGACCACAGTGAATACCGCCCTCCGACCCAGTCCCAAAAGGCGAACATGTTCTGCGTTGCAATGCCGAATTCTCGGACCGCTTCCGTGTTCGTTGATAAGGCCACAAAATGATGCGCCACGGCCGCGTGGTCCCCGTAGTGATCGACAAGCCACCGCCGGGCAGAGGCGGCATTGACCAGCGTTTCCTGGGTCGTAAAGCTTTTTGAGGCCACAATGAACAGAGTCGTCTCTGGATCCAGCCCCTCCAGCGTGGTCTGCAGGTGAGTGCCGTCGACGTTGGAAACAAAATGGACCTTCAAACGCTCGTGTCCATAGGGACGCAAGGCTTGGCAAACCATTCGCGGACCGAGATCAGAACCGCCGATGCCGAGATTGACCACATTGTGGACGGGTTTCCCCGTGTACCCGGTCCATTGGCCCTGTCGAACCGCGTCAACAAAAACGGCCATCTTCTCCAGTTCTCCGTCCACATCACGGGTCACATCCTCCCCATCCACCAGGTACGCTTCGCCCGGTGCATGGCGCAGGGCGGGATGGAGAACCGCCCGGTCCTCGGTCACATTTATGCGTGATCCGGCGAAAAGGGCATCTCGCTTTTCGCGGACCCCGGCTTCCCGGGCCAAGGACACGAGCAAGTTCCGAGTGGATTCGGTCAAACGGTTTTTCGAATAGTCGAGAAAAAGATCTCCGGCCTGCACTGTAAATCGCGGAAAACGGTCCGGGTCTTCAGCGAACAGGTGCCGCATGTGTACATGCCGCATGTCCTCAAAATGGGCACTGAGCTGATGCCAGGCAGAAAGAGCGCTTGCTTTGGCCATGTAAGTCCTCCTGTGTCGGGCACCGTGACCACGGCCCCCTGTTCGAACTCGCAAACACATACATCGGTGACCGTCGCCGCAAGGGCCCAAAAAAAGCGCCCACGGTAGCGGTGCCACGAGGAGATCGGAAAAACAGATTTCTCTTTCCAGCTCTGCCCTTTGGCGAAGGTGACGTCAACAGAACCTGCCTCAGCCTCCACTGCATCGCCGGCGGCGTTCAGGCATCACCAATTTGCTGGACAATACAAGACCAAAAAAGCCCGGAGTCCAGACCTCCGGGCTTCCAATCGGTCTCTCACGTAACGGGTGCGTCCGCCGTCTACCGTACTGGCCAAAAGAATCGCCGGACTGTGCGCAGCCAATCAGGCCCAATAGTCGAGCACCCGGCGCTCAGCGACAACATCCTTGATAAACGCCACGCACTTCTGGTGTTCGGGATGGACCTGATAGGCGTCCAGGTCCTCCTGAGAATCAAATTCCGTATACAAAACACAATCACAGCCCGGGTCGGCCTGGGCGATACGGGTACTGACTTCAAGGTGGCGGATTTCCGGAATCAGCCCGGGCAGAGCCTGGAGCATATCGGTCATAACCTTGGCGTTGGCTGCCGCGCTCTGGCCATTAGCCTCTTCCTTGAGTGTCCACATTACAAGATGTTTCATCATACAGGTGCTCCTGGTCTAAAGGATTTGGCTCAAAAACAATTTCGTCCTCGGGTGCTGGGGATTCTGGAAAAAATGTTCCGGCGTCCCCTCTTCCACGATCCGGCCCTCGTCCATGAACAAGACCCGATCGGCCACTTCCCGGGCAAACCCCATTTCATGGGTCACGACGACCATAGTCATACCCTCTTTGGCAAGGGTTTTCATGACATCAAGCACCTCACCGATCATCTCCGGATCCAGGGCCGACGTGGGTTCGTCAAAGAGCATAGCCTTGGGATTCATGGCCAGGGAGCGTGCGATGGCCACGCGCTGCTGCTGACCGCCGGACAATTGTTCCGGGTGGGAACTGTGCTTGGCTTGAATCCCGACCTTGTCCAACAAAGCCATCCCCACCTGCTCGGCCTCTTTTTTGGGCCGTTTGCGAACGGTCATCTGAGCCATGGTCAGATTTTCCAAAACCGTCTTGTGCGGAAAGAGATGAAAATGCTGGAAAACCATGCCCACCTCGGCCCGAATGCGGTTGATATCGCATTTCGGTGCGAGGATATCCTTGCCGTCGATGCGGATCGATCCGGTATCAGCGTATTCCAAACGGTTCAGACAGCGCAAAAACGTCGATTTCCCGGATCCGGAGGGGCCGATGACCACGACCACCTCTCCGGCGGCCACAGTGCAAGAAACCTGAGATAAGGCCTGGACCTCTTCAGGGATATAAAAAAATTTATCGATGGAATGGACCTCAATCATGGCAACTACACCGCCTTGCGTTCAATGTACTGCACGACAAGCGACAAGGTAAACGTCAGCAGCAAATAGAGCACCGCACAGGTGATCCAGAGTTCAAAGGGTTGCAGCGAAGACGTCACCACTTCCCGAGTCGCTTTCGTAAGTTCCCGGACAGAGATGACCCCGAGCAGCGACGAATCCTTGATCAGGCTGATGAATTGTCCGGCCAGTGCCGGCAGGATGCGCTTGAAGGCCTGGGGCAGGATCACCTTGCGCATGGATTGGGTGTAGGTCATCCCGAGGGAGCGCGCGGCCTCCATCTGCCCCCTGCTGACCGACTGGATACCGGCCCGGACAATCTCCGCCACGTACGCGCCGGTGAAGACGGCCAGGGAAATAATCCCGAACCACAGCGGCGAAATCTGGCCCAGCCCGTTTTGGGCCAAAATCGAATTGACCAGAGTTCCAATCACAAAATACCAGAGAAAAATCTGCACCAGCAGGGGCGAACCACGGATGATCTCGATATAGGTGATGGCAGACCAGCGCAGGGCCGGGTTGGAGGATATGCGGGACAGGCCGGTCAAGACCCCGAGGACAATCCCCAGAATAATGGCGACCACCGATACTTTGAGCGTGATCCAGAGCCCCTGGAGCAAAATGCCCGGTTTGCCCTCCTGATAGGTCCCGAGCGTATCCCCCGGATAGATATAGTCCCCTTCATAAATCAGGACCTCACCACCAGGCACCGGATAGCGTTCTGTCTCCCCGGACAATCCCTCCAGCACGACCACAGGTTCCTTCTCCGTCGAGGTGATGGTCTCGACGGTGCCTTCAATCTCGGCATCGACCTGGACGTCGTCCTGAAAATAAAAATATTGGGGAACCCGATACCAACGCCACGTATACTCCACGGAGCTCGAGGCGAAATAAACGATACCGAGGACGCCGAGAACCAGGATAACGAAGGCGATTTGCCAAAAACGGGTGTTCATTTGACTGCGGGGTGAATCCAAACCTGTCTTCAAGGCCATAGCGGGTGTTCCTGCTGCACGTTCATGATCAGTGTCCTCTATCCGTGGCGCAAAAGGCCTTCACAGCACAGCTTCCCAAGAAACTGGGGGGCTTTGGCCGCTGTCACAAGCCGGAGCCCATCGCAGCCCGCCTGAACGAATCTCGTTTCATGTCCCAAAGGATCTTTTCGGGACGGCGCCGGCAACGTGACCGCGGCTTTGCTGCGCTTTGCCAAGCAAAACGCCCCCGGTACCGGGGGCGTTTTGAGCGCTCTCAGCTTACTGGACCGTATCGAGCCAGTCGTCGCTGTTGAACCATTTGTCGTAAATGCGGTCGTAGCGACCGTCGTTTTTGATCTGGCGCAAGAAATTGTTCAACCAGTTCAAGAAGTCGGGATCACCTTTGCGGATGCCAAAGGCCAACGGTTCATACGTGAAAGGCTCGTCCAGAAAGGCGACCTTCCCCTTGCCCTGCTGGGCATTGAAAATGGCGTTGAAGGGCAGGTCGTAGACAAAGGCGTCCACTTGACCGTTGAGCACTTCCAGGGCCCCGTCTGCTTCCTTTTCATACGATTTGTAATCAGCCTTGGGCATATACCGTTTGGCGGCCATTTCCCCGGTGGTGCCCAGACGTGAGGCAACAGTATACTGACCGTCATTGAGGTCGCGGTAGGACTCCACTTCCTCTTCCAGACCCTTGCGCAACAAAATCGTCTGTCCCACGACAATGTAGGGATCGGAAAAATTGATCTGCAGATTGCGTTCCTGGGTCACGGTGATCCCGGAGATGATGATATCAAACTTTTTCGTCAGCAAGGCGGGAATAATTCCGTCAAAATCCGTATTGACCGGGACGAATTTGACTCCCATGGACTTGGCCATCTCTTTGGCCAGAGCGATATCAAAGCCCACATAACGCCCCTTGGTGTCAGTCATCTCAAAGGGCATATATCCAGGATCAAACCCAACGCGGAGTTCGCCGGACTTCAAAATACGCTCCAGGGTCGATTTTTGTGCCAACTCAATATCCGCTGCCTGGGCAGACAATCCGCCAAGACATACAAAAACCACCACCAGTGCTGCCAACCATTGCTTCGCCATACACGCGTCTCCTTTTGTGTTCTACTCTGTTTTCCTCTTATTTTTTGCAGCGCGCTACACAGCCATGCCAGCGCTCCAGGCCTGGAGTCTGCTCCTGCAAAGGCTTGTTCTTCGTTGGGAGCACCGGACCGCGTCTCAGCAGCGTGGGCAAAAACACCGTGTGCGCTCTGTGGCCGTTTCCCTGGAAGATTTTGCTCCCATTGAGAAATGGGCACCGCCTGCTGGAACGATCCACCACGTGTTCACAAAAACTGTTCTCCAAATGTCTTTGCCCGCGATTGCAGCAAACACAGCGCAAAGAACGATTTGGGGAGCAGGTACCGCCTGCTAATATTTCCCTTCGGTGAGAACTTCTTTAATAACCATAGGTATTCGACAATACTCACATTTTGGTATTTCTTCCTCTGGAAGGGAAATCACCCGCGATCGCCTGCACTTCGGACATTCGACCTCAACAAATTCCCGCTTATACCGGTCTTTAAATGAGGAACGGTGCATATTCCTTCCTCCCGCACCCCAAGAGATGCTTCTGGTGTGACGAATTGGCGTACTTTGGTCCATGTCCGGGGAAAAATCAAGACACGATCAGTCCTGAGCGCGGGTTGGCGGAGGGGTCAGCGCTGCTCGACAGATTCTTGCAAATCCGAAGAAAAATCCATTCCTGCGGCAAACCAGTACAACTCGCCGTCAGGGCGGACTAGGGTGGCGGGCAGGCGGGGATCTGGCCTGGAGTGCAGAACTTCGGTGGTGATCGCGGCCTTGCGCTCTCCAGAGACAAGGAAGGCGATATTTTTGGCTTTGTTCAAAACCGGCAAGCTCAGACTCAGGCGCGGCAGATTGGGCACCGCGGCCACGGAAGGCGGTACGGTCACGACCCAATGGTTTTGTTCCTGCAAAAGCGGGGAATGGGGAAAAAGCGAGGCCGTGTGTCCGTCGTGGCCCAATCCGAGCAGGAGGCAGTCGAACACCGGCAGCGGCCCAGGACCGAAAAACCGCTCCAAAACAGCGGCATAGGCCTGGGTATCGGCTGCCGGATGACAGCCGCTGACTGGCATGGGGTACATGCCGGCCGGACCGTGGGGGGCTTGATTCAGAAAACGGCGCCTGAACTGACCGAAATTGCTGTCCTCCCGGCCATAGGCAACCCACCGCTCATCGACCCAAAAGAGCGCCATCTTGTCCCACGGCAACCGCGGATGCCATTGCGGTTGAGCCAAAAGGGAGAAAAGCTCCAAAGGAGTGCTTCCTCCAGAAATGCCAAGGACAAACGCACCGTGGTCCTCGACGGCCTCAAAAGCGCGCTGGATCAAAAATTCAGCAACGCTGGGAGCCAAATCAGCGGCGCGGGGGAAATGGCACAACCAGGTCGCGCTGTCCCGTTCCGGAAGGACAAGAGGCGTACAATCGGACATCAAGCCTCCTTCACATTCGCAGTTCCACGCCGAAAGCCAAAAGGGTCTCTGGTGACAGCGGCTCCGAGACTGGGCCCCGACCCGGGAATCCTCCCGGCGCCTGTGCAGGCCTTACGACCCTGCGCAGACAGGGAGGTTTCACATGAAACATCCGGGAGAGCTCACCTTTTTTCCCAAGGGGGCAAAAACCCCTCGGCTGCCTCAGGACCCCAGGATCCTGCGGTATAGAGGTGGGGCTGCTTGCCGGGATCGTTTTCACACCCTTGCAGAATCGGGTCCAGGAATCCCCAGCAGAGTTCCACCCCGTCCTGACGCCAGAACAAGGTCTGATCCCCGAGCAGGCAATCCAGCAAGACCTTTTCATAGGCCTCGAGGACTGGGCCGGCCGTGCCGTGGTGGTAGTCGAAATGCATCTGGACCGGTCGCAGACACATCTTGGCCCCGGGGCTTTTGGTCTGAAACTCGAGACTGACCTCCTCCCGGGGCTGGATGCCAAGGACCAGACTGTTCGCAGCAATATCCTCGCTCAAGACACCTCGAAACAACGAGTACGGCACATGTTTGAACTGGATCCGGATCTCGGTGCGCTTGGCTGCCAGCCGTTTGCCCGAGACAAGATAAAACGGCACTCCCTGCCAGCGCCAGTTGTCGATATACAGCCGCATTGCGGCAAAAGTGGGGGTCTGGGAGTCCTTGGCGACGCCGCGTTCCGTACGATAGGCAGGTACCGCTGCTCCGTCGATTTCGCCGGCCGCATATTGCCCGAGAACAAGATCCGACTGGACACGCTGCGGATGAAACGGACGAAGGCTCCGGTATATCTTGGTCTTTTCGTCGCGCACCCGGTCGGCCTCGAAATGCGATGGCGGTTCCATGGCGCACAGGGACAAAAGCTGCATCATATGGTTTTGAAACATGTCCCGTAAGACGCCGAAACTATCATAATAGCCAGCCCGGTGGCCCACACCGATGGACTCGGCGGCCAGGATCTGAACCGAATCGACATAGCGGCGGTTCCAGACCGGTTCGAAAATCGTGTTCGCAAACCGGAGCATGAGGATGTTCTGCACCGTTTCCTTGGCCAGATAGTGGTCGATACGGAAAATCTGGTGCTCCGCAAAATGGGTGTGCAGACTCGCATCAAGCGACTCGGCCGAAGCCAGGTCCCGGCCAAAGGGTTTTTCAACCACAAACCGGCTCCATCCGTGGTCTTCAGCCGCCAAACCGCTTGCCCCGAGGCCGTCGGCTATAGGGATGTACACCGTGGGGGGCACAGCGAGATAGAACAGCCGGTTGCCCTCGAGTCCGAGCTCGGCATCGATTTCTTCGAGGCGCTGTGCCAATGGGGCATAGTCGCCGGTATACTCCTGTTGGATGTACCGCAGACGCGGGGCCAATGTCTCCCAGGCAGCAGCGGAATAGGATGCGTTTCCGGCGACCTGGTTGTGCATATGCTCGCGAAATGCAGCGTCTGACCAGGACGAGCGGCCAACACCGATAATGGCCAGCCGTTGGGGCAGGACCTCTCCGGCAAAAAGGGAAAACAGAGCAGGAAAAAGTTTGCGGGAGGTCAGGTCCCCGGTGGCACCGAAAATGACGATGGCCACAGGTTCCTGGAGCGGATCCGGTCGGCAGGACATATGGGCCGTGGTTGCAGAGCGTATTTCGGTCTGGGGAGGGGGAATCTCTGGCATACGGCCTCCGTCTCAGGGGTGTTGGACTCCAATTGCGGTGCTCAAGAGGCACTCCGGCGGACAGCATGGCCGCCGAATTGTTCCCGCAAAGCGGCCAGCAATTTGTCCGCAAAACCGGCGTCGTCGCGGGACCGGAAACGTTCCATCACAGCGAGGGTCAAAACCGGAGCGCTGGTGGAGGAGCGCAAGGCTTCCTCTACGCACCACCGCCCTTCACCGGAGTCTTCGACATAGGGCTTGATATCGCTGAGTTTGGGACTTTCGGTAAACGCCCGCCCCGCTAATTCCAAAAGCCAAGAGCGGATAACGCTGCCGTGTTGCCAGACCCGACTGATGGCGGCATGGTCCAGTTCAGAGCCGTAATCAGAATGCTCAAGCAAGGCAAACCCTTCGGCATAGGCCTGCATCATGCCGTATTCAATCCCGTTGTGGACCATCTTCACAAAATGGCCCGCCCCACTTGGCCCACAATAGAGGAATCCGTTTTCCGGAGCCAGGGAACGCAACAACGGCACAATATGTTCATAGGCCCGCGGCGGTCCGCCGACCATGAGGCAGAAACCCTTCTCCAGCCCCCAGACGCCACCACTGACACCGGCATCAAGAAAATCGATCCCCCGGGCTGCGAACCGTTCGTGATGGGCCGGAGCATCGCGGTAGTTGCTGTTGCCCCCGTCAATCACGATGTCGCCCGATTCGGTCAATTCCGCCAAGCGGGACACATACTCGCCAAGAACCCCTCCAGCCGGGAGCATACACCAGATCACCCGCGGCGGTTCGAGCCGCTGCACACACTCCTCAAGGCTCTCGCAGGGCACCGCGCCGTAAGCAGCGAGTTCCTGACTACGGGCAACAGTGCGGTTGTAGGCCACCACCTGGTGCCCGGCTTGGAGCAGCCGGCGGCTCATATTCCACCCCATCCGACCAAGTCCGATCATGCCAACGTGCATAGCGCCTCCGGTGCCGTCGTTCAAAGTTCAAAGGTCATGCGTCGTTATCATATGTACGTGTTTGAACTGTGTGTTGCGTTGCGGCCAGGGGAACAATGGGTGGGGCGAGTTTCACTCCTCTTCCACTACAGCAAGTCCCTGGGTCAGAGTATACAGACACTCCCAGACCGCGTCGCGTTTGGCAAGCGGACACTTGAGCCGCCACTCGAGGTCGACGCCGAAATGTTCATCGACGATGTCCACCCCCAGGACCCCAAGGCGGTGGCGCAAGACTCCCGCACAATGGTGTGGGACGAGTACATGCCACAGGACACCGGGCACGTAATGGTGCAGGCCAAGCCCCCGCAAACCGAGCTGGACCAGGGAGGTGTAAGCCCGAACCAATCCCCCGGTGCCCAACTTTGTGCCGCCAAAGTACCGGCTGACCACCATGGTGAGCTCCCCCACCCCGCTGCAAAGAAGGGTCTGCAACATGGGGGCTCCGGCCGTCCCCGCTGGTTCGCCGTCGTCACTGGCACCGACGAAACGGCTGTCGCCTGCGGGCCCAGCCACGAACGCCCAGCAATTGTGCGTGGCGTGAGGATGGTCCTGTTGGACAAAGGACACAAATTCCCGGGCGGCCTCCGGATCCGGGGTGTGCCCGGCAGTGACCACAAACCGGCTGTCGCTGATCCGCTTTTCAGCACAATGTTTGGAAACCGCCGGAATGCAATAGCTTTGGCTCATTGCCGTTCTTCCTTGTTCCCTGGGGCTAAAAGCCAGGCGACCATTCCCCCGTGCAAGGAAAAAGCGTTCTCAAATCCGGCCCGACGCAGACGCCACGCCACAACCGGCGATCGGTGTCCGGTCAGACAGACCACCACAACGGGGCGGTCTTTGGGTAACGGCAGGGCACGGCTGCCCCAGAGAAGGTCTGGTCGGTGAATCGCTCCGGGGATATGGCGCCAGGAAAATTCCGGTCCGGTCCGCACGTCGAGAAGGAACACCCTGCCGTTTTGGCGCCATCTCCTGAGATGGCTCACGGAGACAGAGCCGCCACCTAGCAAAGACCACAAGGGTTCCCAGGCCAGGAACACTCCTGCAATACCCAGGGTCCACATCATCCACACCGGCACGATCCGCTCCAGGGTAAACAGTGTCCCGTCTTGAGCCTCGGTCCCAGCTCAGCGGACATTGGCTTGGCATTCATCAACGGGGTCCACGCCCCTTGAAAAGGCTTGGCACACAGCTCCATCGGCCTACGGCAGCGGTAACACCCGTTCGTCATAGAGATAGACCATGCCCTTCACCACTCTGTAGATCAGCCAGACTGTGGCAGCAAAGAGAATTGGGATGCCGATGAAGACCACAGCGGTAATCGACCCCAGGCTGATCCAAAGAAGTCCCCACCAGAAGGTCCGGATCTGCCAACGGAAATGGCTTTCTAGCCAAGTCCCTTTGACATCATCTTTTTTAATATAATTCAAAACGATAGCAACAATCGCCGTAATACCGAAAACCGGGGAGGCCGCGTAGAGAATATACGTCAACCAGGTCAGTTTTCGGGAAGTCTGCAGTGCCGCTCCCCTGTCAGGAATCGTTTCCCAACGTCCGCCGGAAAAAGCCATATCGTGTCTCCTCGTTCTCTGCCTCGGATACAGGTCGAATATGTACATTGCCGGGGAGGTGGCCACAAGGTCAAGATCGATCCGCTGCATAGCGCCGCGAACCAGACTTGGGCACCAAAAACCACAGCGCCTTGCCCCCGTTTGGACTTCGCGCTAGACAGGAAACTATCCTCGGACCAAGAGCAGGACCTGGCCCATGTATCCCTTGCGCTGCCTTCTTGCCCATCCGGTTTCTGAGATCCGGCAGACGCTGCGCGACCATTGTCAGCGCGTGGCCTGGCTCCGTGTCGTCGGGGAGGCTGCCCGGGCCAACGAGGCCCTGGAACTCGCCCAGAACATGGCCTACAACGCCCTATTCCTTGCCCCCGGACCTATGGGGGAGTGTACCGGACTGGAACTCGCGCGTCTTCTGAAGACCATGCCCTTGCCGCCGGCCCTGCTCTTTGTCGCCACGACCCAGGATCAGGCCTTGGAAGCCTTTGAGCTCGGTGCCCTGGACTACTTCCTCTGGCCCGCTTCAACCGAACGACTGGACCAGTGCCTGGAAAAAATACGCCGCATACCTCCGCCTCCCCACGCTGTCCAGAACACGACTGCAGGAAACAACGCGCCGCGCCCCGCGCATAAGCGCGAAACACTGCGACTCGATCTCGGTGATGACGACGAAGAGCACTTTGTTGAAGCCCTCAAGGCGACCTGGAGCGAACCGCTGGCCACGTCTGCGCAGAGGCCGGACAAACTTCCGGTCCAAAGCGCGGGCAAAACCCTGCTCATTCCCTATGTGCATATAATCTTTATTGCTGCCGAAGACGACTACTGCTTCGTCCACACCAGTTCAGGCAAATACTTGAACGCCTCCCGGCTCAAAAATCTGGAAGAACGTCTTGCCCAGCACCGTTTTTTCCGAATCCACAGAAAATACCTGGTCAATCTTGATATGGTCACAGAGGTCGCCAGCATGCCCGGAGCGAACCTCATGCTCCGCACAGCAGGCACGCCGCGAATCGAACTCCCGGTGAGCCGGCGGCGCATCCAGGAATTGAAATCGCTTTTGGGGCTTTAACCCAGCCGGAAACACAGGCTCAGTGCCCTGGAGAGCCCTGGTCGTTTGTCCAGGAACCGACAACCCCGAGGAAGTCCATGTCTGAACAGCACGCCCCGGAAGAACATCTTTTTCGCCCCGCGGCTCCCGTGCGCATGGGAGCGAATCTCTCGGCCCAGGAGATCGAGCAGGCCAGGGCCTGGTTCGCCGACAACCCGGAGGGGTTCTGGGAACAGGCGGCCAAGGAATTGCAATGGAACGAGCCGTGGCACACGGTGTGCGACGACGGGGACCCGCCGACCTGGTTTGCCGGTGCCAAGTGCAATATCGTCCACAATTGTCTCGACCGCCACGTCCACTCCGCCAACCGCAATAAATTGGCCCTTGTGTGGGAAAGTGAAGCCGGGGAAACCCGGAAATGGACCTATTTTGAATTGTCCCGAGAGGTGAACCGCCTCGCAGCGGGCTTGCGCCGGCTGGGGTTCCAAGCAGGATCGGTTTTCGTCCTTTGCCTCCCCCCGTTGCCGGAAACCGTGGCCCTGAGTCTGGCCATCGCGAAAATCGGGGCCGTACAGAGTCATGTCTTTGTCGGGTATGCGGCCAAGGTCTTGCGGGCCAGGATCGCCGCCCTGCAGGCCGAATGCGTCGTCTGTGCCGACGGTTTCGCCCGCAATGGAAGTGTTGTGGGCCTCAAAGAGATCGTGGACACCGCCTTGGACAGCCCGGAAGGCGACAGCGTCGAACTGACCATCGTCGTCCCGCGCCTGGGCATCAAACAAAGCCTGCGCACTGACCGCGACCTCGCCTACGATGATGTCCTCCATCCGGTCCACGGGAACGAGCCCACCACCGCTCTGGACAGCGACCACATCCTCTTCGTCCAGTACACCTCCGGGACGACCGGGACGCCCAAAGGGGTGGTCCATACCCACGGCGGATACATGGTCGCCTTGAATCGGACCATGAACTGGGTTCTGGATATCAAGGCCACGGACATCCTCTGGTGTCAGGCGGATCTGGGCTGGATCACCGGGCAGAGCTACGCCCTGTGGGGACCGTTATTGGCGGGCTCGACCACAATGCTCTACGAGGGACACCCTCTGTACCCCAAAGCCGACAGGATCTGGCGGATTGTCGAAAAGGCCGGTGTAAGTATCCTCTACACCACGCCGACGCTGATGCGCATGGTCAAACGCTACGGGCCGGGCTTCCCCGCCCAGCATGATCTGAGCGCACTCCGCCTCTTGGCCGCGGTGGGCGAACCCCTGGCGCCGGAGGTCTGGCTCTGGTGGCATGAACACATCGGTCAGGGGCAATGCCCCCTGCTCAACACCTGGTGGCAGACCGAAACCGGCGCCATCGTCATTTCCCCCTTGCCCGCCAATACCCTCAAACCCGGCTCTGTAGGACGCCCCCTGCCGGGCATCCAGGCGGCCGTAGTCGATCCCGAAGGGACCCCTGTGCCGGCCAACACCACGGGGCATCTCGTGCTCTACGGGTCGTGGCCCGGCTTCTTCAACGGCTTATTCCGCGAACACGACCAGAGCTTTGCCGGCTATTGGAGTCCCTCGCAAAAAACCTATTGGACAGGTGATCTGGCGCGGCAGGATGCGGACGGCCATCTCTGGATACTCGGCCGCCAAGACGAGGTCCTGAATATCGCCGGACACATTCTGGGAGCCACTGAAATTGAAAACGGTCTGCTCGTCCATCCGGGCGTCCACGAAGTCGCCGTGGTCCCTGTACCTGATAAGATCCGCGGTCAGGCGGCCAAGGCCTATGTGGTCCTCAAGGAGCCCCATCAGGCAGGAGACGCCTTGAAAACGGCCTTGACCGAACTGGTGCGCCAGGAACTCGGTCCCGTGGTCCGAATCAAGGACATCGTCTTTGTCGAGACGCTTCCCAAAACCGGGTCCGGGAAAATCCTGCGCCGTGCCCTGCGTGACAGCCCACCAGCCTGAATGTTTGCAATGTCGTTTGCCATCGTCCTGAAACCGGACTCGTCCCCTGCCCCTACCAGCGGGATTTTGCCCCAAGTCTGAACCCCACCTGATACGAGAGTCATCCTCTCCGCGCATGGCCTGAAAAGACGGCTCTGCGCAGGCGAATGGCACCGGTCTGTTTTTTCCCCCTTACCGCTTACCGCTCAAAGCGACCGCTTACCGAAAAAAAGCTGCCTTCTTGAAAACATCCGGGCATCTTCAATGCAAGAATCGTCCTCCGGCGTTCCGATGCCACTTTTCACCCTCAGGAGGCCACCATGAACACCGCTACCCTGTATTGGCGACAGAATCTGCGCCTGATGGCCGGACTTTTATCGGTCTGGGCCCTAGTTTCGTATGGCTGCGGCATTTTTTTCGTCGTTCCCCTGAACACCATCCGACTTGGAGGCTTTCCTCTGGGCTTCTGGTTCGCCCAGCAGGGATCAATCCTGGTCTTTGTGGTCCTCATTTTTGTCTACGCCTGGCGGATGAATCATCTCGACCGCAAATACGACGTCCATGAATAACCTGCCTGGGTGGTGCCCCAAGGCGCGAGACCTTGTATTCCGCTGGACCGGGACCTGATCAGAAGCACGCTTTACCAAGGGGAATTATGATGGATTCAGTCAAAATGTGGACCTTCATCATGGTCTTTTGCACCTTTGGACTCTACCTGTATATCGCCTGGCGTTCGCGGGTCAAAGACACCAAAGGATTTTATGTTGCCGGAGGAGGCGTTCCGGCGCTGGCCAACGGCATGGCTACGGGGGCCGACTGGATGAGTGCGGCCTCGTTCATCTCCATGGCCGGCCTGATTTCCTTCATGGGCTATGAGGGGTGCATCTATTTGATGGGCTGGACAGGAGGATATGTGCTTCTGGCCCTCTTTTTGGCCCCCTATTTACGGAAATTCGGTAAATTCACCGTACCCGATTTTGTCGGCGACCGGTATTATTCGACCACAGCCCGAGTTGTGGCCCTGATCTGCGCCATTTTTGCCTCCCTGACCTATGTCGCAGGGCAAATGCGCGGCGTGGGCATCGTTTTCAGCCGTTTTTTGGAAGTCGACGTAACCACAGGGGTGGTCATCGGCATGGCCATTGTCTTTTTCTACGCCAGTCTCGGGGGCATGAAAGGCATCACCTGGACCCAGGTCGCCCAGTATTGCGTGATGATCGTGGCCTTTCTGATCCCGGCGATCGCCATTTCCCTGAAAATAACCGGACAGGCGGTTCCGCAACTCGGCTTCGGCGGGACCATCGCCTCGGGAAGCAACGCTGGTCAGTACCTGCTGCAGACCTTGGACCAGATCAGCACGGATCTCGGATTTCGGGAATACACCTCGGCCTTTGGCGCAGGGAACAAATCGATGCTCGATGTGACCGCTATCGCCCTGGCCCTCATGGTCGGTACCGCCGGTTTGCCCCACGTCATCGTCCGCTTCTACACCGTGCCTTCGGTCCGTGCCGCACGGCTGTCCGCCGGATACGCCCTGCTGTTTATCGCCATCTTGTACACCACCGCCCCAGCCGTAGCTGGTTTTGCCCGCTACAACATGATCAACGCCTTAAACGAGACCCCGTACGCCGAAGCCCCGGCTTGGTTCGCCAATTGGGAGGACTCCGGGCTGGTCGCTTGGCTGGACAAAAACGACGACGGCCGGATCCAATACCGGGCCGGAGCCGCCTTTTCCGGCAAACCCGAATTTCGGGAAGCCAGAGGCTCCCATGGCCAGCGCCTGCTGAACAATCCCCCGGGCCCGACATCCAATGAACTCTATGTCGACCGGGACATCATGGTCCTGGCCAATCCGGAGATCGCTGATCTGCCGCCCTGGGTAGTAGCCCTGGTCGTGGCCGGAGGGTTGGCAGCTGCTCTGTCCACCGCTTCCGGGCTCCTGCTGGTCATCGCCTCCTCGATCTCTCACGACCTGTATTACCGGATCCTCAACAGGCAAGCCACGGAAAAACAGCGGCTGCGGCTGGGACGGATCATGATCGGCATTGCTGTCATCGTGGCCGGCTATTTCGGGATCAACCCACCAGGATTTGTGGCTCAGGTGGTCGCCCTGGCCTTTGGCTTGGCCTGTTCCTCATTTTTTCCGGTCCTGGTTTTGGGGATCTTCTCCAAGCGTGTTACCAAGCAAGGAGCCATCGCAGGCATGATCACCGGGATTGGGTTCACCATTCTCTATATTGTCCAAACCAAATTCCTGGGTATGGATCCCTGGCTGCTGGGCATCAGCCCGGAAGGGATCGGCAGTGTGGGCATGATCCTGAATTTCACGGTGACTCTGGGAGTTTCTGCGGTCACTCCCCCGCCGCCGCCAGAAATCCAGGAATTGGTCGAGCATGTGCGCACGCCTCGCGGCGCCGGAATGGCCATCGACCACTAACCAGACACAAACGGCCTGCGGGAAGGATGGCCCGCAGGCCGTTGCCGGGAGCGGAGCATGCCACGACACCACCGCCACAATTCCCTGGAAGCCCAGTCCATAGTCGACTTTTTGAGCCAGACCCTGCCCTTTGCCGATCTGCCGCGCGACACGGTGGCTGATTTGGCCCGGCAGTGTGAAATCGATTTCGCCCCGAACAAGACCTTGCTCTTTCGGGAAAATGTAACCGTTATCAACGCCCTGCTTATCATCCAAAAAGGCGGAGTCCGGCTCTTTATGCGCGATCAGAGCGGCATCCCCATCCTGACCGATTACAGAGGGGAGGGGGACACCCTCGGCGGCCTGGGGCTGCTGCGCGGCAGTAAAGCGACCATGAATGCGGAGACCGTTGAAGATACCTTTTTCCTCCGCCTGCCAGCGAAATACTTCCACCAGGTCCTCAACGCCTATCCGGCCGTGGCCAAGCATTTTCTGGACAAATTTTCCGGGGACTTTTTGAACCGGGCCCTGGACAGTCTGCGCCAAAGCACGCTGCATTCCGAAACCACCGCCCCCCTGCCCCTGTTCACCACCCGCGTCGAGGAATTGATCGCTCGGCCACTGGTCAGCATGCCGAGTCACATGCCCTTGTGGCAGGCCGCGGAAAAAATGAGCCGGGAAGGGGTCGGTGCTCTTTTGGTGTACTCAGAGGAAGGGATCCCAGCAGGGATCGTGACTGACAAAGATTTCAGGGACAAGGTGGTGGCCCAGAAACGGGACGGCAACGAGCCCCTCAGCGCGATCATGAGTGCGCCGGTTGAGACGGTCTCGGGGCAGACAACGAGCATCAACGCCTTACTCCAGATGATGGAAAAACATTTCCACCATCTGGTGGTCGAAGACAGTGCCCATACCCCTTGCGGCATGATTTCTTCGCACGATTTCATGCTCCTGCAGGGCCAATCCCCGTTTTCCCTGTTCAAGGAACTCCAACGAGCAACCCATCTCCATCAACTCCACGGGTTCGCGGCCAAACAGACCCGGCTTATGGCCAGCCTGTTCGGTCACGGCGCCACCACCACCCACTTGGGACACCTCAATGCAGCCTTATACGACCTTTTGACCGAACGGCTGGTGACCCTTTTGCAGGAGCATTTCGGACCGCCTCCGGCTCCCTTGTGCTGGATGTGCATGGGCAGTGAGGGACGACGGGAACAGGTTCTGCCGACAGATCAGGACAATTGCCTGGTCACGGCCGAATTGCCTCCGGAGCAACGCCAGGCCGGCAGAACATATTTTCGCCACTTCGGCGAAGCCATGGTCGAAGAGTTGATCGCCTGTGGCTTCCCGCCCTGCCCGGGCGAAATGACCGCGGCGAGCCCTCATTGGAACCAGAGCATCACCAAATGGGAGACCACCTTTTCCCATTGGCTCCGGGAACCGGATTCCAAAGAGATCATGTTGGCCACGATATTCTTCGATATCCGGTCGGTCACTGGACACCCGGGGCTTGGGGAACACCTGCGCGATCTGATCCAGAACAAAGTTCCCCGGGAGGATATCTTCCTGCGCCACATGGCTATGGACTGCTTGACCTCCCGCCCTCCCCTGACCCTGTTCAAACAATTCGTCATGGAAAAGGACGGGGCTTCTAAAAACCGCCTGGACCTCAAAGGACGCGGCCTGATGCCGTTGATCGACGGGGTTCGTATCCTGGCCCTGGCCGCAGGCATCCGGGCCACGGGAACCTTGGAACGGCTTGAAGCCCTCCGTCTCCAGGCTGAAATTTCGGATGAATTGTGCTCGGAACTCAGTGAGGCCTTTGAATTTATCAGCCATCTGCGCACAGCGCACCAATTACACCAATGGAAAAACGACCAGGCCCCGGACAATCTGCTTGCCCCGGAAACCTTGACCTCCTTGGAAAAACGGACCCTGAAGGAAGCATTTGCCGTCATCAGGCGCGAGCAGCAGTTCATCCGCGACCGCTTTCGGCTCCATATCTAGCTCGTCCTGTGGAAAAGGAGATTGCCAAGGCAAATGGCCAGGGGCGGGGAATACGAGGCAGGGACAAAGGGATTGAGGGATCCATGAAACGGTATACGATGGCCCAATTCGAGGCGGGCGAGAGGCTCAAGGCCCACAAAAAGGTCTTTCAGGGACTGGACCCGACCAAGCCGCTGTCAGAGTTCTCCTTTTGTGTCCTGGACACGGAACTGACCGGACTCCGGCGGCGCCACGAAATTATCTCTATCGGCGCTGTGCGGATCGAACATCTGGCCTTAAAACCCCTGGACCGGTTTTATACCGAAGTCTGTCCCAAGGCTTGGACCAAAACAGGAACCCTGATCCACCGCATTTCGCCCCAGCAATGCCAGGATGCCCCAAAGATCGGGAAGGTCCTGCCCGAGTTGATCGCCTATCTCGGCACCTCGCTGCTTATCGGGCACAATATCGCTTTGGACCTCCAATTTCTCCAAAAGGCATGTAAAAAACACCTCGGCCACCCACTGGTGCATCCTTGTATCGACACCCTGCGCTTGGCCCGGGTCTATGAGGAATCCCGTTGGGAATCGTATTATGACCGCTTCACCCTCCGGGTGTCCTACCAACTTCAGGAGTTGGCCCAGGCCTATGGCCTGCCCTGCTTCCCGGCCCACAACGCGGCTTCAGACGCCCTGCAGACCGCCTATCTCTTTGTGTATCTGGTCCATAAACTCCGGGAAACTCATCCGCTGGTGACCCTGGAGGAACTGTACCGCTGCGGTCGCGGCTGGAGGTGGTATTTCTGAGTTCCGCGCCACGGCCGGAGCGCTAGGGAACCTGGAGGTCCGTCTTCCACGCGGCTCAAGATCAAGTGATATGGAAGAACTTGGTGTTCAAAACGACCAGGACAAGAGCGGCCACCAGCCAGGCCAGGACGCCCCAGAAAAGCGCCCAGGTCACGGGCAGACGCTGCTGGAGAAAATAAAAGGCGAGCAGAAAGGCGATAGGGGTCGGCACAGCGTAAATGCTGAACAAAGCAACCTTGCCCACTGTTTCGCTCCCAGCGCTTTGACCGAGAAAATAAAAGCTGACCAGGGTCACTGCCGGAAAAAGCACGAACAGGCCTGATATCAGTTCGTATTTCAGACGACCCAGGGCGGAAATCAGCACGACTGCTGTTCCGCCGGCGATAAAACGTAAAAGAATTTCTTGCATCGACATACGATCCCTTCTCAGTATTCTGAGTCCGGTTGGCAATCACCATGAGCACCTGGATCCGTGCCTCTGATTTTCAAACCACAGCCCCGGTTGCGGCCTCCAGTCTGGGACCACGCTTTGCTACCGGTGACGGTGAAAACCCACTGCACACGAAAGCCAAATCTCACGCTTTGAGATTCGCACCTGGAATAAACAATTTTTCGTCACAACCCGTTTACCAGACCATGTTTTCTACATGATGTCGGGCCTTTTCTGTTGGTAGTGCCCGAATCTGATTGAACACCTCCCGACACGCTGCATACTCCAGCCCTTTGACCAAGCCAACAGCCCTGACCTCATCCACGGCATGAGGATATTCACCCGCGACGGTTTCGAGTTCCTCTTTGGCCACAATCTTGTTGTAGACCAGGGCCTGAGCCGCGAGACGGTCCAGATGGTTCCCTTGGGCCCGGGGATGGAAAAGATACCACCAGGTCAATATGTCTCCAGGGGCTAGGGCCTGGCGACGGCCACAGAGGCGACGGTAGACCGGTTCGAGAACAAAGCGGATTCGCGGACGTACCCCGCGGCGAAGCAATTCGTTGACCAGGCTGAAATGGATATACCCGGCCTCAACATACACCGATTTCCCGCTCACCGCTTTTTCGCAGATCACTGCGGCGCGCATGGTGTCGCGCAGACGCCCCCGGGCGGCATCAGCCCGGGCAAAGGACTGCACTGTAGCCACAATGCGATCGAATTCAGCCTGGGCACTGGCCTGATAAAAGGCGAGGAGCCGGCGGGTCCACTCCCGCTCCGCCTCATACACCGCCAGCGTTGGCTCATCCTGGATCTGCTCTGGAGTGCCACCGGAGGCGAAAAATTCATGGATACGCACCAGTTCGTCCATGAACGGGTCCACTTGGCTCACAGCAACCCCTTTGCCCGCCAGACGGCGCAGCAGCCGGCAATGATCCTGTGCATACTGCGCAAAGCCATAGTCCGTGAGCTGAAGGTAGGTGTCTATGTCCAGTTCACCGGACAGCATTTCGGAAAATCCTGGGGTCTGAGGCTCTTCCAGCCACACGCTGTCC
This sequence comes from Desulfohalobium retbaense DSM 5692, assembly GCF_000024325.1. Taxonomy (NCBI): domain Bacteria; kingdom Pseudomonadati; phylum Thermodesulfobacteriota; class Desulfovibrionia; order Desulfovibrionales; family Desulfohalobiaceae; genus Desulfohalobium; species Desulfohalobium retbaense. The sequence goes on along the minus strand of NC_013223.1, from coordinate 2,839,253 downwards.
GATTCGACCATACGGGCTTCCGTCAAAGGGATGGCTTCCGGACGATAGGTTGTCAAACCCAGAGTGATCATAGCGTAAGTCCTTTGCTGTTGACCCGGGGGGAGGCCGAGCCTACCGTTGCGGTCAATACATAGGTCGTCTTGGAGCAGGGGCAAGCCCTGTGAAGGATTTTTTTTCGGATAGCCTAACTTTTTTCCTGCTCACCACTACCGCCAGCGAGAGAGAAAATCATATGGGGGAAATAGTTGTTGCGGCGGCCACCTTGGCTGCTCTGGGCGCGGGATTGGGAGGACTGATCGCTTGCGCGGCCAAAATCTTTTACGTCCCGACCGACGAACGGGTCACAGCGGTCGAAGAGGCTTTGGCCGGGCTCAATTGCGGCATGTGCGGCTACGGGAGTTGTTATGCGTACGCTGAAGCCATTGTTCACGCTGGTGATGCTGTCGACAAATGTGTCCCCGGCGGAGCGGCCTCAGCCCACACGATCGCTCAGGTCATGGGCTACCCCGAGCCGGAACCCGGTGCCCGGCGCTGGACGCCACAAGTCCATTGCCGCGGGGGTGCCCACGCCGCGGCGCGCCAGTTTCACTACGGAGGCGTCGCCGATTGCCGGGCGGCAGCCCTGTACCACGGCGGTCCCAAACAATGTCGTTATGGTTGTCTGGGCCTTGGTTCCTGTGTCCGGGTCTGCCCGGTGGAGGCCATCGATTTCGACGGCAGTGATCTGGTCTGGGTGGATCAGGCGGCTTGTATCGGATGCGGGCGTTGCGTAGGCATTTGCCCTACCGGCGTCATGCGCTGGATTCCAGCGGACGCGGAGGTTATGGTCGCTTGCAATTCCCTGCATAAGGGACCGGTGGTCCAGAAACAATGCCGTGTGGGGTGTATCGGGTGCAAAAAATGCGAAAAGGCTTCCCCTGACGGCGGGTTTCGGGTCTCGAACTTTCTCTCCCGGATCGATTACGACACCGACGGCGACCGACGCCGCGCCGCTGAAACCTGTCCCACCGGCTGCATCCTGTCTCTTGCAGCCCGCTATTAGCCGTTCCTGCCTGGATTTCCTCGAAATCCGAGGCTTTTTCCAGAGCCAGACAGGACAGCCGGCGTCCGGGTATCCGGGCGCCGGCTGTCAAAAGGCCGTATCAGGTCGGTATCTCCCAATACCAGCGCAAGCTGCAATACGTTCAACCGGTTACGGAGAAATACGTGGCGGCGACCTTGAACTTTGTCTCGCCGTCCCTTGGGATTTTTAAACGACCTGCATTATGAGGACTTGTTCACCAGCCAGTTCTACGCACGACCAGTATCAGGAAGAAAGCGCCTCTTCACTGACAATGCGGTCAAAGCAGACCACGGTGGCCTCGCTGTCCAAAGAGACCAATTTGACTCCCTGCGTTGCCCGCCCGCAGATACGGATATCCGCGGTACCGATGCGCAGCATCTTGTGCATAGAAGTCAGCATGATCAGTTCGTCGGTTTCGTCGACCATCATCGCCCCCAAGACCCCGCCGGTCTTCGAGGTCAGGCGCATATTGATGATCCCTTTGCCGCCCCGCGATTGCTGCCGGTAATAGTCGATGGCCGTCCGTTTGCCATAGCCTTGTTCAGAAACAGTCAACAACTGATCCCGCCCGTCACCGTTGATGATCACACAAGAAACGACAGCATCCTCCTGGCGCAGGGCAATCCCTTTGACCCCGGCAGCGCCGCGGCCCATGGACCGCACCTCAGAGCAGGCAAAGCGGATAGCCACACCGTGATGGGTAATCAAAAAGATCTCCGATTCCTCGTCGACCTCGCGCACAGCGATAAGCTCATCACCGTCACGCAGATTGACGGCGATAAGGCCATGGGGCCGGTAATTGCGATACAAATGGACTGCAGAACGTTTGACCATGCCCTTTTTGGTCGCAAACAAAAAGGAGTGGTTGGCGTCAAAGTCCTTCATGCACAGGACGGTGGCCACATATTCTTCTTTGTCCAAAGGCAGGAGATTGGCGATGTGGGTCCCACGCGCCGTGCGCCGGCCTTCCGGGATCTGATAGACCTTCAACTGGTGCATGCGCCCCTTGTTGGTGAACAGCAACAGGTACTGGTGGTTGGTCCCAGTCATCAGATCGGTCACGAAATCCTTCTGAGCGACATTCGCCCCAGAAACCCCTTTCCCACCGCGTTTTTGCTGCTGGTAGGCCGACAGGGGGGTCCGTTTGATATACCCATTGCGGGTCAGGGTGATGACCACCTCTTCATCCGGAATCAAATCCTCGATATCGATCTCGTTGGGATCGCTTTCCAGGATCTCAGTACGCCGGGGTGAGGCGAAGGTCTTTCGCAACTCCTGAAGTTCATCGCGGACCACCCCGCGCAGGACTTCACTTTGTTCAATGATACTTTTGAGATATTCGATACGCTCCAGGACAGCCCGGTATTCCTCGAGCAGTTTGTCCCGCTCCAGGTTGGTCAACCGGTGTAAGCGCATGTCCAAAATGGCCTGACTCTGGACCTCGCTGAGCTCAAACCGCTGCATGAGCCCGGCCTTGGCTTCGGCCGGCGTGGCCGAGGCCCGGATCAAGCGCACGACCTCGTCGATATTATCCAGGGCGATACGCAGGCCTTCCAGGATGTGGGCCCGTTTTTCAGCCTTGTCGAGGTCATAGCGGGAACGGCGGAGGATAACCTCTTTGCGGTGTTCAAGGAAAAGTTCCAGGATCTGTTTCAGGCTCAACAATTGGGGCCGGTTATTGACCACCGCCAATAGATTGATGCCGTAGGAGGTTTCCAGGGCCGTATACTTGTACAAGGTGTTGATGACGATATCCGACAGGGTGTTCCGTTTGAGATCGATCACGATCCGGATGCCGTTACGATCGGATTCGTCGCGCAGATCGCTGATCCCTTCGAGTTTGCCCTCATTGACGAGCTGGGCGATTTTTTCGACCAGTGACGCCTTGTTCAGGGCAAACGGAATCTCGGTGATAACGATCGATTCACGCCCTTTCTTGGATTCCTCGACATGGAGACGGCTGCGGAGCTTGATGCTGCCGCGGCCGGTGGCGTAAGCCTGCCGCATCCCTTGCCGGCCGTACATCAACGCCGCGGTCGGAAAATCCGGCCCCTTGATATAGTGCAAGAGTTGGTCAAGCCCGAGGGAGGGGTCGTCCAGCAGGGCCAGCAAGGCATCGGTCACTTCGCCCAGATTGTGCGGCGGAATATTGGTGGCCATGCCCACAGCGATCCCCGACGCCCCGTTGACCAGCAGATTGGGGACCTTGGTTGGCAGGACTTCGGGCTCGTGCAAGGTATTGTCGTAATTCGCGCGGAAATTGACGGTCTGCTTGTCGATGTCCGCCAAAAACTCCCCAGAAATACGGGCCATTCTGGATTCAGTGTACCGCATGGCCGCCGGGGCGTCACCGTCCAGGGAACCGAAGTTGCCCTGCCCGTCGACCAGCGGATGGCGCATATTGAAGTCCTGAGCCATGCGCACCAGGGCGTCATAGACTGCCGCGTCGCCATGGGGATGGTATTTCCCGATGACGTCACCGACGATCCGGGCCGATTTTTTATACGGGCGGTTGTAAGTATTACCGAGGTCATGCATGGCGTACAGAATACGCCGATGTACCGGCTTGAGCCCATCGCGTACATCCGGCAAGGCCCGCCCAATGATCACACTGAGCGAGTATTCCAGATAGGACTTCTTGATTTCTTCTTCGATATGGATTGATTGCAACACGATTAATTCATCCTCCCGCTTGGGGCGTCAGTAGCGATAGCGTATTCACGCCGGCTAGATATCCAATTCATCGACACTCAAGGCATTGCGCTCGATGAAATCCCGGCGGGGTTCGACTTTATCTCCCATCAATTTACTGAAAATACTGTCGGCTTCCGCGGCATCTTCAATATCGACTTGAAGCAGCATGCGGTCATCGGGCTCCATCGTGGTCTCCCACAATTGTTTGGGGTTCATTTCCCCTAACCCTTTATACCGCTGGACATTTATGCCCTTGTCCGCTTCCGCAAGGACATGCTCCAGAAGGCCAAATGGGGAGTCGATATCCAGACTTGTACTCTTGCTGGTGACCGTGAAAATGAGTTCGGGACTGTGCGATTTGAGCTCATCAAGAATTTGGTAGGCAATTTTATAGAGCTTTGAGTTGAAGAACTCGATACCGAGATGGACCCGGTGGTCATTGCGATCGATAATATTCAAATACCAACGGCTTTCTTCTTCCTCTTCTTCTTCCTCAACCTCAAGATCGTAGCCGAGCTGCTCCATATATTCAAAAAACGGTGTATAGAGTTCCGAATCGCGCAACGTCTCTGGACGCAAGCGCTGTCCGTATTGGAGTATATCCCAAAACAGATCCTCTTGAACGCCGAAGTTGGCCACATCCCGCATTTTATCTTGCAAAGCGACAATAGAATCCAGCAATTGCACTAGGGCTTGCCCTTCAAAGGCGTGCTCAGAAGGTGTCGTGACCTTTAATTCATCGCTGATGCGTTGCATGAGGTATTGTTTGAGTTCGTTTTCCGTGGAAAGAAAACGTTCGAAATTTCCCTTATGCACCCGGTACAACGGAGGTTGCGCGATATACAGATAGCCATGCTCGATCAATTGCGGGTATTGCCGGAAAAAGAAGGTCAACAGCAGGGTCCGGATGTGAGCCCCGTCAACATCGGCGTCGGTCATAATGATGACTTTGTGATACCGCAGTTTCTCGAGGTTGATTTCCTCTTCACCGATTCCGGCCCCCATGGCGGTGATAAGATGCTTGATCTCTTTATTTTCAAGCATTTTGTCAAAACGGGTCTTTTCGACATTCAAAATCTTGCCCCGCAGAGGCAAAATGGCCTGGAATTTCGGGTCCCGTCCCTGCTTGGCCGAACCACCTGCCGAATCGCCCTCAACGATAAAGAGTTCACTCTCCTTGGGGTCCTTGCTCTGACAGTCGGCGAGTTTTCCAGGCAGGGCGTTGTCGCCCAAGGCGGATTTGCGGCGGACCAGGTCTTTGGCCTTGCGCGCTGCATCCCTGGCTCGGGCGGCATCAACGATCTTTTCGACGATTGCTTTGGCGTCCTTGGGGTTTTCTTCCAGATAGGTGCCTAGATGGGAGGAGATTACAGAGGCCACATGGCCGGCGACTTCGCTGTTACCGAGTTTGGTCTTGGTCTGCCCCTCAAACTGGGGCATGGGGAGTTTCACGGAGACCACGGCCGTCAGCCCCTCACGGACATCGTCGCCGGTAATCTTGGTCTTGAATTTCTTGGGAAGATCAGCGTGAAGAAGGTAGGTATTGATATTCCGGGTCAGCGCCGTCTTAAAACCTGAGAGGTGCGAGCCGCCCTCCTTGGTCCGGATATTGTTGGCAAAGGAATGGACATTTTCTTTGAACCCGCCGTTGTATTGCAGGGCGAATTCGATGGCCACATTCTCGACCTCCCCGTGCCCGTAAACGATCGAATGCAAAGCCCCTTCATCGGCGTTGAGATTTTCGATAAAGGACCGGATTCCCCCGTCGTATTTAAAACGTTGGCTTTCCTGGGTTCGTTCGTCGAAAAACGCGATTTCCAGACCACTGTTGAGATAGGCCAATTCTTCGAACCGCTTGGTCAAGGTTGCGGCGGTGAAATTGAGGTCGGCGAATATTTCTTCGTCAGGACGAAAACGGATGGTGGTCCCGGTACGGTGGGTCGGGCCGCGCTCTTCGAGTTCGCTTTTGGGCAGACCGCGTTCATAGCGCTGGTGGTATTTGGTTCCCGAGCGCTGGATAGTCACTTCGAGGTATTCGGACAAGGCATTGACCACAGACACACCTACGCCGTGCAATCCACCGGAAACCTTGTATGTTTCGTTATCAAACTTCCCACCGGCGTGCAGAACGGTCATAACGACCTCAACCGCCGGCTTGTTTTGTTTGGGGTGCATATCCACAGGAATTCCGCGGCCGTCATCGGAGATGGTCACGCTGTTGTCGAGGTGAATGGTCACCTTGACCCGGTTGCAATACCCGGCCATGGCCTCATCGATGGCGTTGTCGACCACTTCATAGACCAGGTGGTGCAACCCTTGCAGATCCGTGGATCCGATGTACATGGCTGGGCGCTTGCGGACCGCGGAAAGGCCCTCGAGAATCGTGATGCTGTCTGCGGTGTATTGATTTTTTTCCATAGGTTAGTCGTTTTCCGTTTCTTCTTCGACGTAATAGGTTTCCTCGGCGACATGCATGGGCATGACCACCACGAGATAGCCTGAATCCTCTTTCCCAGTGATCTTACAAGGGCCTTCAACCCCGGTGAATTCGAAGGTGATCATTTCGGATTGGAAATGAGAGAGGACTTCGATCAGAGTGGTTGTGGGAAAAGCGATTTTCTTGAGATCCCCGCTGTACTCAACGCCCAAGGATTCCGTCGCTTCCCCTGTTTCCTGCCCCTGACTATACACGATCATTTCGGTGGAATCAAAAACGAAGTAGGAGCAGCGCTGATTTTCGGTGTTAAACAGGGCCACCCGCTCAAGGGCATCCAGGATCTCGTCGCGCCCGATGTTCAGCTTCGAGGTTTCGTTCTGGAAATTTGATAAGAAAGTTTCATACTTGGGAAATTTATACGTACTCAGCGGGAGACTGAAAATTTCGTTTTTCTTGCCGTTGGTGAAAAAAAGGCGCTTTTGATCGATGGTGAAATAGATCTCATCGCTGCTGAGCCATTTTTTGAGTTCCAGGAGGTAGTTTTTCGCGATGAGAATGCCGCTGTCCTCCCCCTCATCGTCTTGAGGCAAGATAGCATGGATATCGGGATTTAAAAAGCGCATCAGCGCGAATTGGTGCCCATTGAGACCACAGGCCTCCACAGCCTCGCTGTTGGGCCAAGGGGTGATCTTGAGGCAATTCATGCCGTTCATGCTTTCGTCGTCCGCTACGCAATACGTGATACGGTTGATGATTTCCTTGAGGAAATCCCCGGACCACAGCACCGCCTCATCCTCGGGAAAGGCGGAAAAAGGTTGAAACCATGAGGCGTCGTTGGTCGGGAGTTTGTATTTGCGCCTTCCCTGCTCCAAAAGGACGTGGTCCTCGCTGTCCGCTGCATGCAGGGTGATCTCGCCGGGAGGAAGTTTCCGGAACAGGTCGTAGAATTTTTTCCCTGGGACTCCGATCAAGCCGGGAGTTTCGACCTGGGCCGGATAACTGCCGCTGAATTCGAGTTTGGAGTCCGTGGACATGATCGTGAGGTGGTTGTCTTTGGCCTCAAGCCAAATGGTGCGCAAAAAAGCCGCTCCAGTTTTCATGGGGATGATGCCGGCTGCCTTTTGAAATCCAGAGAGAACTTGTTCTTTACTGATTCTTACTAACATAGTTCTTCCTTTAGTCGTTGTAATTAGGGGCGGTTTCTTTGTGCATTTCTTATTTAAGTTCCTAAAAATATTTATTTTTTTCTTGTAAAAGATGTGAACAGTATGGTGACATATCGCACACCGGGCAAGGGGTCAGGGGTGTTGTTCAGCCAAACTGTGACATTGGTGTTTCAAAGTGTTGAAAAGTGTGTTCGTTTCATGGTTAATTTTCTGTAATTTTTGTACTTTTTTTATACCGTGCATGACGGTGGTGTGGTCGCGACCCCCAAAGAGTCGCCCAATCTGGGGGTAGGACAGCCCCAGTTCCGAACGACACAGGGCCATGGCTATTTGCCGGGCAAAAACAATGCTCCGCAGACGCCTTGCCCCGCGCAGGTCCTGGTAGGTGATCCCAAAATGGGTGGCGACGATGGTGAAGATGTGTTCGGGAGACACGGCTGTTGGTTTGCTGGAATCCAGGCTGCCGATGATCTGAAACAGCGCCTCGTCGTTGAGTTCAGGGGAAATGAGTTCCTTATAGGCGCAGAGCTTTGTTATTACACCTTGTAAGTACCTAAAATCTTTAAAGTGTTGCCCGAGGAGCAAGATGTGCCTCCGGCTGAGGCCGAGGCGCTTTTTTTGGTTAGCGGTGTGCAGATATTGGACGCGGAGCTCCAGGTCCGGGGTCTTGAGATGGACCATCAGCCCCCATTCCAGACGGGAAAGCAACGTTGGTTCCAAAAAACCGCATTCCGGGAGTTTGCCGCGGCAGGCAAAGGCGAGTTGGCCGCTTTGTTCGTATTGGGCGTTGAAAATGAGCAGCAATTCGGTTTGCAGGTAGTTGTACAACTGCAGCGACTGCAGGTCATCGATCAGCAAGAGGTGGGAGGCGATCAGGGAACTCCGGGCCATATCCCCACCGGCCTCTTTGTAAAAGGTGTGCAGATCGTCGACCGTAAAATAGAGAATTTTTTGTTCCGGAAACCGATCGCGAAAGGCCTGGGCCATCGCTTTTAAGAGATGGGTTTTGCCGGTTCCGGAGCCGCCGCTCAGGACGAGGGGGTTGTATTTTTTCCCCGGCGCAGCGATGGCCTCACGGGCCGAGGCGTAGGGAAAGTAATTTTTTTTATTTGTTAGAAAATTTTCAAAAGTGTAGCTGTCTGAACCATTGGTGGGAGGCGTGTGCTTGCGCGGGGCCACCAAAGAGACGTGCTGGGCCGTGGTGCTTCCTCCTGGTTGCGGGCAGGCGTAGCGCAGTGCCGTGGCGCTTCCCAACGTGTCGGCCACCGCCTGCTCGAAATCGGTCTGGAAGGCTGCAATGAAAGGGTCGTGGAAAAAGGCGTGGGGAAAGCCGATAACAAGGGTGAACGGTTGTGAACGGACGGTGAAATCGAGCGGGTCAAACCAGCGCCTGATTTCAGTTTCAGAGCGGGTTTGCGCCAGATGGGAACGCACGATGGATTTCAGTTCATGTGCAGGAAGATGCCAAACCGGTTTGTTTGCAGACATGAGTGCTTGATTGCTTCCTGGCCTGAATTGGGATAATTTGCCACGTTCCGCAAGGGGCACAGCGCTTTTTGCAGGCGCACGTCGCAGGCGGTCATGTAGACTTTATGAACAATGACGGGCTGTTTCATCCGAGAAGCAGCCCAGATTCGGTGTATAAGAGAATGTGTGGAGGAATCAGATGGCGACGCAAGTGACCAAAACGTTGCAAGAAATCAACGCGCGAATCGAGAAGGGCAAGGCTGTAGTGCTCAATGCCCGGGAAATGAGCAAACTAGTCCGGAGTGAGGGGAAGGTCAAGGCAGCCAAAGAGGTTGACGTGGTCACTACCGGAACATTTTCGCCGATGTGTTCTTCTGGCATGGTCTTTAATATCGGGCAGCAACCGCCGACGATGAAGGTTTCCCGGATGTGGCTCAACGGCGTGCCTGTCCATTGCGGCCTGGCGGCAGTAGACGCCTTTCTCGGCGCCACTGAACCAGCCGAGGACGACCCACTCAACAAAGTGTATCCCGGGCAATTCAAGTACGGCGGTGGCCATGTCATCGAGGATTTGATCCGTGGCAAGACTGTTCATATGAAGGCCGAAGCCTATGGAACGGACTGCTATCCCCGCACAGCGCTGGAAAAGGATGTCACCCTCTCGAGTTTCAAAAATTGCTGGATGTTCAACCCGCGCAACGCCTATCAAAACTACAATTGTGCCGTGAATCTGACCAGCCGGACCAAGTACACCTACATGGGACCCTTGAAGCCGAATCTGGGCAATGCAAACTTTGCCACAGCCGGAGAACTCAGTCCCCTGTTCAACGATCCCTACTTCAGGACCATTGGGCTGGGGACCAGGATATTTCTCGGGGGCTCGGTGGGCTATGTCCTTGGTTCAGGGACCCAGCACAATCCAAAGCCGTCGCGCAATGAGCGCGGTATTCCCCTGACCCCGTCCGGAACCCTTATGGTCAAGGGCGAAATGGCGGGCATGGATCCCCGTTTTGCCCGTGGTGTGAGTATTGTCGGTTATGGGTGCTCCCTGTCGGTCGGCCTCGGAATTCCTATTCCCGTGCTCAATGAGGATATTGCCTGGTATACCGGGGTATCGAACAGTGAGATCCACATGCCGATCGTTGATTACGGCCACGATTATCCCCAGGGCGTGGGCCGGATTCTGCAGCACGCCAGCTTTGAGGAATTGTTAGGGGGGGAAATTCAAGTCAACGGCAAGAGTGTTCCCACCGTCCCTGTCACCAGCGCCACGTATTCGCTGGAAGTGGCCGATACCTTGAAGTCGTGGATTGAAAAGGGCGAGTTCCTGTTGACTGAGCCCCAGGAGAAGATCTGCTCTGAGTGATGCTGCGGATGCAAACAGGATCCACGCCCTGCGTGACAGAATGCGGGGGCTGCAGCCCGGTGTCATAGCCGTTTCCGGCGGGATCGACAGCCGGTTCTTGTGGGCCGCCGCCTGCCGCTTCGAACTGGATTTCCAGCCGGTGTTTCTCGTCGGTCCGCACATGACCGCTTCAGAAACCGAGTGGGCCAAGGGGGTTTTGGGCCGGGCGGGGCACGTCCTGACGGTGGATCCTTTGGCCCATCCGGCTGTACGGCAGACCCAGATCTCACGCTGTTTTCACTGCAAGTACGAGAGCTTTGCCAAACTTCGGGCCTGGGGGCTGGCCCACGGCAGACCCTGGGTGCTCGAGGGCAGCCAAGAGTCCGATGGCCAGGCCTTTCGGCCAGGGCGTCGGGCCTTGCGTTTCCTTGGGATCAAGAGTCCCTTGGCTGATGTCGGATTGAGTAAAACCGAGGTGCGCGAAATCGCTCGTGACTGGGCGCTTGACTGGCCGGACCAGCCGTCGCGTCCCTGTTTGCTGACGCGCTTTGCCTACGAAACAGTGGTCACGTGTTCAGCATTGCGCCGAGTGGAGGCCATTGAAGACCGTCTTTTTCGGATCGGCCTGCGGTATTTCCGGGTCCGTGTGGTTCCAGAAGCTCCCTGGATCCTGCAAATCACCGCCGAGGAGACCGAGGTGTTTGAGCACAACCGCACCGCCATTGCCGATGTCTTTGCGGCACACGGGAATAGTCCGTGGCGTTTGGAACGCACGGCAACCCTTTCCGGGTATTTTGATCAACCATGACTGCTTCCGTGTATTTCTGGAATCTCAGAACGTCGCGCAAGGCGCCATATGACGTTCGATTGCGGCGGCTTTTGAAACGCGTTGGCCTCAACAGCTGTTTTGAGCCAGGCCACTTCGTTGCCGTGAAGGTCCATTTCGGGGAAAAGGGGGCCACCGGCTTCCTGTCCCCTCTATGGCTGAAGCCGTTTTCCAGATTCATCACCAAGGCCGGAGGGCGTGCCTTTTTCACCGACACCAATACCCTCTACGTCGGGCAACGCGGCGAGGCGGTTTCCCATAGCCTGCTGGCCGCCGAACACGGCTTCGATCCCAATATCCTCGGAGCGCCGGTTCTCATCGCCGACGGTCTGCGCAGCTCCCACGAGCAAGCGGTCCCTTTTTACGGCCGTCACATCCAGACCGCTTACATTGCCGGAGATATAGCCGCTGCTGACACTATGCTGGTTGCCAGTCACTTCAAGGGGCACGACCTGGCCGGTTTTGGTGGAGCGCTGAAAAATATCGCCATGGGCTGCGCCTCGCGTCGGGGAAAACTCCAGCAACACAGCGGATTGGCTCCTCGGGTCAATCACCATCTTTGCACAGGCTGCGGCCAATGCCTTCCGGTGTGTCCTGCTGGTGCTTTGACGATTGACAGCCAATCGAAGACTCTTTTATTGGACACGGCGCAATGTATCGGCTGTGCGGCTTGTATCCTGGCCTGCCGGCATAACGCGCTCCAGGTCGATTGGACGAGTTCGGTCACCGCTTTTCAGGAGCGTATGGCCGAATATGCTGCTGCTGTCGTGGGCTGTTTCAGCCAACCGCTGGTCTACGTCAACTTTGTCACCCAGGTCACGCCAGGGTGTGACTGCATCGGACACAGCGATGCCCCGATCTGTCCCGATATCGGGATCTTGGCCTCCAGGGACCCGGTAGCGCTGGACCAGGCGAGCTGCGATTTGGTGAACCAGTCCCCGGCCCTGACGTCGAGTGCCTTACCGGAATCCTGCGGTCCCGGAGACGATAAATTTCAGGCTGTGCACCCGGAGACCAATGGTGGCCATCTGCTTGCCTACGCGGCCGAACTCGGTCTGGGGACCCGGGGCTATGATCTGCATGTCGTTTCCTGATTCTGTCACGAAAAGCTCCTGGTGTTTTAAAGAGATATTGTTGAGGGGCAGGGATTTGGGGAGTATTGTGGACCCTGGTTGGGGTCACACCGTTAGGGACTGGACAAAAGACACCATTTCGGGATAAAAGACACTCTTATTTTTTGGAAAGGAGGAACTATGTCGCGCCATAAGAAAATCGAACGGAAACGAGAAATCGACCGCCGTCGCCAACGGCGCAAGAAACGCATGAAAATGCGGATCAAGGAAGCGAAGGCTGCCGCTGGCAAGGCTTAAGTCTTGACATCCGTTCCCTGTTGCTTATCTATGCGCACGTAGGGAAATTTTGTTCGAGGATGTGGAGGTAAGCCCAATGCCCATCTATGAATATTGTTGCGAGGACTGTCAGCAAGTCTTTGAGGAATGGCAAAAGGATTTTGAAGAGCGGCAGATGCCGTGCCCTGTTTGCGGAGGGAATTCGAAGCGATTGATTTCGAACACCTCTTTTATCCTCAAGGGCGGTGGATGGTATGTCACGGACTACGGTCAGGGGACAGCCAGCGCCAACGGCAACGGGAGCAAGCCGAGCGAATCCACGAGCGACTCCAGCACGGCGTCCACTGAGACATCGTCCAGTTCGAATACCTCGTCGGGAACGAGTTCGTCATCCGCGCCCGAATCCAGTTCTTCGTAACATCCCATACGTACCGCCAAAGGCAGCCACCGGCTGCCTTTTTTTTGCCCCCCTGTCGGATTGTTCATATTTTGGAGGCATCGCCCGATGATTGATCGCTATTCCCGTCCGGAAATGACCCGGCTGTGGAGTTTGGAGAACAAATTTCGTGTCTGGCTTGAGGTCGAGCTGGCTGTCTGTGAGGCGTGGCATGAACTCGGGATCATTCCCAGTGAGGAGATGCAACAGATACGCCAACGGGCGGATTTTGATCTCGAACGTATCCTGACGATCGAGAAAGAAACCAAACACGATGTGATCGCCTTTCTCACGGCTGTGGAGGAGAAAGTCGGCCCTGCGTCACGCTATATCCATCTCGGGTGCACCTCCTCGGATATTGTCGATACGGCCAATGGGGTTTTGCTCAGCCGTGCCGGACATATGGTTCTGCAGGCGTTGGATGAATATCTCAAGGCCTTGAAAACACTGCTTCAAAAGCATCGAGGACGGGTGGTCATGGGGCGCACCCACGGTGTTCATGCGGAACCGACCAGCCTGGCCTTGAAACTGGCAGGATTCTATGCCGAGGGCGTTCGGCACAAAAAACGGTGGCAGCGGGCCCTGAAAGGGATCGAAGTCGGCAAGATTTCCGGGGCCGTGGGGACGTATGCCCATCTTGGGCCCCAGGTGGAAGCCATTGCCTGCCGCCATTTAGGTCTCCGGGTGGATCCGATTTCGACCCAGATCATTCAGCGCGACCGGCACGCCGAGTATTTCAGCACCCTGGCACTTATGGCCGGGGGCATCGAACGTTTCTGTGTCGAGCTGCGCCATCTGCAACGCACCGAAGTCCGGGAAATCGAAGAGGGGTTCAGCAAAGGGCAGAAAGGGTCCTCGGCCATGCCCCATAAAAAGAATCCGATTTCAGCGGAAAATTTATCCGGCCTGGCCCGCCTGGTACGTACGAACGCCTTGGCCTCGATGGAGAATATGGCCCTGTGGCACGAGCGGGATATCAGTCATTCCTCGGTCGAACGGGTGATCATGCCTGATTCGACCACCGTGATGGACTATATGCTGCACCGGCTGACGGGCATGCTCCAACGGCTTCAAACCTTGCCGGAGAATATGGACCGCAATCTGGATCTTTCCCATGGGTTGTTTTTTTCGCAGCGGGTGCTCCTGGCACTGGTTGAAAGCGGATTGGAACGGCAAAAGGCGTATGAAATGGTCCAGCGCGTGGCCATGGCCTCCTGGGAGGCGGGCACGTCGTTTCCGGAACTGGTCCGGGGTGATGCGGAAATCACCGCCCACCTGACGCCGCAAACCCTCGATGAACTCTTTGATACCGGCTATTATTTACGGTACGAGTCCCTTATCCTTGATCGGGTCTTTGCCACTGAAGCGAGCGACGAGATTGAGTGACAGGACCGGCAGCATCGCGGTTTGCCACTGAGGCATCTTTCGACTCGCGATGTTCCCCCGGGAAGCGAAGTGGGGCGGAGGGCCTCTGAAGAAGCACAATGTTCGCCCTTGATTTTTTGGGGCCGAATCACGACGAGAGGAAAGGATTCCATAATGCACAACCCCAAGCAGCGTCTGGCGCAATTACTGCTCGAGAAATCGTACATCGAAGGGGAAGTGACCCTCACCTCGGGACGCAAAAGCGATTACTATTTCGATTGCAAACAAACCGCCCTGCACGCCGAAGGCGGCTATTTGCTGGGAACTCTCTTCCTGGATCTGTTACCCCTTGATGTTCAGGGGGTGGCCGGGATGACTCTGGGCGCCGACCCCTTGGTCAGCGCAGTGAGCGTCTTGTCGCATATCCAAGGACGTGGACTGCCAGCCTGTATTGTTCGCAAAAAGGCCAAAGGGCATGGGACCAATCAGTTTCTGGAGGGGATGGCCAATTTTTCCGATGGGATGCGCGTTGCAGTACTCGAAGATGTGGTCACCACCGGCGGGAGCCTGTTGACCGCCTGCGAGCGGGTTGCAGCGGCCGGGTTGGAGATTACCGGGGTCTATTGTGTCCTTGATCGACTTGAAGGCGGGCGGGAGCGGTTGCGTGATGCTGGCTATTCCCTGACGGCACTGTTTACCAGGGATGAATTGCTCCGCGCTGGCCGGGGGGAAGATGTATGAAGTGGAGCACTGCTCAATGCTGGGGAGGCATTGTCCTGATCCTCGTCCTTTTTTCAGCATGTACCTGGCGGCAGGCGGAACAGACCCTGTGGCCGGATGTGAGCCATTCGCATGCTGCAACCACGGCCGAGTGGACCAGGATGGGGCAGATCTATTCCGGGCTCCAGACCCGGATCCGCATCCGGGCAACGTATAAAAGTGAGCCGTGGAGGGATTCCTTTGTCCGCCGCTGGGAAGCGGAGTACGGCCTTTCTCCTCAGGAATCGGCGGCCATGCAGGACGCGCAGAGCCAGGAATACCGCCAGGGAGCGACCTTTGTCGTTGCTTTGTCGAGTAGTGATTCGAAGCTGGCCCAGCTGGATTGGTCTGACGGGTTATGGCGCTTGCAGCTGGTTCATTCCGGCAACCGGATCGACCCGGTGGACCTGCGCCCCCTGGAGTGGCCGCATCCCAAACTGGAAACCTTCTTTCCCTATGCCAAGCCCTGGCTCCAATTTTACGAAGTCCGCTTCCCTGTTGTCGTGGAGGACGGGCCGTTCCAACTTTTGCTT
Source organism: Desulfohalobium retbaense DSM 5692 (assembly GCF_000024325.1). Lineage (NCBI taxonomy): Bacteria > Pseudomonadati > Thermodesulfobacteriota > Desulfovibrionia > Desulfovibrionales > Desulfohalobiaceae > Desulfohalobium > Desulfohalobium retbaense. The sequence continues at coordinate 2,823,813 of NC_013223.1, read as the reverse complement.
GGCGGACCGGGGGGGCCGATACGTCTGCAATGGGACACCGCTTCGCCCTCCTAGCCGGCGCTTGGACCACTTTTATCCTTTGTTTTTTTCCGTCACCAGCCCCTGGCTGGGAGGTGCCCCCCGTTTCGCCGGAGCATGGCCCGGCCTGTTTTTTGGTGGTCGAAAAAGCCGAGCAGCGGCTGGTGTGGACAAACGCCACATCAACGCAGTTGGTTTGGCAATGCTCCACCGGCAGCAGCGGCGGGGACAAATGGCGCGAAGGAGATCTCGCCACCCCGGAAGGGGTGTATTTCATGACCCGTCGTCAAACAGGACTGCCCGAAAAACTCTACGGCAACCTCGCCTTTCCTTTGAATTACCCCAATCCGGTCGACCGGTTGCGCGGGAAAACCGGGTACGGCATTTGGCTGCACGGTCGGGGAAAACCTCTTGTTCCCCGTGACACCCGGGGATGCATCGCCCTGCGGACCCCGATGCTCAAGCGACTTTCCTCCCTGTTCGCTCTGCAGCGCACGCCCGTGTTCATCGGTGAGACAGCCGCCTCCGAGTTCTCTGTGGCTGAGGCCAGCACCGAAAACGAGCTTGTCCGTCAGGTGCAGGCTTGGGCCGAGGCTTGGGAAGCACGCTCCGACACGTTTTTTTCCTTTTATGCCCCCTCGAAATTCAGCCGAGCCCACGATGCGCCTTTTGAACGCTTCCAGCGCCGCAAAGAGGACCTCTTTGAGCGCTATGACTGGATCGAACTCGAAATTGGGCCTGTTCAGGTGCTTCCCGGCCCAGGGTATTGGGTCACCGTCTTTGAGCAGCATTTCCGTAGCCCGAGCTATTCGGATATTGGGGTGAAACGGCTGTACTGGCAACATTCCTCGCAATGGAAGATCGTCGGAGAGGAATGGGTGCCGGGGACGTGGGAGCCCCCCAAGTGCAAAAATCCCCTGCCTTGAACTGACCAGATCCTTTTGTGTCCATTACGGCTCTGGCTTTGCGCAGCCTATGGGCATGACCAAGCTCTCCTCCTTTTCTGATTTTTTCCAACGCTCCGGAAATCTGGCGTCATGCAATGTTCTGCCGCTCTCCACGAACTGGCCCAGTACCGGCCCTGTCCCGGGCGGAAGGCAGCTACCATTTTGTCATTCGCGTATAAGTGTTTAGCTTTTTTTATTTTTTATTCAGGATCCAAACTTAACATTTATGCCACTTTTCGCTACAGAACGAATGGGGGACACAAAAAACGACAGGGCGTCTTTGACGCTGATGAAAAGGGGGGACTGTGGGGACCTATTTCGTGAACCTTCCCTTGCGGTATATACAAAGTCATCCAAAATACTTGGATTTTTTTATCGAGAACGGTCTGGCCCCGGAAATCGGGCTGGACACGGTCTCGTTGCAGTACGACCTCTCGTGGCACGCGGAGGTTGCCGATCAATTGGCCGCTGCCGGTCTCTCCTGTGCCGTCCATTTACCGTTCGTCGATCTCCAGCCCGGAAGTCTGGACCCGCTTATTCTGGAGGCTACCCGGACCAGGTTGCGTCAAGCCCTCGAAGTAACAGCTGTTTACAATCCTGAGCATCTCATTGGCCACGCCCACTTCACCCCGATGTATGAGGAGCATTTTTCTCAATGGCTGGGACGTTCGGTGGTGACCTGGACCCAATTTCTGGACGGCTGGCCGGATCATCCTCCGTTGTTTTTGGAAAACACCTGTGAGCAGGACCCGGGGTTGTTAAATGACCTCTTGATCGAACTCAGCGCCCACGATGTCGGATTCTGCTTGGATATCGGGCATTGGCACTGCTTTGGAGGGGGATGTCGCCGCAGCGATCTCGGACATTGGCTCCAATCCCTGAGCGCTTTTTTGCAACATGTCCATCTGCATGACAACGAAGGGGAGATGGACACCCATCTTGGTCTGGGTGACGGAGGGGTTCCTTGGGAGGAATTCTTCGACGGGCTCCAGTACCTTGAATTGGCCCCGGGCGTGACCCTGGAGCCGCATTGCCTGGAAGATCTCCAGCGCAGCCAGCGTTTTATGCAGGAAAATCCCTCCTGGTTCTCTCGTCTTGGAGTGACCGTCCCGGCCTGATGCGAGCGTGCAGGGCACTGGACGCGCAGCATTTCGTTTTGTGTTGAAACACCTTCTCTCCCTGCCCGTTTAAAAAGACAAGGGACCCTGCGAGCGCGCCAACCTCGCACTCGTGGCTTGAAAGAGTATTTTTCTGGGCCGCCTCCGGGAACGGGAGGGGGCCGTTGTCCGCTTTGTTGTCGAGCGGGGGATCGGCACCAGAGGGTTATACCAACGCCACATCCGCCGCAGTAACAGCGTACTCACCGTGCCAAGGTGGGAGATGGGTCCAGAGTGCCTCTGAGTACCCCAACCGCCAGGCATGGAGCATAAGTCCTGTTTTTTGCGAAGTCTGCCCGTATTTCCGGTCGCCGACCACAGGCAGTCCCCGGTTGGCCGATTGCACCCGTATTTGGTGCTTGCGACCGGTTTCCAACTGGATCGCCACCAAGATTTCCCCGAGACTGTTGCGGCGCAGAGGCCGCAGATGCAGGATTGCCTCCTTACCCCCTTCCGTACAGCACATTTTCTCACCGCGGTCGGTGTGACAAATCTCAATTCGGTCACGCCAGGTATGCCACCCCGGACCCACGTCATCTCCAGGAGCCAACCAGGCCAGATAGTCTTTCTGGACCTCGCCGCGCTGCCAGGCCTGTTGTATGATTTGAAAGACATCGGCGCGCTTTGCGACCAGAATGATTCCTGAGGTGTCTTTATCCAGGCGGTGGACCGGTTGGGGCGGCCAAGGGGTTTCTGGATATGCTTTGGCAAGTTCGCGCACCAGACTGGCGCCGTGTTTGCTGCCCGGTTGGACGGGAAGTCCGGCCGGTTTAGCGAGGACCAAAAGCGTCTCGGTTTCCGCGATCCGCTCGAGTTTGAGAGCGGGCGGGGGCCCAGGAGAGGATGCGGATTTGAGCGTCGCCTGGGGCGGTAGGCGGAGAATCTGGCCCGGCTGCACCCGGTCGAAGGGCTTGGTCCGCTTTTTATCGACCCGAACCTGTCCGGTGCGAATCCATTTCATGAGCGCACTGCGAGGGACCTGGCCGTCGAGGCGGTTTTGCAGCACAGACAGGACCTTGCTGTTGGCTTCTTCAGGAGTGATTTCGAGAAATTGGGGCGGACTCATGGGAAATGATGCCGTTTGAATCGTCTTTAGGGCTAAAAACTGTTCGGGAGATACAGGGCCAGACTCGGGAAAAGGGCAAGAATGGTGAGACAGAGGAAAAAAGCCGGGGCAAAAAGGGCTGTTCCCTTGTACACATTGCCAAGCGGTGTCTGACCCACAGAACTGATGATAAAGGCGTTGACCCCTACGGGAGGGGTGATGGCCCCCAAAGTGGTGACCATAGTGACCAGGACAGCGAACCAGAGAGGATCAAAACCCAACGTTTGCGCAGCCGGGAAAAAGATGGGCAGTGTGATCAGCAGCAGGGCCAGAGCGTCCATCAAGGCCCCCCCGATGACATAGATCCCCAGAATGCACAACAAGATGCTCGCCGCGGGCAGTTCCAATCCCGTGACCCACTGAGCCAGGGCAAAGGGGAGGCGGGTAACGGCCAGAAAACGACCGAAAATAACCGCCCCGATCACGATGGTCAGGATCATACAGGAGATCTTGAGCGTGTCCTGGACTGCCGCCAGAAAATCAGGCCATTTCAGGCGGCGCGTGAGGCAGCTCAAGGCCAGTGCCCCGCCTGCTCCGGCAGCTCCGGCTTCGCTCGGAGTGAACCACCCCCAGAACAGCCCCCCCATGACCAGTCCGAACAGGATGAGCATTTCGATTGAACCCGGTAAGCTCGCCCCTTTTTCGCGCCAGGTGGTCGGCGGACCGGCCGGGGCCATGTCAGGCCGGACGCGACAGGCGATCACAACCGTGACCAGAAACAGCAAGGTCAACAACGCCCCGGGGATCAGTGCGGCCCAGAACAGCTTGCCGATGGGCTGCCCGGTCTGCAGACCAATTACGATAAGGATCACACTGGGCGGAATAACGACTCCCAGGGTGGAGCCTGCGGCCACCGTGCCGCTGCCCAGGACCGGGTGGTACTTGTATTTATCCATCTCAGGCAGGGCCACCGTACTCATGGTCGCCGCGGTGGCGGTATTCGAGCCCGAAATGGCGGCAAAGCCGGCGCAGGCCAGGACTGTGGCCACTCCGAGGCCGCCACGTATAGGCCCGAACCAGGTGAAGGCGGTGTGGTAGAGGCGCTTATTGACCCCACTGTGAAAACAGATCTGTCCCATGAAAATAAACAGGGGAATCACCGTAAAGCCGTAGGAAGAAAAGATTTGCCAGGTTTCGGTGCCAGCCATGCCAAGCGCTGCCCGGAGGTTGATGGCCATCCAGAAGCCGGCAAACCCTACGAGGGCCAGCGCAAAGCCGACCGGCAAGCGCAGGACAAAAAGGAGGGCCAGCAGGGCCACGATGCCGCAGAAGGCCAGAGCCAGAGGGGACATCAGCGTTGCTCACGAAGTATTGCGGTTTCAAAGAGCAGGACCAGAGCGAGGCATGCTGTTCCAAGGGACACGGCCAGGGGGAAAATGGCGTAATTCAGGCGCAGTGTCTCCGAGACCTGGCCGCTATGCCACAAGGAGAAGGCCAAGAGCCCGCATTGCCAGCTGATGGCGCCAAAGAGCATAGCGGAGCAGAAAAGGCCGAGTCTGTCGAGAAGGCCACTGAGCCGCCTGGGCAGCCACCGGGCCAGGAAACCGATTCGGATGTGCCCTTTTTCAATCTGGGTGATGGCCAGAGCAAGGGAACCGGCCACAGCACCGAAATAGCCCATGAGTTCATAGGTGCCTTTGAGGGGGATTCCCACGGCGCGACCCAAGATATTGGCACAGCCGATGCCGACCATGAGCAGCAGGGCGCCACCGGCTATGACCATCAGGGCCGAGGAAATCCTGTTCAGCAAAGAGCCGTTCATAGCGGCTATTCCCCTTTCGCCTCAGCTTTGTCCAGACGGGCGCTGATATCGCGCAAAACCGCTTTGGCAGGAAGTCCTTTGGCCGAGGCGTCCTGGACCCATTCCTCAATGAGTTTGTCGAGCTTGGGTTGGACGGCTTCCAATGCAGTTGCCGACAAGGCGTGGGTGGTCAGACCGTGTTCCTTTTGGGCCCAGGCGAGCGCTTTCTGGACGTGATTGTCCATATACCGGCCGGTCCAGGCCGCCTGTTCCGGTCCAAGCTCGTTCAAAATCTTCTTGGTTGACTCGGGCAAATCCTCCCAAACCCGTTTGTTCATGATCACGGCAAAGGGATAGACCTGGAGATCGGTACGGGTCACGTGCTGGCAATAGGCGGCGAAATTGAGGTCTTTAAGGACTTCCAGCGAGGAGAAAAGGCCCTGGACAACACCTTTTTGCAAGGCCTGAGGGGTGTCCGGCATGGGCATGGAGACCGGGGTGGCCCCCAGGGCCTCGAGGATGCGGGACGCGGTACCGGAGCCACGCAATTCCACGCCCTGGAGGCTGGCCAGGTCGGGAAGCGGTTTTTTGCTCATGATATTAGAGGGGGCTGAGGTGAACATGGTCAGGACTTTGACCTTGTCGAACTCTTCGGGGGAATAGCTGGTAAAGAGATCCCACATGAGGGTACTCGCGGTTTCAGCTGAAGGAAGCCCGAGTGGCAGTTCCATAACGGACATCAAAGGAAAAAGACCCGGCTGGTAGGCCAGGCTGATGCAGCCGATGTCGGCCTGACCGTATTGGACGCCACGCCAGATCTGTTTGGCCCCGAGCAGGGTGCCACCGGGGAAAGTCTCGATGGTCAATGCCCCGTCGGTGCGTTTTTCGACTTCATCGGCCCAGCGCTCCATCTGAACGCAGGGAAATGTGGGGGCGGGAGGAAAATTGGCATAGGTCAATGTGGTGGCTGAGGTAGAGACGGCAGTGGTCCCCAGGAAAACCATGAGGAGCATCAGTGACAAGGCGATACGGCGTTGCATATGGGTTCCCCTCGTGTTGCAGGTCAAAAAAAGGCCGCAGGAAACGGTTTCCTGCGGCCCAGAGAAGCGATGGATTCCTACAATATCAGCGGCAGATTCCAGCCAGGCCACAGGATACACGCCACCATTGCCACCACCAAGCAGTGGATACGGGAGCGAGAAACGTGTGGCTGAATTGAGTCCTGCGCATGCTTTATGCCTAGTGGATGGTCTCTTGGTTTGTCAAGCGGGAAAGGGGATTGGTCGGCCTCTTGCAGGCGGTGTTCGCACGGGAGCGGACACTGGACAGGCCTTTTGACACCGTGGCCAGGGAGGTATAACAGCCCCAATCAACATGAACGCCCCTGGGGTGCGGCCCCTGTCCCGGTTTTTTTACGTTGCATGAGAGCCAAGGATCGTTTTGTGTCTGTGCCTGTGCGGTATTTTCGTCTGGTTTGCACACCGGAAGAGCAGCAATATGTGGACGGTATGCTGGCGGCAGAGAGATTTGCCGCCTTGCAGGAACCGGTGTTTTCTCTGGCCCGCCGTTTGTCGGAGGGCCCCTATGCCCTGGGCCGCTGTGTGGCGGCCAGATTCGGCCGGGTCTATATCCAGGACAAGTCGTCGATGGTGCCTCCGCTCTGTCTGGCCCCGGAACCCGGGGACACGGTCCTGGATTTGTGCGCCAGTCCGGGGAGCAAGACCGGGCTTCTGGCCCAGCTTGTCGGACCGCAAGGGGTCGTCCTGGCCAATGAACCCAACACGAGCCGGCTGGAAACGTTGCGGGCCAATATGCGCCATCTTGCCCTGCCCAATGTCCTCACGGTCTCGGAACGCGGTGAGGACTTGCCCCTCGCGCCTGAGACCTTTTCGCATATCCTGGTCGACGCCCCGTGCAGTGGCTGGGGGACCGCGGCCAAAAATCCCAATGTGCGCCAAGTCTGGCATGACGGCAATGTCCACGGCCTGGTCGAACTGCAGCGAAACCTTCTGCACAGAGCTGCCCATCTGGCAGTGCCGGGCGGTCGGATCGTCTACTCCACCTGCACCACCAATCCCCGGGAAAATGAAGAACAGATCGCCTGGGCTGTTGAGCACCTGGATCTTGTTGTGGACCCGTTATCGCCACTGCCCTCGGTGAGTTGCGCCCCGCAGGGCCTCAAGCAGGGGGTGTTACAGGTTCAGGAGGAGGCCTCGGAGAGCCAGGGATTTTTTGTGGCCCTGCTGCGAAAGAAAACTGCCGGCCAGCACTCCTTCCAAGAAACGGCTGCCTGGTCGGAGCTCGCTCCCAAAGGCGAGGAGGTCACGGCTGAAGTCCTCCGCCATCTTCCCAGTGAGTCGGCAGAGCATCTTCGCTATGGACGGGTTTTCGCCTTTGGGGAGAAATTGATCTATGCTTCAGACAAGGCGCGTTCGGTTCTCGCCCCGGGCCTGCGGTGGCAAGGGGCGTACGTCGGGCGGCGCAAGAAGGGGGGGATCCTGCTCGATCCCCGGGCCAGATGGCTCCTGCCTGCGGCTCCCGGCCCCCTGGGCGTGGATGTCGACACCCTCGCTCCGCTGGAGGCGCTTTTGAGGGGGCAGCGGCTGCCGCATGCCGAAGGGGGGAAACGGGTCGGTCTGTACTGGCGCGGCTTGCCCCTGGGCTGGGGGACAGTCAAAGGACGGCAGGTCTTGTGGACAGAGCGCTGAACAGGCGAGTTTGAACGTTTTGCAGCTTTGCTGCCATTGAAAGCATTTCCCACCCTGTTAGGCCCAGCAGATTTTGAACACTAGGTGAAGAATGCCGTCCTGACACGAAAGAGGAGTGTGGCTATGGCTGGTCTGCAACGCCGGTTTCGCCGGCTTTTCCATGCCCACAGTGGGCGCACGGTTCTTGTCCCTCTCGATCACGGGCTGACTGAAGGTCTGTTGCCGGGCTTGGAGCATACGTCGGCTTTTGTGGATCATGTGGCCCGCCATGCAGCAGTCCAGGGGGTCGTCCTGCATCAGGGAGCGGCCGAGGTTTGGGGCGCTCCGCGGCTGGCCCTGGACCAACGTCTTGTGGTCCATCTCTCAGGCGGGACGCGCTATGCCGAGCCTTCGTACCGCAAAACCGGGGTCTGCTCTGTGGATCAGGCGCTTCGCAGCGGAGCGGACGCTGTTTCCGTCCATGTGAATATCGGCAACCGCTTTGAGGGAGAGATGTTGTCGGATTTGGCCGCCGTGCGGGAGCGGGCGCATTCTCTTGGCATACCAGTGCTGGCGATGCTGTATGCCCGCGGACCGGCTGTGGCGGACGATCAGGATCCGGAATTGATCGGGCATTGTATCCGTGTCGGCGTCGAATTGGGGGCTGATGTGGTCAAGGTTGGATTTGGGAAGGATCCGCACGCCTTTGCTGCGCATGTCCGGGCGTGCCCTGTGCCTGTGGTTATTGCCGGAGGACCGGCCCAGCCAAACTGGTCAGCGTTTCTCGATATGGTCGCAACAGCTTTGGACTGCGGCGCGGCTGGCGTTAGCATCGGACGCAATCTTTTTCAGCATCCTGCCCCTGGACAGGCCATCGGGGATCTCTGTCAAATGGTCCACGGGCAAGCAGGGAACGACTGCCATGGCTAAACCTCCACTGTTTGCGCCGCGCTGTATAGGGACCTGCCGGTAGTTCTTACCCTTCTTTGCTTGTCGGTCTTCTCCCCTTAACGCTCTGAGTTGCCTTGGCGTTTCATCTTCGCCAGTTCATTGTTGTAAAAAGCGATCACTTCCCGCCGTCTGAGCATGCCGAGAAGATGGTTCGGGTTTTGGACATCGACGACGGGCAGACAGTCGAGGTTCTTTTTGGTGAATTTGGTCATCACCGTGCCCAGGTCCTCATCCGGGTTGGTGGTGATCAGGTCTGTCGTGGCAATGTCCTTGACCACAACCAGGTCGTCGACCTCCGGAGCAAAAAGGATAGTTCGGATATCGCGGTTGGTGAAAATGCCGCTGAGTTCATTGCGGGTATTGACCACAGGAAAGTAATCCTGGGTGGTGTCGGAGAAGAATTCTTTGAACTTGGCAAACGACATGCCCTCGGGAACGGTCACGAACTTGCGGATTTGACCGAGCAGATCGCGAACGCGGAAGGATTGGAGGACGTCCACGAAAAACTCGCCCGCATGGGCCGGAGACTGGAGCTTGTTGGCGTATTGTTCGACATAGATGGTCACCTTCTGCGCCAGGATCTGGCACAGGAAACAGACCAGGAGGCTGGGCAGAAGCAGGTGGTAGGACCCGGTCATCTCGCTGACGAAGATGATTGTCGAGACCGGGGTGTTGGACACCGCGGTGAAGAAACCGGCCATGCCAACGATGATGAAGGCGCCGGGGTCGATCAGGCCCGGAAGGAGCGCGTCCACTGTTTGCCCCACTCCGCCGCCCAACGCGCCGCCAATGACCACGGATGGTCCGAAGACGCCGCCACTGCCGCCGGAGCTGATGGTGAAGGACGTGGTCAGGATTTTGCCCAGGGCTACGCCGAGCAGGAGGGCAATGCCGAGTTCTCCATTGATCGCCTGTTGGACGACCCCGTAGCCGAAAGCCAGGGTCTGGGGCAGGAAAAAGCCGATGCCCCCGGTGAGCAGACCGCCAATGGCCGGCTTGAAGTGGTTTTTGATAGGGATTTTGGCAAACAGCGCGTGAACGCCGTGGAAGCATTTGACGTACACGAAGCCCCCGGCCGTCAGAACAAGGGCCAAAAGAGCGTACGGCCCTAGTTCAAGGGGATTGGTGAACGTGAAATTCGGGGCGTGGAAGAGGGAGCCCCAGCCGTAGACAAGGCAGAAAATACAATAGGCCACCGCCGAAGCGATGCCAGCGGGAATGATGACCTCCGACTCGAATTCCGGTTCACGGTAGAGCACTTCAGCCGCAAACAGCGCCCCGGCCATGGGGGCGCGAAAGATACTCCCGACACCGGCCGCTACCCCTGCGGCGAGCATGATCCGGCGCTCGCGTTCGGACAAGCCGAGCTGATTGCCCAGAAATGAGCCAAATCCGGCCCCGATTTGGGCGATCGGGCCTTCCCGCCCTCCGGAGCCACCAGTGGTCAAGGTAATGGCCGAGGCCACGGTCTTGATGATCGGTACCCGGCCCCGGATCTGTCCGCCTTTGTTGTGGTAGGCGTCGATGGCGCTGTCGGTACCGTGGCCTTCAGCTTCCGGGGCGTAGGTGTAAACCAGCCAGCCACTGACCAGTCCGCCCAGGGCCGGGAGGAAAAGTAAAATCCAGCGGGAAAAGGGGGTGTCTGTCGGGGGCAGCAAGGCATGCTCGCCAGCCGGAACAGGTGGACGATATCCGGCCAGGCCGTCCAGAAAAAAGTGCATGCCCAATTCGCAAAGCGTGTGGAACAGGATGGAACCCAGTCCGGCAATGACTCCGATCAGGATGTACACCAGGAGCCATTTTCCAGTGCGTTTCAGAGGCGAGGTTTCAGTAGTAAAGGTCAGGGTTTCACGCACGGTCCGGAGTATATCCATGGGCCGCTCACAATTCTTTTATGGCTTGAAGAGCCTTTTTATAGGCCATAAAGACATCCTCCCTGGCCAACAGCCCGAGAATGCGTCTGGGGTCCTCTGGAGAAACGACGGGAATCTGCCCCATATCCGTGTCCACGAATTTGAGCAGGGCGGTGTAGAGATCGTCTTCAGGATGCAGAAGAACCGGATTTCGCGCAACATCTTTCGCAAGCAACAGTTCGCAGAGACAATCCTCGAACAGGACCCGGCGCAAATCCTGAACCGCAACAATTCCGGTAACGAGCCCCTTCTGATTGCAGACCGGGAAATAGAGCTCGTTGGAGTTGGTGATCATTTCAGTAATTTCTTTGAAGGTGGTCGACTCTTCCATGGTCGTGACCTGGCCGCGTTGGTAATAGTCCTTGACCTGCAACCCTTCGAGGACATTGATAGTCGCGTCGTCGATGTGGGCCGGAGAGTCGAATTTATTATCGACCTGGTTTTCATACAAAGAGATATTGCGGTTGACGACCAGGCAGACGGCAGAAGCGAGCATGAGCGGGGCCAAAAGCCCATAGCCCTGGGTCAGTTCGCAGACCATGATCAGTGGGCCGATGGGGGCATTGGCCACGCCGGCGAAAAAGGCGGCCATGCCGACCAGGACATACCCTCCGGGCTGGCTGACGATCCCGGGATAGAAATTGTGGGCCGTGTAACCGACCATCCCCCCGCTCATACCGCCCACAAAGAGGGCTGGAGCGAACATCCCGCCGCTCATCCCCGAACCGAGGGTGATGGAAGTCGCCAACGTTTTGCCGACGAGAATGGCCCCCATGAAGCCGACCGACAATTGGCCGACCATAGCCATTTCCAGCCAGCCATAGCCACCGCTTAAGAGTTGGGGAAACTGCATCCCCAAAAGGCCCATGAGCAATCCGCCAAGGGTCGTGGTCCAGACCAGTCCGACCTTTTTCTTGATCTGTTCGAAAACGGAGTATTTGATGGCAAAGAAGGTGCGTACGTAAAACCAGCCGGTCAGGGAACAGACCAGGGCCAGGGCCGCATAGAAGAGCAGTTCACGAGGATCGTTGAAGGAAAAGCGGGGGATGCCGAAAATGGGGTCGGTGCCAAAGACCAGGGTGAACAGGGTATAGGAGACGACGGAGGAGATAACCGCGGGGAGCAGGGCTTCCGTTTCAAAGTCTTCGCGGTAGATGACTTCAATGGCTGTCAGGGCGCCGCCCAGAGGGGCGCGGAAGATGGCGCCCAGTCCGCCGGCAGCCCCGGAGAGCAGGAGGATGCGGCGCTCTTTGGCTGTCAGCCCCATTCTGGTCGACAGCCAGGAGCCGAAGCCAGCTCCCATCTGGGAGATGGGCCCTTCCCGGCCTGCTGAGCCGCCCGAGGCGATGGTCAGAATTGCTGTGCCGCTTTTGATGAGGGGAACAACCGGCTTGATCAGTCCGCCCAATCGGTGAAAGGACTTGATCATGGAGTCGGTGCCGTCGGTCCCGTTGGCGTGGGTGTCGGGAATCCATTTGTAGACCAGCAGCCCGGTGATGAGCCCCACGCCCGTAGTGAAGACGGGAATCAACCAGGGCCGACTGGGGCCGGCATGACCGTGGAAAAGTTCTTCGCCTGCCGGAGCCGGCAGGGACATCCCGGCCAGTTTGGTCAATAAGAGGAAGCGAATACCTTCTACACCGGCAAAAAAGACAATGGCACCAGCTCCGGAAAGCACGCCAACCACGATACCGAGTAAAAGAAGGCGGACCGTGTTCACGGTCCGATACGTTTTTATGGCCTCATGCCAGAGACGGCAAAATGGGCGCATGAGTATCACGGGATATCTCCGTTGCTGTGGACAACAGCTGCAAAGCAAAGAGCGGGTTCATAGGTTGCTGCGTCTTCGCGTCCGAAGGACACGAAAAGGGGACCCAAGTCCAAAAACACAAGCCAGACCAAGCAGGCAGGCTACAAAGCGTTGGCCGGACGATCAAGAAGTTCCCGCCCGGACGCGATATCCTGGTAGATTTGTTCCATCAATGCGTCCAAGGAGTCGAATTTGCGCTCAGATCTGAGGCGCTCGACAAAATGGACCCGCAATTCGCTACCGTAGATGTCCTTGTTGAAATCCATGATATGGACCTCAACCGACAAGGCGTCATTGCCAAAGGTCGGGTTGTAGCCGATGTTGGCCACTGCTTTATGGATTTGGCCCTGGAATTCGGCCCATACGGCGTAGACTCCTGGCTGTGGGGCCAATTCATCAATCAGTTTGAGATTTGCTGTGGGGAACCCAAGAAGACGCCCACCACGGTTGCGCCCCTCAACGACACTGCCAACGACCCGGTACCATCGGCCGAGAAGGGGGCGGGCTTCGTGGACGCGTCCTTGTTCAACCAGTTCCCGGATCCGGGTCGAACTGATGGTATCCCCGTTTTTTTGGACCGGACCGATTTGTTCGGCTGTAAATCCGTATTTGGTCCCCAATTCCTGGAGCAACGAGAAGTCCCCGCGACGTTTTTTGCCGAAGGCGTAGTCGTAGCCGATAACAAGGTGTTTGAGGTTGAGTCCTTTGATAAGGAAGGTGAGGACAAATTGCTCCGGCTCCATCCCCGCCATTTCACGGGTAAATGGGAGACAGAGCAGGTAATCCAACCCCAACTTGTCCATGATCTCAATTTTTTGGTCCGTAAGAGTGATAAACGGGGGGGTCTTGCCCAGGATAACCCGCAAGGGGTGTGGGTCAAAGGTGACGGCCACACTGGGCAAACGGCTGTTCCGCGCGCTGTCCATGACCCGTCTGAGCAGGGCCTGATGACCGAGGTGAACCCCGTCAAAGTTGCCGATGGTGGCGCAGGACCCTTGGGCCACATGGGGTTGGATGTCGGTCAGACTTCGAAAAATATGCATATATATCGTCCACTTGGTCTCTGTTATACAGCCCGTGGCAATGTGTTCAGTGGCAATCAGCGCCGAAACCCATTTCCGCGTGTTCGGAAAAAAGACCCGCTTCAACCCTGGGCGATTCGCCCGCCGTTTGTCTGGGGCATTGAGGCCCAGCGGGAGGGGAGGTTGCTCTTTCGGCGTGAAGGCATTCCGTCCTGAAAAGAGCCCTTTTACGTATCCCAAAACGAAGCGCGTCGCAAGAACGGGCCTTCTGGGAAATTAATAAAACATTTCAGATCGTTAAATGTACATATCGAGTTATAAGATCCAAAAAATTGGTGGAAGTCTGAAAAAAGGGGTTGCCAACCGGGCCTGATTTGGATACATCTTTCTCCCGCTGCCGAAGTGGTGGAATTGGTAGACACGCTAGGTTCAGGGTCTAGTGGGCACCAGCCCGTGGGAGTTCGAATCTCCCCTTCGGCACCATCCCGCTTTCGTACGGGAAAGCGCTTCCATGCGCCGAGGTAGCTCAGTCGGTAGAGCAGGGGACTGAAAATCCCCGTGTCAGCGGTTCGATTCCGTTCCTCGGCACCATGAATGCAAAGGGGTTACAGCTTAAGCTGTAACCCCTTTTTGCGTTAGTCTCCGCGGTCATTTTCGGTTGCTACACCGGCGACCTGTGAGATGAAACGCTTGGCAATACTCCCCAGTCGGCTCGCCGTTTGAGAGCGACTCCCTCTCCTGTCCCTATTCCACCCGTCTTGGCCCTTGATTCAAAGCGGTGCTTCTCCTTATCCGTCCAGCCCGAAGAGAATAGGCATACTCACCTGGAGGGTGACGTCCGGTGCGTCCTCGGAAAGCCCGGTGCCCAGGGAAACGCTGATACTGCGCTGCGGTGAGAGGGCGTAATTGGCGCCAAAATAGAGAGTGCTGACATTGAGATCGCTTCCGTCTATCCCTTCCCCATTTTGTTTGGTTTTGTCATAAATACGCTGCTGGTAAAAGATGCTGCTGGAGAGTCGTTCATTTAAAGCGTAGGCGAGGCCAAAGCCGTATTCTATGCTATCCCCTGGTTCTATTTCGCCAATGTCATCGCCAATATCTCGCTTTATATTATAGTAATAATTTAAAGAGGCAAAAAGGAGAGCAGGGTCGCTGCTTTTCGAGGCTGTTAATCCCCATGACACTCCCCAATGACCACTTCCTGTGGGAAGTTCTGTGGGATCATCGTCATCGTCTGTTTCCAGGTCATACGGATCTTGGCCGGTTCTGCTTTTGACTCTGGTGTTTATGATTAAATCCGGAATCGCGCCCCGTTCACGAAGAACCTGGGTATAAAGCGCAGCTTCTATATCTCCGAGGTTCGCGTCAGTTATGATTTTTTCGTCGTCATCATTGCTATCTGAAGTGATACGGTCACGTCTATATAAAAATGGAACTTTAATATCAAGTTGGAGATTCTTTAAAAGTCCTGCTTTGAAGTTCATATACGGCATGATGACATCTTTTTTTGAGTCTTCAGTTTGAATTCTTCCTAAGACAATAGCCTCAAAGATCGTGAAACCACTGATGGAAAGTCGTGTCCGTGATGTATGGGAGTACTGTATGCCGGGCTCCCAAATAAATTGACCAGGATCCAGGAGGGCTCCTCCCTGTTCGATTTCTGTTGTTTCATCCTTGGGAGAGGTTGTGGAGTTGGATTGTCCATAGACAGGGGAGATCGATGTCCAGAAAAAAAGGAAGCAGGCGATGTAAATGGTTGGTTTTATAACACGCAACATACCAAGCCCTCCATAGGTTGAAGTCCAGAATGGTCAAAATCACTTTTGAGAAATCAAGGCGGAGTTGTATTCTTGAATAACTTCTTCTGTGATATCGGTAGATTCTGGATAAACAACTATTCCGCACCCATTGGTTTCGAAGACAAAGGTCAACTTCATCTGTTGCGCTATGCGGTGAACGATGCCCTGTACGTCACGATTTATTGAGTTTGTCAATGCGGCATCTCTTTTTTGGAGTTCGCTGCGGTATTGCGAGCTGAGGCTTCGGTACTCATCAATCTGTTCATTTAATTGCTGTTGCAGTTTTTTCCGCTCACCATTGTTTTTTGGGGCATCTTGCAGCGCTTTTTGGGCCTTTTCGATGTTGTCACGCTTAGATCGCAGGAGGGCGTGCTGGGATTCAACAAACTGGCGCAATTCTTGTTGGGACTGCTTGCCAGCCTCAGAACTGCGAATGATTTCCTGCAGATCAAAAAAACCAATTTTTGCCTGTGCCAGAGCCAGTTGAGGGGCGAAGCATAGAACAAGCAAAAAAGCGGGGAGACATTTTTTCAGCATAGAACCACCCTCCTATCAGGTCGCTCAAGCCTTCCCAATGGCAACAAAACTGCAATATGTTCCAACACGTACCTTTGCATGTATACGCTGTGATCTGGAACGTTGTGTCGCCAACTCTGTGGGTTTTGTGAACAACCTGTGTTAAAAGGAATTTTTCAACAGTCAGCCCTCATAGAAGTCCGTACTCCCGTGTCAGTTTGTACAATGTCGGTCTGCTTATGCATAACCTTTTGGCAGCCAGGCTTTTGTTCCAACTGCATGCATCCAGCGTTTCAAGGAGGGTCGCTTTGTCAATTTTCTTTTTCCGTCCCTCATTTTGGGCGCCCAATGACGTGGGTTGGGATGTATGGAGCCCCAGATCTTCCGTGCTAATAGTATGCGAGTCGGCTATGACGACTGCCTTGCGGATTTTATTGATCATTTCACGGATATTGCCGGGCCAGGCATAGTCGTTGATGGCCCCAATCGCCGTGCTGGAAAAGACCATGGGGCGACCGGAATTGTATTTTTGACTGAATTTGTTGAGGAAAAATTTGGCGAGGATGGTCTTGTCGGCGCCGCGGTCCCGCAGGGCGGGAAGGGTAATGGTGAAGGCGCTCAACCGGTGGTAGAGGTCAAGTCGGAAGGTGCCGTTGTGGACTTTGCTTTCAAGGTCCTGGTTGGTGGCTGCCAGGATGCGGATATCAAGTTGTCGGGGGGTATTGGAGCCGAGGCGTTCAATGGTCCCTTCTTCAAGAAAGCGCAGGAGCTTCGCTTGAAGGGATTGGGGGAGGTCTCCGACTTCATCCAAAAGGATTGTGCCTTCGTCAGCGTGCTCAAATTTGCCGTGGCGGGTCGTGTGCGCGCCAGTGAACGCGCCGCGTTCGTACCCAAAAAGTTCAGCCTCGAGCAAAGTTTCGGGAATGGCTGCACAGTTGATGACGATAAATGGTTTCGATTTGCGGTCACTTCGTTCGAATATAGCTTTGCTAGCGAGCTCTTTACCGGTTCCGCTTTCGCCAAGAATGAGAACGGGGAGGTCGGTGGCGGCGACTTTGCGGATTTGTGAAAAGAGATTCAACATGGCTGGAGAGGTCCCTACGATCTCCAATTGTGCGGTTGTGGGCTGCACACTGAGTAATTGTTTGTCGAGGGAAGAGAGAATAGACCAGGCTTTGTCGCAATCAACATTGTGCAATCGCCAACTGATGCGTTTGAGGAGCGTTCGACAGACGTGGTCATTGAGGTAGGCGGGGTCGTAAATGTTCAAGCTTAACTGGGTATGAGGGCAGAAAAGACTTCCACTGGCGTGGGTTTGGCCGCAATAGGGACAGTAATTGTGGTTTTTGTGTTCGTAGTGTTTTCGTACTATCTCAATTATTTTTTGCGCATTTTCGACTGAGTCGTAATAAAAAACAACTATAGCCTGATTTTCTTTTTTAAATTTTACATAAGCCACAATTTCAATATTTGGAAAGTCTTCAAGCTTGAGAGTAAAATAGTCATTATTGAATGGGAGGGTGTTGAATACTAGTTTGGCCCCTCCCAAGCTTATATCGATTATCTTCACCGGGTAACGGCTTTCACAATCATCGCAATGGGGTGGCGAGAATGCTTGAGCAGCTAAATTGCATTCACAGCGAATGTCAATTCTATGCATCAGATTTCGCTCCGTGCTCTGCTTCTGATTTAATATGTTGATATGTATGGAATAAAAAACGGAGAGGACTATTTATGTCTCTTTTACAACGAAAATACGGTCTTTTCAACCAGGTTTTGTCATAAAGCACAAAAAAATGGAAGAGCAGCAAAAAAACAGGTAGCACGTTGAAAGCATTAGGTATCCGCTTCCCGTACTACCTGTCGTCAAAAGGGGAATTGAGTCTAGCCGGTGTCCTTCAAGTTCATTGTCGATCTTGTGAACGACTAGAATTGGAGAAAATCCTGAAGGACGCTTTGCATTTGCCCTATTTGTGATTCTTGGAGTGTAAAGATGGCTATATCAAGAACCAGACTGTTATTCACCAGATTATTGTTTCCAGGAACTTGGTTTATTTGGAAAATACCGCTTCCGCCCTGAAAATCGCCTATGACGGCGGTGCTCGTTCCCAAGGGGTTGTTGAGCTGGACCGAGGAATCCCCCGGAGCACGGACGAGATCCGTATTCGCCCCACCGGCCGCATCATTCAGGGCAAATTGGTTGCCGCTCGTATCCCAATACATGGAATAGTTCATGGAAAAATAGAACCCCATGAACTTTCCCCGTATCTCCTCAAGTTGTGTATCCGCGAGAGCCTGCGCCTGAATACTCTCGGGCAGGATCCCGGAACTCTGGGCCGGTTGGGCTGCGCCCAGAAAGACGAATACAAAGAAGAGGACAACGATGCTTTGTTTATATGTCCACATGTATTTTCCCCTTTTCGTGCAACATCAGTTACAATTCATTTCAAAAGGGCGAGTCATAAAGTGAAGCGGGAGAGCTGTCTGACGAAGACTCCAGGCATCTTTTTGAGAGACATTGAGTTGGTGGAGTTTATACAGATCTTTGTCCGGATTGGTGCCGAGAACGGCTAAAAAGATGTTGTTCCAGGATTTGGAAAATTCTTCCAACTTGACAACACGATGGCCATAGGCCGGATCGCCAAGATACACCTTATTGTTTTTGACTCCTTTGAGTACCACAAAGTGTTTATAATTTTTGACTTCCATCAGAACGATGATTGGAATACTCAGCTGCGACAATTGATCCGCTTCTATTTTGTACCCTTCAGCCCTGAAGCCTTGCCGTTCCGCGTATTGTTTGAGATCAAGCAATGAAAATCCTTTGTCTTTTATCCGCGCATCGTCCCCTTTTTCAAGGATATCTTTGACGATGTCCTGTTCAGTCAGCTTTTTTCGGCCGTAGTAGTATTTGATGATCGTCGCCAGGGCGGCTGAACCGCAACTGTAGTCCAGACCCTGCCTGACAATGTTTTTGTAGCGAAGCTCTTTGACGCTTTGGATTTCTTTGCGCATGAAACACCCGTTTGGCCCCACCTTGAGTTGCAACGTGCCTGAAAAGCCCGGGCTCGCCAGGCTTAGAGCAAAGAAGAGCAGGAGGGTACTTGCCAGTCCGAAATGCCATCTGCTTCTTTTCATGCGCGCTCCCCTGATATGGGTGAGGAGACAGCCGTTTTGACACGGCCGCCTCCTCTTTGTTTACAGGTCCATTTCCACTAGCGGTTATTGTTCCCCGCCGCCTCCATTGCCAGGAGTGGGGATATTGCCGTTCGCAGCCGGGACATAACTCACAGAGAGCGAATTGGCTTGCAGGTTGTTGGTGCCGGCAGCCACATTGACACCGACATTGCCCTCGGCGTTCATGAGTACTCGGTTGCTCAGGGTCGCGGTGTTGGTGGCGCCCACATAGCGGGTTACGACGACAGGGATATCACCGGTGACAGTGCCGGTCAGCTGGATTTGCTGGGAGCCGATGCCGCCCATGAACATACCGGATTCAGTGCCTTCGTAGTCGCCTTCAACCGTGCCTTCGTTGTCAAAGGCCATTCCGCCGACGCCCTCGCGGTTCGGGTTGTCGATGGCGCCTTGTGTGGCGGCGTCGAAGTCAACATGGCCCAGATGCTCTGGCGAATTGGGGTGTTGCTCGTCGATCGGGAAGTTCGGGTTGCGGGCCCAAACATCGGGGTAGAAGTTGCTGGCCTGGTAGCTCATGCCCGAGGTCTCGCCATTAAAGCTGCCCTGGGTATCACCTCCGTAGAATCCGATTTGGTTGGTGGATCCAGCGGTGCCGCCAGCATTAAGTCCCAGGTTAACAGGGACATTTTCGACGTATTCTTCTACAAGGGGCATGTTTCCCACGGTGTTGTGCATGTTTTTCTGTTGCACATAGGCGGTGGCCACCGAGACCCGGGATGGGGCCACTGTCGCCGCAAACATATTCGTCTGCCCGTTGTGGTTCCCAGCGGCGATATTCAATCCGATGTTGCCGCTGACGCCCATGAGCGCATCGCCCTTGGCCAAGGCTTTGTTGGTCACCCCTTCGTTGCAGGCGCTGTTGAACATTGCCTTTTGGACACTGAAGGATTTGGCTTCAGCCATACTCCGTTCCTGTTCGGAAGCGGCAACCGCGACGACCTGGCTTTGGGCATTGAAATCGCCAGCAGCGATATTGACACCAATATTGCCGGCAGCACCCTTCAACACTTCGCCGGAGACCGTAGCGGTGTTATCAACTTCGTAATTGTTCACCGAATTGATCATCAGGAATTGATCATTCTTCGCCAAACTGCGGGTGACCCCGTCGACATCGATATCGCCGTCGATTGCGACATCTGCGTCGACCATGGCGAAATAAACGCCGATGTTGGCTTCGGCCATCAGCTGCAGGGTCAGATCGAGATTGCCGCTGAGTTCCGCGTCAGCGACGAGGCCTGCGATGATGGCCGGATGGCCTTGAGCATTGGCTGAGGTGCCGAAGCACAACAGCATTGCACAACCGAGTACGACACTCATAAACCGTTTCATGGGAGAACCTCCTCTGGTTACACGTTGGGTTAGGGTGTGACGTCCATAAATCCCATGTCCATAAGAACACGATTGGACACACCATTGCCCGAGCCCGCGGACTGGTTGACCTGGACCACACCGCTGGCCCCGGAGAATGCCTGTCCGTCTATAATATCCGCCCGCTGACTTCCCACGTTGGGTCGTGAGGCAGTGGCGGAACCCACCGTCTGACGCAGATTGCTGGCCGAAACCGGTCTGGCGTTTGTGGCCATGCCGATTCCGATACAGACCTGGTTGCTCTCGGCGGACCCGCTCCCAGCGGCCTGGTTCACGCTCAGAAGTCCCGAGACCCCTTGGAAGGCGTTGTCTGTAATGCGGTCGATACTCAATTCTGGAGGCGTGCCGATGGAAAGGGTGGTCTGGTCAACATGTCCAAAATCTGCGGTTGTCCCGACACCAATACTCCATTGGTTCGCCTGGACGTGGTTGTCGCCGGCAGCTGTATTGACCCCGATCACGCCGGTGCTACCCGCCAGGGCGTTATCCTCGATGATGTTGACATTCACTCCGCCTTGCGGCGGTTGAGCAGCGACTGCCGTGGCCAACAGGATCCCGAGGACTGTTCCAAGTAGGCTTTTACAGAGATGGTGTGCGGAGCGGGATGGATGTCCAAGCATGGCTGTCCCCGTGGTGGTCTTAATGGTCGAAATGGGTCTGTGTCCGTTGGATACTGATATTGGTGCCCGAAGAGGAGCTGTGGGCAGCTTCACGGGAACTTCCCTTGGCCTCGTCCCACAAAATGATATCCCCTGGGGGATTCGGCATAGCGGCTGTGCTGGTCGCCGGAGAAAACCGCCCAAAAACCGCGTAGAGTTGGTCATCCTGCACACTTTGCCATGCCGTGGCCGACTGGGAGGTCTTCTCCTGAGGGCAAAGTGGTCCAGCGCTCAGCGGGCCTGGACCACTGAGGCTGGCAAGAAGGAACAAAAGGGAGGCAAGGGCGGCAGATGGCGTCTTCATGCGAGAGATACAAGCAAGAGGCGTGCCGATAAATAATTACCCGAAATGCAAGACTTTATTTAGGCAGGATGTAAAGCTTTCAGCGTAGGGAACGTAAAAAGCGAAGGAAATGGGGGGGAAGACAGTCTTTACAGCAATTAACGGATGGTCGCGAGGCCGTGGGCCCAACTGACTGTTCAAAAATCCTAAGGGACGGCGCAAAAAAGTTCGGTTCTTTGACGGATCCAGTGGATTTTTGGAGTTTGCCGTCTCTTCTGTGTGCCCACTTTCGGCCCGGTATTTTCTCAATCCCGCCAAAGGGGGATCCTTGCCCCCTCCGGACTCTCAAGTGGAACAGAACTCTAGGTGTCGAAGATGGCCCTTGTTGCACCGGAATCCGCCTGGGAGCATTCAGTTCGCGGTCCGGTTTCCCCCTTTTGGCGGGACCAAGAAAATGTGTGGGCCTTTCGCTCGAAGCACACAGAAGAGACGGCAAACTTTTGCGTCTGAAATTCCATGCCCTGTGACGAAGAGCCAAAAGTTCGCGGTCCTAGCGCGCGTATTCGTAGGTCCGAGTTTGAACGTCTCGCAGTTTTGCTGCCATTGGGGGCTTTTCAAGCACCTGCCAACTCCGGCAGCGTTGCGCGCAAAGGACCTTTACGAATGCAGGGGGGCTTCTGGATCTGGTGGCAGGGGTTGATCTGGCAAGAGAGAGGTGTGCTGGATGGCCACTTTTTTGTTCAGATCAGGGCCCAGCTTAGGCCGAGGGGCACGGTGATCAGTGAGGCTAGGGTGGTGGCCACGACCGTACTGGCGGCAAGCTGGGGGTCGCCACCAAAGCGGTGGGTCAAGATGGTCGAAATGGCCGCAGCTGGCATGAAGGCGTTGACGACAGCCATATTGTAGACGTCGTCCACGATGGGCAATTGACGCAGGATGAGGGTCAGCAAGACCGGGATACCAATGATGCGCAAGCAGGAGGTCAAGAGGACAAGCCGCCGGGGAGAGAAATCCGGCAGGGGATAGAGGCTGGCTCCCACGAGAAAGAGGACCAGCGGGATGGCGGCCGAACCGACAAAGGCGGTGGTCTGGGCCACTATGGTTGGTATCGCTTCGGTCGCTCCCAGAAGACACAGGGTGAGTGCCATGAGCAGGGCGAGGTGGGTCGGTGTGAGCAGATGGCGAACGCCATCGCGCCAGGAACCGCCGCCGAGCAGGACGACGCCGATACTCCAGAGCCCGAGTGCCGCTCCGAGGCTGAAGAAAAAGAGATTGGCTACCGCGGCGTCTCCCCACAGGTTTTCTACGAGAATCACCGGGAGAAAAACGGCGTTGTTCACCGCGCAGAGGTGGTGGACCGTCCTGCGTTGCGCCACTGTCCGTTTTTTGAGCAAAAGCCGTGCCCCAGCCCCCACACAGGTCCCAAAGACCACGATGGCGAAAGCGATGACCGGCAGGGGCCAGAGTTCGTGCAAGCGCTCGGTGGCAAAATGTTCGGTGGTGGCCGAAAAAACAAGGCAGGGCATCAGGAAATCGATGGCCAACCGGCTGAAACGCCCGATATCCATGCCTTGAAGGTAATTGAGATGCCTAGCCAGCCAGCCAAGGCCAAAGACGCAAAATATCTGGACCACCGCCCAGACGATATCAGTGACCAAAAAAGCCTCCTCTGCGATGCATGGTGTTATTCCCGAGGGGTCGGCACAAGGGGCTGTTGGTCGAGCAATTGCGGAAGCGCTTCCTTCTCAAGGGGGTAACTGAAGAGAAATCCCTGCGCGTACCGGCATCCCATCGCTGCTATCAGGGCGGCCTGTTCCTGCGTTTCAATGCCCTCAGCGACAACAGTTTTGTTCAAGGATTGGGCCATATCAATAATGGCCTGGGTGATGGCTTTGCTGTGCTCGTTGGTCAAAACGCTTTGGACAAAACTCAAATCGATTTTCAAGGTGTTGATCGAAAAACGGTGCAGATAGCTCAACGAGGAATATCCGGTTCCGAAGTCATCCACCGCCACTCCGATGCCGATCTCCTGGAGTTGGCCGAGGAAATTCTGGACCTGGGCGGCGTTCTCCATGAGCACGGTCTCAGTGAGTTCCAAACGCAGGGTCTGGGCAGGCAGGTTGTGAATCAGGAGCAGTTCATTGATTTCGCGAACAAAATCGTGCTGTTCCAATTGGCGGGCGGACACATTGACGTTGACATGCATGTGGTCAACTGCATTGGGGTCATTCGCCCGCAATGCGGCCAGTGCCGCACAGGCCGAATCCAGGACCCATTTGCCAAGCGGCTGGATCAATCCGCTTTGTTCAGCCACGGGAATAAAGCGATTGGGCGGAATGACCGTTCCGTCGGCCAGCCTCCAGCGGATCAAGGCCTCGAATCCCGCAATCTCACCGCTGCCCAGGTCGACGATGGGCTGGAAGGCCAGAAAGAGTTCCTGTTGAGCCGGGTCTCGGAGGTTTTTTCGAAGCTGATTCTCCAGGGACAGGGCTTCAAAAGCTTGGGTGTGCAGGGCTTTTTTGAACGCGGCGATCTGGTCGCCGCCCTGGAGTTTGGCCTGGCGCATCGCTGTGGCGGCATCGCGCAGAATATATTCCGGATTGTTGTAAGGATTGGCGTCGAAACAGGTCACCACCCCTATACTGGCCGTGATATTGATGTCATGCGGAGAGAGGTGCATCGGGGTTTTCAGGACCTCGAGAATATGGTGGGCGCTTCTCAGGACCTGGTCCTGGTCGTTGCTGGCCTGGAGCAGGATGCCGAATTCATCGGCACTCAGCCGGGCCAGGGAATCCGCTGGAGAGAGAAAGTTGGCCAATCGGCGGCTGGCTTCCTGCAATACAGCGTCGCCCACCCAGTGTCCGAGGCTGTCGTTGATTCGGCTGAAGCGGTCGATGTCCAAAAGCAGGACGGCAAAGGAGCAGTGCCCCAGGCGGCGCTGGGTTTGGAAAAGCTGTTCCAGGCGCTTGAGAAAGAAGGAACGGTTGAGCAGGCCGGTGAGACCGTCCCATTCGCTTTTATAGGCGAGTTCTTGCTCTGCCTGTTTGCGTTGGGTGATATCGCGGATGATGCCGCGCAAGTGCTGGGGCTTGTTCGTCGTGAGGTCGCGTTCCACCTCGCCCACGGCAAAAAACCACCGCGTATTGGCGCCCCGTTGCCAGCGAAATTCCAAGTGGAGTTCCTGGTCGCGCAGCAAGCTTTCCTGGACCGCTCGTTCAAAGTTCGGAATGTCTTCGGGATGAATGTGCCGGAGCACATCTTGATAGGTCCGGGGCAAAGGGGAGGTGCCGTCCCCTTCGGTTAGAAAACTGGAGACGTCGCCGGCCCAGGTGAAACGGTCTGCTTCGATATCCCAGTCCCAACTGCAGGCTTTGGCTGCGCGCTGGGTGAGACGGTTGTGCCGCTCTTTTTGGCGCAGACTTTCCGCATATCCCCGGATCAGGACGTAGAGCAAAATGCCGGTACCGGCGACAAAGAAAAGGCCTTTCAGGCTTTGGAGGGTCGTGCGCCAATGGCTTGATGGCGCTAATTGGGCGACAATGGAATCAGAAAAGACGATCCAGACTCCGGCGACAAGCACATAGATCAGGACGATCATCGCTGGTTGAAAGAAGCGCTTGTTCAGATTGCGTTGCATGCCTCTCCTTAGCAGATTGAAAGTCTCTCCCCTGTCCGCGTTGGTGGTCGGGGCAGGAGGAGATCGGGGAGCATCATGTCGAAGATGAGGAGGTGTTCAGGGGCAATCCCGTGGTCGTCAATGCCGGGCGCAAAAGCCCCATGGCGTTAAAAAGCTGGGCCATGGCCTGTTGATAGTCGGCCATCGCGGTCGTCAAACGGCCTCGGCTTTGCGTCAGTCTGGCCTGGGCGTTGAGGACGTCGGTATTGGTGCCGACCTGGTTGGCATACCGTTCCTGAGCAATACGGTACCCCTCTTCAGCCTCCTGGATCGCCTTGCGAGCGACACGGATCTGTTTTTGGGCCTGCTCCAGACGAAGGAATGCGGCTTTGACTTCGTATTGTGCTTCTGTATCCGCATTGCGCGCTTCTGCTTGCAATCCCTGGACCTGTTCCCGGGCCTGGGCAATTTGATACGTTGTGTTTCCAGAGTTGAAGATTTCCCATTGCATGCGGGCGGAAAGCCGCCACTCGCTCGGGTCCTGATATTCGTTGCCGTCAACGGCCGGGGTGTCCCCGGCTCGGTAATAATCGTAATTGGCACTGATCTGAGGGTACCTGGCACTGGCGATTTCTCGCACGGCTTTCTCCCCGATTTGAACGCTTTTCTGGGCCAGAGCGAGGTCGGGGCGGTGTTTTTTGGCGATGGCCATGCAGGTCTTCAAGGGCAGGGGAAAGGGGGTAAAATCCAGGCTGCCGGTATAGGTGACCTCGCTTTGAGCTGGACGGCCGAGAAGGGTGTTCAGGCGGGCCTTCTGGGTCTGTACTCTGTTTTGAGCCGCCAGCAGGTCCTGTTCGGCGCCGGCCACATCCACTTCAGCCTGAAGGACGTCGAGTTTGGGTTTGACGCCCACCTCGTAAAAGGATTGGGCCACATCGCGTTGGGCCCGGAGTTGTCTCAGCGCATCCTGGGCAATGGTCACATTTTCCCGGGCCTTGATCAGGTCCAGAAAGGCGGTTTGGACCTGTAGGGCGACAGTAAGCCTGAGGTCCTGGAGTTCGAGTCGGGCTCGGTCCGACTCGAGTTGCGCTTTCTGGTAGCCGCTTAACAGCCACAGGCCGGTGAAAAGGGGCTGACTGACATTCAAGTGGGCGTCCCACTGGTTCTGCTCCCCAGACTGGATTCCAAAGGCGGTCGGTTCCTCATCAAGTCGGGTATAGCCGTAATCGACCTTCGCTGAGGGACCCAAAGAGCCGCGTTTTGCCTTGACCCCGGCCTGAGCGCCGCGGACCCGGGCTCCGGCGGCCTCCAGGCGGTGGTTGTCCTCTAGAGCGGTTTGCACGGCCTGTCCCAGCGTCAACGCCGCATCGGTCGCGGCCATCGAAAGTGAGGGAAAGACGGACACACTGCCCAGAATGAGGACAAGAGAGACAAATGTATTCAATACGGCGGTCATGACCTCAATCCTTTCACGTTAGCAGCCCATCGGGAATCTCAAGGGGCACAAGGCGACAAGGACTTCGCACGGGTGTGTCTACTCGATACACTGCGGCTCTGAATGCGTTGCGCCATGCTTGCGAGATTTTTTGAACGGGATGCGGGGTACAGAATTTTCCAACAGTCAGCGGGATTCGCAAAAGCAATAACCTGCCCCCACACCCGCATCCTGTCAATGCCAGCCCTGAGGCGCAGACCGCCTCTGCAGCGGGCCGCAAAATACCCTTCGCCGTTATTCTTTATCCTTTATGAAGTCGATCCGTTCAGCACTTTTTCGCCGTGCCGTGCTTTTGGCTTGGGGGGTGCTCATAAGGCCAGTCGGAAGAAGGACGTTCACCCCTTGCGACCTCTGGTTTCTACAGTGACAGATTGTTGATCGTCTCCTCAGATTGGTGTCTTTTCAGAATTTTGCAAAAGCGCGCCAAAAGAGTCGGAGAGCTGGTCGTCTGGGCGAGTGGTAACGAGGGGCCACGAAACCAGCCTCATTATGTCGCCGGGAAAAAGGCTGACTGAAAAGAGGGGGGGGCAGCGGTGTGTTCCATATGGGCCAGAGCGGGGTCGTCTTGTGCCATATGGGACAGACCCTCTTCGGAATCCTTGTCCCTTTTGGGACAACTCCGAAATCCTTTTCTTTTTAGTTTTTTGAAATAATTCATTTTTATGTTTTGGAACATGTTTTGCTTAGGGGAGGCTAAACACCGACAGGTATCGGTGTCGTGTGGGAACGAGGTACTTCCAGTCCCGGGGTACCACCAAGCGGCCACTGGGCCGGAAGTTGAACATCATCTGATGAGAGTGAAGGAGAGGATGACCATGCACAGACAGTTTGCACGTGCCATGACCGCTGCGGCGGTACTCGCCTTGTCCCTGTTTCTCTGCGGCCCGCTCTGGGCCCAAAACGGGGTACAAGCCAGCCTTGAGTCCAAGGATCTCCAGGTTGGAGAGACCGTGACCATTAAGGGCAAGATCCAGCCGGGAAAGGACCTTTTTGTTACTGTGGCCTCCCAGGACAAGTTCGCGCCGCAAGACACGGACGGGGTCAATGAGAAGAAGTCTTTTGCCCGTGATGTTCAGGACAACGCCTTTGAAATGGATACCGAGGTGCCGGTTCTGTATTATGTCCTGACCAACAAGCCCGAAGAATTGGGGAATATCACCAAGAAACGTTTCGGCGGCCCTTCCTTTGCCAAGGGGATCTATGAAACGACCATGTTCAGGCTTGGTGATTATGACCAGCTCAACACTGAGCTCAAGCAATACCTCGGCCCGATCGATACCCAGCAGGAGTGGGATTTCTACCGCTATACCCACGAGACCTCTTACGGAATCAATACGGTGACCAAAGAGCGCACCCAGATCGGAAAGGTCACCATTTTCGCCCGTTCTGTCCTGGGCGACTATGAACAAACCGGCAATTACTGGGACGAAGGGACCTCCATTGAGCTGGACAAGGCCACTGGTGAATTCACCGCCAGCTTCAAGACCTTCCGTCACTCCCCGCCGGACACGAATTTCGACGTCTTTGTCAACGGCAAGGAAATCGGCTCCTATACCCTGGAAGGCAAAGGATTCTGGCTCTCCCTGGGCGGCCGGTACATGAACCCCTTGTGGATCATTCTGGGCGCGATTCTTGTCGGGGCCTTCTTTTCGCTGATCGGGGCCGCCGGCGGCATGCTCATGGCCGCCTACCAGGTCATGGTTGTCAATACCATGGGGCCGGTGGGGATCAACGCGGCCAACGTCCTGCGGCCTTCCAACGTCGCCTTGACCCTGTTCTCGCCCCTGGGGTCGTTTTACCGCTATGCGATCAAGGAACGCCGCGTGGCCTGGCCGGTCGGCCTCTCTTTTGGCGTGGGGATTTTGATCGGTTCTATCTGGCTCGGGAAATATGTCACCGAATTCCTGCCGCTGGCCTCGTACAAGGAATGGCTGGCCGTGCTCGTGGTCCTCATGGGCGCCCGGACCTTGTATGAATTGACTCCGAAGGTCATGGAAAAGCGGAAAAACATCAAGGCCATGACCCAGAAGTTCAATGAAGAAGTCCGCAAGGCCAAAGAAGAGGGCCGCGCCGCACAAATGGGCTCCATTGAACCTGTGAGCACCGGGCTGACCAACTTCCGCTTCAAGTTCTGGGGCGAAGAATTCAAGATCAACCCCTTGCTCTTTGGCATCATTGGCCTTGGTATCGGTATCGTGGCTCGCTGCTTCGGTATCGGTGGTGGCTTCCTGCTCGTGCCCATCATGACCATGGTCGGCGCCCTGCCCATGTACGTGGCTGTGCCGGTTGGTCTGGTCGGGACCTGTTTCTCCTCTATCGGGTCCTTTATTGGCTACCTGATGAATGGGTACCTCCCCGACTTCTGGATCGCCCTGGCGATCATCATCGGCGGCTTCGTCGGTGGCACGATCGGCAGCCGGATGCAGAAACTGTTTACTGAAAAGCAATTGAAGTGGATCTTGGCCGTTGTGCTCTTTTTCCTCTTCTTCCGCTTTTTCAAGATCGAGATCTGGCTCTAAGACTCGGTGCCCCTGGCCGGCGCTATAAAGCGCCGGTCAGGGGAATTTCCCTGCGTCTTGAGGTGGCTGCTCCAGCACGAGGGAGCCGACACCTCGAGACGTCGGGATCCTTCGAAAACCACCCCATCACGGGAGGAATGATATGCTCGACACAATCTGGATGAAGATCGTGGCCGTCCTGCAGGCCGTTCAGGGAGGCATGGATCAGCTTCTGGCCCCCGTGGACGCCACGGCTGGCCCGGCTGTCTCCATCTTTCTTCTTGCCGTCGGCGTTGTCTTGCTGACCTCCTGGTTCGGCCGGTTCAAGACCCGCCGCTACCGGGAATTGGAAGGCGAATTCTGGCATTGGTTTCATGTCCGTCAGGCGGCCCTGGAGGCCGGCGACGGGCAGGACGACCAAAAAAGCGCCCTGGCCAAGAACATCGACAAGGCCAAGCTCAATGAAGTCTATTATAATTATTTTTTCGAGGGCCTGCTCAACAATCTGTTGACCCGCTATATCCCGATCATGCTCGTGGCTGGGTATATCAACACCGCCTACCGTCCTGAGGCTCTTATGGCCTCCACAGGTCAAAAGGCACTATTTGCCCTGCCCTTGGGCAGCGACCCCGTAACCGTAGGCGGCGTCTTCTGGTATGTTTGCTGCCTTGGCCTTGCGGCTCTGCTTCGAGTGGGGCTCAAGCGGGCCCGTCGCCGTGGGAATGCCCCAGTGGGGGAGGTTGAGCATGCTGTCTCTCATTGAGCAGATTTCCGACTGGATCGAGGCGCGGTGGCCTGAACTCCTGCCTTGGATTGCAGGTCTGGCGACCTCTCTGCTGGGATTAGGGGCCCTGGTCATTTTGACCGTCGGGCTGGCCCCCGCCAAATTGGTTTCGCTCATGCCCCTGTGGCTCTGCCTGGTTGCGGCCAGCGGAGGGTATTCCCTGTGGCAGAAACGGCGCCAGGGGAGTTCAAGGTCGCTGCCAATTCTTACAGCGGGCCTGGCGCTTGTTCTCGCCGCGACTGGAGTGGGCGTGCAATACGGTGTGGAGCGTGTCTTTTTTCAGGCCCAATTGCGGCCGACATTGATGATTGTTTTTGCTGCCGCGGCTATCTTCGGAGCTGCTCTCGGAGGGTGGTTGCGGGTGCGTTACGAAAATGCGTGTACGACTGGGCAGTAGCTTGAGGGCTCACTATAAAGACTTGATTGGAAATAAGGAGCACATGCAATGGCCGGAATGAGTTATAAGGAAATGCAGGATGTCCTGATGGAAGAACTGCGGCTGTATCACTATCCGATAGCCGTTAAATTTTTCTTCAAGGACGAAGAGATCGAAGAATTCAAGGATAAAGCGGAGTTCTATCTTCCGGTGAAGCCGATGACGTTTTGCCAATGGGAGATTGCGGCGCGGATGAAAGGGCAAACCGTGCTCGCCGAGGAAGAAGGTCTGGGATGCAACAACGCCAAATGCGCCTTTGGTTGGAAGCCCATCGATGAGAATGAAATCAAGAGCCATTTGAAGTATGTACGGGATGAAAAGCAGGCCGAGAGCTTTGTTCGCACCAAGCCCCGCCTGCCCGAAGGAACATTGAAGGCCGTTGCCGTAAGCCCCCTGGCTGACACTGTCTTTGAGCCGAGCACCGTGCATTTTTATTGTGACAATATGCAGGCCTACCACTTGGCGGTGGATTGGATGGCCGCTTTGGACACCCATCCTTTACGGACCAACATCACGATCAACTCTTCGGCATGTGCCGGAAACGTCTTCTCCTACCTGGAAAAATCGGCCAACATGCTGCCAGCCTGCAGCGGCAGCTACAATGCCGGTAAAACCGAACGCGGTGAAATCAATTTCATCACCCCGGGCGACCATATCGGACTGGTGGTTCAGCGGTTGCTTGACCGCAAGGCTGAGCGGGGCAGCAGTTCGGTGACCCGTCCCGGGGACAATTTTCCCGGGGCTGACGTTTGTAAAAACTGTCCGCTTATTGTTTTCAAAAAGGACGGGAAAAAATAGTCTCACTCCTCCCCCGCGTTTGCCATACTGCCGCACGACACCCCCGGTCTCCCCGGGGGTGTCGTGTTTGCAGGGCCTTAGGCTTAATTGGGCATAAAAAAGGGGCAATCCCATTTCCTATTTTCAGGCCGTCACTGAGTTCCTGGCTCGGGAAGAGTTCCGGCCTGCCAACCCCAAGGAGGGCGCCATGCACAACAAAACCACCCGTGATCACATCCTGATTTTTCGCTTTTTTTCACAGATCTTGCGCGATGAAGTCCCGTCGACCTTGTTGGCCGCCATGCAGGCCCCCGCGGTGGCAGATCGCTTGCGCGATGTGCTGGAGCACAGCCACCTCCTGGAGGTCGAGCAGGCCGGCAAAGAATTCGTGGATTTCCTTGTCTCAGCCCCGGCGGCACAATTGGCGCATGGGCTTCGTTTTGACTACGCCGAACTCTTTCTCAATGTCGGCGCCAATCCGGTTTTCCCTTACGAATCCTGCCATATGACCGGACAGCCGGTGGTACGGCAGAAGAATATATTCGCCCTGCGCTCGGCCTACCGGGAAGCCGGGCTGCGCCCCGCCGGAGACTATTTTGATCTGGATGAACACATCGCGGTCGAGCTCGATTTTCTGGCGGCGTTACTCCAAAGGGGCCGGGAGGACCAATTCCAGGTCTTTTTTACCGATCATTTCTCCCCCTGGGCGCTTTGTTTTTGCGAGCAATTGGCAAGCGCCGCCGCATCGGTGTTTTATCGCGACGTGGGCATGATTCTGCGCGGCATCCTGCGGTGTACCCTGGGCTGTTTGGGCCAATCGGAAGGTCTGGCAGCGGACAAAGCCGCAGCCCAATGCCGCCAATTGGCGGAAGTCATTGAGCAACTCGGTCTCCAGGAAACGCCCGATCTGGTTGTCCCTGGAGAGGATGTTCCTTCAGAGACACAGGAAATTCCCACCCATTGTTACACCTGTGGGGCGCTGTGCGGTATGCGGGCCAAGGTCCAGGACGGAGTGCTCGTCTCGGTCAGTGGCTTGCCCGGCGACCCCAAAGGCGGCGGGCGTTTGTGTCCCAAAGGCGGGGCGGCTCCGAAGCACCTCTATTCGGCCTACCGCCTCAAAACGCCTTTGGTAAAGGAAGACGGCCGCTTCCGGAAGGCGAGCTGGGACGAGGCCTTGGACCGTGTGGTCCAAGGCATCCGCGAAACGCCGCAGGGTCAGTTGGGCTATTTTCGCGGCAATGATTTCTGCAATTGGATCCACGAAGCCTTGTTCGATCATCTGGGGTGCCCGAAAGGGACCCACCGGACCATGTGTGATAACGCCAACCGGATGTGGACCGAGCATTGCGTGAACGACAAGCGGCCGTGGCTCAATTACGAAGAGGCCGATTATATCCTCCATTTCGGTATGAACGAACTGGCGACCTCCTACGGGCAGCGGAAGACTGCGGAACTCAAACAGGCCCTGAAACGCGGCGCCAAACTTGTGGTCTTTGACCCTCGCAAATCCGACACCGCGGCCAAGGCGAACGAATGGATTCCGATCAAGCCAGGGACCGACGGCGCCGTGGCCATGGCCATGGCCCATGTCCTGCTGAGTGAAGCGTTGTACGATCAGGAATTTGTCCAGGAATGGACCTACGGCTTCGAGGCGTTCAAAGCCCGGGTCCTTGGACAGGAAGACGGTGTAGCGCGGACCCCGCAATGGGCCGAAAGCATCAGCGGCGTGCCGGCCGAGACCATTGCCCGCATCGCCCGGGAATTCGCCGCAGCCAAGGCCAAAGGGGCTTTGTCCTGGACCGGGCTGGCCCAGGTGCCCAACGGCTACTGGTCCACCGGCGCTGTCCAGGCCCTGAATGCGCTGTGCGGGACATACGATGCCCCGGGAGGGCCTTCATTGCCATTTAAGCGCAAGCTCAAACCGGCCTGGGGCGAGGGACAGACCAAGCCCCCGAAGACCGACGCGCCGAAACTGGACAGTTTCAGCATGTGGTCAGGATGGTCGCCCGCGGTTTTCGAACAGGATATCGATGCCGGCCGTCTGACCGGGATGGTCGGATACTGGGGAGATCCGGTGCTGTCCTGGGGCAATTCGGAATCGGTCCGCCGCGGATTGGACAAAATGGCCTTCAAGGCCATGATCGAGGCGTTCATGTGCGACACCGCTTTGCAATGTGACGTGATTCTCCCGGACGCCACCTGGTTGGAACAAAGCCAAGTCAAGCCGGATTGGCTGTATGAGGCCTTTATCGGCTATTTTGCCGAGGTCGTCCCACCGATGTACGACACCAAGCCGATGTGGCGGATCACCCAGCTCTTGGCCCAGCGGCTTGGATTAGGGCACTACTTCCCATGGAATGATGTGGAGGAAGCCTTCGCCAATATGTTCGCCGGGACGCCGTGGTCTTTTGAGGAGCTCAAGGCCAAGGGATTTCTCCTCACCGACCAGGCGGCGTACTACAAGTACAAGGAATGGGGTGGCTGCAATCCTCCTGAAGGATATGGTTCGTCTGGCACGAGCAAGACGGGGAAATTCAACCTGAAAAATCCGGTAGCCGAGGAGAAAGGGGTTGATGCTTTACCGGATTACAAGGCCCCCGCAGCCGAATTGACGGCAGATGAAAAGTATCCCTTTATCTTTGGCAATTTCCGTCTCTTCCAGCACGAACATTGTTCGACGTTCAACAATTTTCAGCTCATGAAATTGCAAGGGACCAATACGTTGTGGATCAATGACAGCGATGCCCAGGGGCTGCAGATCGTTCAGGGGGACCAAGTCCGGGTCCAATCGCCCTGGGGCGAGGTGGTCATGCAGGCCAATCCCACGGCGGACATTGCCCCCGGGGTTTTGGCGGCCGCTGGTGGGTTCGGGCACAAGCGGGGTCTGGAAGGCGATCCCAAATTCCCTCATGTTGGGGGCGTTAATGCCACCGGTGAACTCCAGAAGCCGAATACACCGGAAGCCGTTGGCGGGACGCCGCTTTTAAAATATATCAAGACACGAGTCGAAAAAGTCTGAGCGCTATCGGCCCGCCATTCGGGGGCCTGAGCATCTCCACATGACAACACCCCCGGCACAGCCGGGGGTGTTGTCATGTGGAGCCCGGCGCAGGATGGGTTGACTGATCAACCCCAACCCATTGCACTTTTTCCGGCCAAGGCCTAGACTTCCCCTGGATCATCACGTCGCACCCTGCCGGAGAGAAAAACTATGACCAAGATTACGGAATTCATGCGCACTGATGTGCACAGCGTGCACGAGAACACGAGTTTTGAGACCCTGATGTGCCAGGATATCTGTAACATTGCCGACCATGTCTATGTCCTGGATAGGGACAACCATCCAGTGGGGTTGATTACCACCCTGGAGTTGCTCAAGGCTTTGGTGCCGCCGTATCTCAATAGCCATTTGGCGCAGATGCTCCCGGAAGACCAGCGCTTAAACGAGAAGTGCTACGAACATGCCCGCCATTTGACGGCCAGGGATGTCATGTCCACCGATCTGCCCCTGATCAGTATCCACGACAGTTTTCTGCGCGCCAGCACCATGGTTCTGGACACGGCAGCCAATGCCCTGCCCGTGGTCGACGAACATGGGCGTCTGCTGGGAGAAATGACCCGCTGTGATCTGGTGCGCTATCTGGGGAGCAATTTCTGTCCGCTGCCCGATCTGCGCGGTACGGAAGGCGAACAGGACGGCCAGGCTCGCGTCCATTGATATCCGGTGGCGTGATTTTGGGACTTGGCATTCGCCCCGGAGGCTTCAAGACTAGGCATGGCCAGGGAGGTGGTCCCCATGGCAGATGGCCGAGAATGCCTGACTTGCGGCGTCGAAACGGGAGCGACATTGGAGAGCCAACATTGTGAAAAAGAACGTACTTGATTTTGAGGTCTTAGGAGGCTCTGGAGAGATTTCTTTTTTAACTGCCCAGTATGATTTGAAAATAAAATTTTCCGCTGCGGCGTGTCTCCGGGTTGACAGGAAAGGGGTGGCCCGGTAGGTGCCCTTACACCGCCTCCGGACGGAAGCGGTGTTTTTTTGATTTTGATATTGACTGCCTGTTCAAACAATACTCTGTGTTCCGTTTTTCCTGGGGAGGACGCCTGTCATGTGGACTGTGACCAAGTATATGAACACCAAAATCAAATCGGTCTACCCGGACACCCTTTTTGAAACCTTGTTTTGCAGTACCTTGTGTCCTGAGCCGGACCATGTCTACGTCACGGACCAGGAGGGGATTCTCATGGGCATGTTGACGACCTACGACATCTTGAAAGGACTGGTGCCCTCCTATCTCACGTCCCATCTGACCCGGGCCCTGGCCGATGATTTGAGTCTGAGCCAGAAAGCGTACACCAAAAGCAAGGATCTCACGGCGGCGGACATCATGACCTCGAATGTCATCTCCCTGCGCGAACAGGACAATCTGCTCAAGGCAGTGACCATCATCCTCGAGACAGGGATCAAGGCCCTGCCGGTTATCGATGGTCAGTCCCGGATTCTCGGGGAAGTGACCCGCTGCGATGCGGTCCGGTATCTCGGTCAGAACTTTTGTTCGCTCCACGAGACCCATTTGCAGGACCACCTCTTCCGCCAGGCCCAGAAGGCTTCGTAATCCCTCCACGTCTGTTCCGATCCCATCGGGAGCTGACCTGGTCAACGAAAGCCCCTGCAGGGGATGAGAGACACGTATGTATTGGGTATCCATTGCCATTTTTGTTCTCGCCTACGGCTTGATCGTCTCAGAGCAAATCGACAAGACCAAGGTTGCCTTGGCCGGTGCGGCCGCGGTCTTGTTGACCAAGGTTCTGGTCCAGGAAGAGGCCTTCCACGATCTCCATCTCGGTGTCGACTGGAACGTGGTCTTTTTGCTGATCGGAATGATGATCATCGTCAATATCCTGGCCAAAACAGGGGTTTTCCAATATCTGGCCGTACGGACCGCTAAACGGGCCAAGGGGGAGCCGTTTGCGATTATGGTCCTGCTGGCCCTGCTCACAGCCGTGGGCTCCGCCTTTCTGGATAATGTCACCACCATCCTGCTGATCGCTCCGGTGACCATGCTGATCGCCAACCAGCTCGATCTGGACCCGGTGCCGTTTATCATCACCGAGATCTTCGCTTCCAATATCGGAGGCACGGCTACGCTGATCGGCGATCCACCGAATATCCTCATCGGCTCCAAGGCCGGGCTGACGTACATGGATTTTTTAATCAATATGGCCCCTGCCGTGGTGGTCATCTTTGGTGCCTGGATCCTGGGCTGGAAGTGGCTTTACAAAAAACGGCTGACGGTTTGTCCCGAGGCCAAGGCCCGACTCATGGCCATGGACGAGAACCGCTTGATCAGCGATCACGGTCTGCTTCGCCGTTCCCTGGTCGTGTTGGCATTGACCATCGTGGGGTTCATGCTCCACGGCGTTTTCCATTACGAGCCAGCGACTGTGGCCTTGGGCGGCGCGGCAGTCATGCTCCTGATCTCCGGCCTGGAACCGGAAGGCATTCTGCGTGAGGTGGAATGGGAGACACTGTTTTTCTTTATCGGCCTTTTCATCATGATCGGGGGCCTGATCAAGACCGGGGTCATCAAGGATTTGTCCATCGGCATGATCGGGCTGACGGATCCGAGCCAACATTCCATGCAGGTTTTGTCTCTGGTCATGGTCTGGTTCTCCGGGATCTGTTCAGCCATTGTCGACAATATCCCCTTTGTGGCCACCATGAATCCGCTGCTGGTCGATGTGGCCCATGAAATTTTTCCGGGACAGGGCGGGGAAGTGTTGCGCCATCCGGTGATGTTGCCGGTGTGGTGGTCGCTGGCCCTGGGCGCCTGCCTGGGCGGCAATGGGACGGCCATCGGCGCTTCGGCCAATGTTATCGCTTTGGGGCTGGTGGAAAAATCCGGCTTTAAAGTCAGCTTTGTCCGTTTCCTGCGTTTCGGGGTGCCGGTCATGCTCGGTTCCCTGGCGCTCTCTATGGTTTACGTCTATCTGCGTTATTACCTCTTGGGCTAATCGAGGGTACGAGACAGGACCTTAGCGCAACGCAAAAGGCCCCGACCAGTTTGGTCGGGGCCTTTTGCGTTAGAAAGATAAAAACGGCCTGAATCAGTCCAGGCGGACCACCCGCTGGGCTTTGCCCTGGGTCTGGGGCAGAGAGTTGTGCTGAACGAGTTCCACTTTTGGTGTGATCAGGATTTCGTTGCGCAGCAAAGAGGCGATCCGCCGCTGCAGGGCTTGCAGGGCGCGCATGTCCTCCACGAAATACTCGTCCCGGATCTCGACCTTGATCCGCATCTGGTCCATTTCCCGGTCCTGGAAAATTTCAATAACGTAATTCTGTCCCACTTCCCGGATGTTCATAAGGACCTGTTCGATCTGCATGGGGTAGATATTGACGCCCTTGATGATCAGCATGTCATCGGCTCGTCCTTTGATGCGGTCGATGCGCCGGTGGGTGCGTCCGCAAGGACAGCGCCCGGGTATAAAGCGGGTCAGATCCCGGGTCCGGTAGCGCACAAGAGGCATCCCTTCCCGGGTCAAGGTCGTCATGACCAATTCGCCGATTTCGCCCTCATCCACCGGTTCCAGGGTTTCGGGGTTCAGGATTTCAGCCACAAAGGCGTCCTCCCAGACATGCATCCCGTTTTGTTCCTCGCACTCAAAGGCCACACCGGGACCGTTCATTTCAGACAGTCCATAGGAATTGAAGGCCTTGAGGCCCAAAAGAGATTCCACTTTGCTCCGCACCGCCTCAGTGTGCGGTTCGGCGCCGATAACCGCCCGAGAGATGGGCAATTCGCGGGGATCGATTCCTTCCTGGACCAGGACCGATCCCATATACAGGGCATAGGAGGGGATGATGTGTACCACACTGACCTGGAAATCGCGGATGAGTTTGAGCTGCCGTTTGGTATTGCCGGAACCGGCGGGGATGGTCAGGCAACCCAGCATTTCAGCCCCGTAATGGATGCCGAGGCCTCCAGTGAAAAGGCCGTATCCGGAGGTGTTCTGAAAGACGTCCTCGGGTCGAACCCCAGCGGCATACAAGCTCCGGGCCATCAGCGAAGCCCAGTTCTGGATGTCGTTTTTGGTATACAAAATCGCCGTGGGGGTGCCAGTCGTGCCGGAAGAGGCGTGGAGACGGATGAGTTCGCGGCTTGGCACACTGCACATGCCCATGGGGTAGGCGCTGCGCAGGTCGTCTTTGGTGGTCAGCGGCAGGCGCCGGATGTCCTCAGGGGAACGGATGGTTTCCGGAGAGACGCCGGCCTCGGCCAGCCGTGCATGGTAAAAGGGCGACTTGGCGGCCTGCTTCAAGGTTTCGCGCAGGCGGCTGACCTGCGTTGCGCCCAAGGCGTCTTGGGACCAGCCTTCTTTGGGGCTGTAGAACATGATCTGCGGCTCCTTGGCAAAAACACGGGGAAACGAGCGTCTGTGACGGGTGCGGCCTGTCACCAGGTCGCGAAGCGTAAGGACTGTATGCGGGAAAATCAAGATTTCCTTCTGTTCTTGGTCGCCTTGCCGCTTCTTCCTGCGCAGAAGCCACCGAGATCTGGAAAAGTGGCGCTGACTCGGGTATCCTGGCCAAGCAAGAACGCACCATTTCGGCCTATTGCGCAGCCTGGAAAACGCGAACCGGTTCGCGGGCGCGATTATCGCAGATTCAACAAAGCAGAAATACAGGGAGTATTCATGCATGAGATCAGTTTGGGCCACACCTTGACCGACTACTTAAGCGGTCAGGAGATCGAGGCCACGACCTATGAGGATATCCGGCAGGCTATTGTCCGGATGCTTGTCGAGGACAAAGGGTACCCGGCCTCGAATCTCCAGACCAAGGTCCGGATCGCGTTTGTCGTGGACGGACAGGAGTTTGAGCATTGGGTGGACACGGTCGTGAGTGATCCCTCCGGGGCGCCGTTGGCCGTGGTCGCCTTTTGCGCCGGTGATGTGACCAGCTATGTCCGGGAGACAGTGGCTGCCGCCCGGCTGCTGCCCCAGGGACCAGCCCCCCTGGCCCTGATCACCGATAC
>NC_013223.1:2280000-2475000 GCF_000024325.1 Desulfohalobium retbaense DSM 5692 | reverse complement strand
GGTGTCGACATGGCTTTGGCTTTTCGCTGTCCAGAGAGGGTTTGTCAAGATAGGTGGCAGGCACCCACATGGTGGGATACACGTGGCAAATGCGGGGCCCTGAATGGATGCGGAGCCGCGCCAGCCAGGGATTTGTACGTGGCCCAAAAAAACGGCCGGAGCGCGTGACTCCGGCCGTTTTGCAGGGAACTGAGAGGACAGTGGGGAGGCTTAGTACATGCCGCCCATGCCGCCCATGCCGGGCATACCGCCACCGGCAGGAGCGCCACCGCTGTCCTTGTCTTCAGGTTTGTCGGCAATGGCAGCTTCCGTGGTCAGCAAGAGGGAGGCGACGGAAGCGGCGTTCTGCAGGGCGGTGCGGGAGACCTTTTTAGGATCAATGACACCGGCCTTGAGCAGGTCTTCGAATTCGCCAGTGGCGGCGTTAAAGCCGTAGCCGTCCTTGTGCTCGCGGACTTTTTCCACGATTAAGGCGCCTTCGAAGCCAGCATTGGCGCAAATCTGACGCAGGGGTTCGACCACAGCGGCGCGGACCACATCGACACCGGCCTTTTCGTCTTCGTCGGCCGGTTTGACGGAATTAGCGGCATGCTGGGTGCGGATGAAGGCCACGCCGCCACCAGGCACGATGCCTTCTTCAACGGCAGCGCGGGTAGCGTTCAGGGCGTCTTCGACGCGGGCCTTCTTTTCTTTCATTTCGGTTTCGGTCGCAGCGCCGACATTGATCACGGCCACACCGCCGACGATCTTGGCCAAACGCTCCTGGAGCTTTTCGCGATCGTAATCGGAGGTGGTTTCGTCGATCTCAGCGCGGATCTGCTTGATGCGGGCCTTGATGTCGTCGGAGGAGCCAGCGCCGTCCACGATGGTGGTGTTTTCTTTGTCGATGTTGATGCGCTTGGCGCTGCCGAGGTCGTTGACCGTGGCATTTTCAAGCTTGGTGCCCACATCTTCGGAAATGACGCTGCCGCCGGTCAAAACGGCGATGTCCTGGAGCATGGCCTTACGGCGTTCGCCAAAGCCGGGGGCCTTGACCGCAGCGACCTGCAGGGTGCCGCGCAGCTTGTTGACCACGAGGGTGGCCAGGGCTTCGCCTTCGATTTCCTCGGCGATGATCATCAGCGGCTTGTTCATTTTGGCCACCTGCTCCAGCACGGGCAGGAGGTCTTTCATGTTGGAGATCTTCTTCTCATTGATGAGGATGAGCGGATCTTCCAACTCGGCAACCATTTTTTCGGAGTCGGTCACGAAATAGGGGGAGAGGTAGCCGCGGTCGAACTGCATGCCT
Source organism: Desulfohalobium retbaense DSM 5692 (assembly GCF_000024325.1). Taxonomy (NCBI): domain Bacteria; kingdom Pseudomonadati; phylum Thermodesulfobacteriota; class Desulfovibrionia; order Desulfovibrionales; family Desulfohalobiaceae; genus Desulfohalobium; species Desulfohalobium retbaense. The sequence continues at coordinate 2,473,712 of NC_013223.1, read as the reverse complement.
TCGACCACGTCCAGGGTGGTGTCCAGGCCCTTGGCCTCTTCCACGGTGATAACGCCTTCCTTGCCAACCTTGTTCATGGCCTCGGCAATGATGTTGCCGATGGTCGGATCGTTGTTGGCGGAGATAGTGCCGATCTGGGCGATCTCTTTCTGGTCGCGGGTCGGCTTGGCGAAGTCGGCCAATTCTTTGTTGATGGCTTCAACGGCCTTGTCGATGCCGCGCTTGATGGCCATGGGGTTCCGGCCGGCGGCAACAAGCTTCAAGCCTTCGCTGAAAATTTTCTGGGCCAGGATTGTGGCGGTGGTGGTGCCGTCACCAGCAACGTCGCTGGTCTTGCTGGCCACTTCCTTGACCATCTGAGCGCCCATATTTTCAAACTTGTCCTCGAGTTCGATCTCGCGGGCAACGGTGACACCGTCCTTGGTGATCGTGGGGGAACCGAAGGACTTTTCAATAACGACATTACGGCCTTTGGGGCCAAGGGTGACCTTTACGGCCTGAGCCAGTTGGTCCACACCCTGTTGCAGCTGTTCGCGGGCTTTTACGCCAAATTTGATGGTCTTCGCAGCCATATGTCTTCCTCCTTGTGTGCTGTTAGCGAGCGTTAGTCTTCAATGGTGGCCAGGATGTCGTCTTCGCGCATAACGAGGAATTCCTCGCCGTCGATCTTGACTTCCGTGCCGGCATATTTGTTGAACATGACCTTGTCCCCGGTCTTGACGGTCATTTCGATGCGCTTGCCGTCATCAGCGACCTTGCCCGGACCGGCAGCCACGATTTCGCCTTTGATGGGCTTTTCCTTGGCGGTGTCGGGGATGATGATGCCGCCCTTGGTGGTTTCTTCTTCCTGGACGCGTTTGACAAGAACGCGGTCGTGCAGCGGTTTCAGGTTCATAACGTCTCCTCCATTATCTCAGTTCGTTGGGGTGTCCTGTTGTTAGCACTCCTGTCAGGGGAGTGCTAACCTGGGCCAAAAAGAATTCCCTGCTTGGAAACCGGGTGGTCCCAAGTCAAGAAAAGGCTAGCGTGGAGCTAAGGTCGGATGGGGGACCTGTCAAGATACCGGGCGACGACTTTTTGGAATTTTTTAGCGATCACCGTCGGGGGCCCCGGCAATGCGGGCTTGGACTTTTTTAAGATATCCGCAAGGATTATAGGATTTTTTGGCTTTGCGAAGTCCTTCGTCCCCCAGATCCTGTTCGCGATTGACGTAGGTGAAGTCCGAGGCGTCATTTTCGAGGAACATCTGGTTGATGGCCTGGTAGACCCCCTTGTAGGTCGGGCAGGCCTTTTCGAAGTGGATGACCACCGTTTCCTCGTCCAAAGGCTCCGCGACGGTGAAGGCGATCATATGCCCATCGGCCTGAAGGCCGGCACCCATTAGTCCGGGCAAGCGATCCCAGTCGGTGAGCACTTTGACAATAGCCTGATTCTCGGATTCCAAGGTGGTCGACGCCTCACAATCGCGCCACATGCACCATTCGGCCTGCAAAGTCAGAGCCTGTTCGCACCGCTCGGAGGTCAGGGGGACATAGCGGAAGTCGTATTTTTTGTGGAATTGTTTGAGCAGGTTCTTTTTTTTGTGGAATTTGTTGCCCCGCAGGGCAATCAGGTCCTGGACCGCGTAGATATAATCCCAGTGGTCTTCCTCCTCGGCCAGGGTCACGCGACCGGGCAGCGCGGTCTGCCACAACTCGCCAAGTTGAGCGGGAACGCGGATAAACGGGACGGTCTTTACATCGGGAAGTTCCGCCACGGCGCGGGCCCAATCGATCTCCTGCCACGGCCCCACAGGAGCCCAGTACACCGGTTCGGGCCTGTTTTGCCGGATCCAGACCAGATTGTGGGTTGCTGACCACGCCCATTGCAGGTCGTATTCTTCCTGCCAGGCCCAGAGATTGGCAAAACTGTAATCTGACGCCTTTTGGGGCGTTTGGTGCAAAAGCGTAGCGTAATTATTTAGATTTTGAAGGGAGAGTGGCCGGAAAGTGAGCGGCATGCCGAACTCCTGTGCTCGGTTGCAGTTTGTGAGCGTGCATACTGAAGCGGAACCAATCTTTGTTTTTGAACAGGTAGAGCATGATGATGGCCTGCAGGCTCTGGGAAATGAGCATCGCCGCCCAGATCCCGGTTGCCGTGCCCAGCAGGAGATGGCCTAGAATATAGGCGCAGGGGATGCGCACCAGCCAGACCGTGCCACCGATGGTCTTCATGTTGTAGCGCGTGGCTCCGGCGCCGTTAAAGACACCGCCGAAAATCATGCTGGTCACCGTGAAGGGGATGGCCAGAAAATTGAACTGCAGATAGCGTGCTGTTTCGGCTTGAACTGCGGCTTGGGGCGCCAGGACCGCGGACAAGGGATCGATGGCCATCCACAGACAGGCGGTGAGCAGGGTGATGGCCCCGCAACCAAGACCCCAGGTACGCCAGCCGATGCCGCGAGCTCCGTCCACATCGCCGGCACCCAGGTAGTGCCCGACAAGAATCGAGGCGGTCATATTGAAAGCAAAAGCGGGCAGGAAGAGGATCGATTCCAGTCGCAATCCTGCCGTGAGGGCGGCCAAGGCAGTGATATTCCCGTGGGGCAAGCTGGCTGTCAGGGCATAGATGACCAGGTAGCCGCTGTGCCACAGGATCTGGAGCATGCCAGCCGGCCACGCGACCTGAAAGAGATAGGGCAAACCGCGACGGATCCAGCGTAGCGGCGGGAAGTGGCTGGGCCGGAGCCAGCCGCGGCGGGCCAGGATGAACAGGTCGAACAGGGCCCCGGCACTGACGGAGAAAAAGGTGGCCCAGGCCAGGCCTTTATAGCCCATGCGCGGCAACCCCCACAGACCAAATCCCAAACCGAAGTCACCGAGAATATTGACGGTGGTGACCAGGATCATGGCCAGGAGCGGTAAATGGACCTGTTTTTGGGCCCGAAAAATGGCGTTGCCCATGATAAAGAGATAATACGGGGGCAACAGGAGCAGGTAGACTTTGAGGAAATAGTCGGTGATGGGGCGGATAGCTTCCGGGACACGCAGCAGGGTCAGCAGCGGTCCGTTCAGCGGGATGGCCACCAGCACCAGGAGACTGCTGGCCAGGACGACCAGGGCGATCCCCAGCATGGCGTAGCGCGCTGCCCGTTTGTCTCGCCCGGCCCCAAGCGATTGGCTGATGGAGGCGACAGCCCCGTTGGCAAGCGCCATGGCCACAACGAGAAAGAAAAACAGACTTTGGGTGATAATGCCCAGGGAGGCCTGGACCTGGTCGCTCAACCGTCCGGCGACAAAGACGTCGGTGAACCCGAGCCAGAAATGGAAAAACATCATCAGCAATTGGGGCCATGCCAATTGCCAGATCATTCGGGTAGCGCCTTTGTGGGAGCGGGCGGCAAAACGTTGTAAAATGGCCATAGATTTCCAGCGCCTGGTGGCTTCGGTTCGTTGCAGGGACAAGGATAGGGATGGGCCGTGCCCGGCAGGGCAAACGAAAGAGAATAAGCTTTCTGGGCCTTGGGTCAAGTCCGCCGCGTGCGTGGTCCGGAGTGGCGGGCGCGGGGGGGCGAAGTTGGATAGCAACAGGCCGGAAGTGGTGCGGAAGGTGTGGCGGAGATGGACCCGCTTACCAGCTCTGGACGCGGAAAATTGCAATCACAATTCCAAGAAGTTGCCTTGCCAAACAGGCCCTGGTTCGGTACCCAAAACGGTGTTGGTGTTGAACAAAAGGAGTTGAAAAATGGACGAAAACGATCCCAAGGTCACCCTGCGGATGCACACGTGGTTTGATTCGGAACGGGGCATGCTTTTTAGCCACGGCCGGGTCTTGTTGTTGCAAAAGGTGGTCGAGGAGGGGTCCCTCAATAAAGCGGCCCAGGCCATGGGGATGTCCTATCGGGCGGCCTGGGGCAAAATCAAGAAAACCGAAGCCGCTTTGGGCGCTCCGCTTTTGGAAAAAGCCAGTGGGCGCAAGGGGTTTGAGCTTTCACCGCTGGGAGAGAAGCTCCTTGAGACATTTACGGCTTGGCAAAAAGAGGTTGAGGAGTTTGCTCTCAAGCGGGCGAACGAACTTTTCGATTGGGAGGTGCACCGGTACGTCAGGGTCCCGAAGCAAAAGCGGCCCCGGAAAAAGTAAGACCAGCCTTCGTAATCTGCGTCCGGGGGCATAGGCTGGGAGATAAGCCTGAGTCCATGTGCAGCGCCTCGGAGGGCTTTTCAGGCTCTGCGGGGGCACGAGGCGTGGCGGCCTTGAGACGGTGCCCAGGGGCAGGGCGAAGGCGCCATTGAGTCGCCCTTGGGGGCAGCGGGAGTTGACGGACTCAGGTCAAGGATTCCGGGCCCAAAGCCGCGGCCATTGGCGGAGTTTTCCTGCCTGCATTTATACGGTGGCCGGAGGTGATCCTTCGCTCCGGGCGCTTCGCTGCAACAGGAGCATGTCCGCTATGGTGAGCAGGGCCATGGCTTTTAACACCGGTACGATGCGTGGGATGGCGCTGATGTCGTGTCGCCCGCCGATGGTGAACGGAGCCAGTGTCTTTTCAGCGGTGGCCACCTCCTGCTCCTGGGCAATGGAGGGGATGGGCTTGACCGCGGCCCGGAGCACGATCGGAGCTCCATTGGAGATGCCCCCAAGGATGCCGCCGGCGTTGTTGCGGTGTGTCAGGGCCGGGTCGGGCGGTTCATTGTTTTCGCTGCCCGTGAGACGGGCCGCCTGACGGCCGCAACCGATTTCAACGCTTTTCACCGCTCCCACGGACATGCAGGCAGCCGCGAGCCTGGCGTCAAGCTTGTCGAAAACCGGTTCGCCCAACCCGGGCGGAACACCGTGGATTTGAATCTCCACAATCCCGCCCAAGGTATCTCCCGCCTTTTTTATTTCACTTACCCGTTTATCCCACAGTTCGACCACCGAAGGATCCGGAGCGAAGTAGGGCAATTCATGGGCTTTGTCCGGAGCGATCGTTTCGGCCTGGATGCCACCGAATTCCTGGGTGTAGGCCTGGGCCTGGATGTTGTGCTGGGCGAGGAAGACCTGGGCGATGGCGCCACCAACAACACGGCTCACGGTTTCCCGGCCCGAGGAGCGCCCTCCGCCGCGGTGGTCGCGGTGCCCGTATTTGGCCATGTAGGTGAAATCAGCGTGCCCAGGGCGATAGATGCCGCGCATGGCCTCGTAATCCGAGGTGCGCTGGTTTTCATTGGCAATACTGAAGCCGATCGGGGTGCCGGTGGTTACCCCTTCAAAGATGCCAGACAAGAGTTGGACTTTATCTGACTCCCGCCGGGGGGTGCTTGTTTTGCCCTGTCCCGGGCGGCGTCTGTCGAGTTCCTGTTGGACCGCCGCTTCGTCCAGGTGCAGGCCAGCGGGACAGCCGTGGACCACACCGCCGAGGGCGGGGCCGTGGGATTCTCCGAAAGTGGTCAGACTGAACAGATGCCCGAAGGTGTTGCCGGACATGGCGTGGTGTCCTTGGTTAGAAGGTCGCGAAGCGTTGGACTATTTGGCAATCCACTGCTGGTAGCGGGTTTCGAGTTCCTCAGGAGAATAGGAGGGGTGGTCGTAGAGCCCGTGACGGTTGCGTTGCCGCCACGCCTCGTAAAGGATAATCGCTGCGGCCACAGAGACGTTAAAGCTCTGGACCATCCCCTGCATGGGGATGAACAGTTCGCCGTCGATGTGCGAGCGCAGGGCGGGATCGACCCCTCGGTGTTCATTGCCCAGGACGATGGCCGTGGGACTTGTGAACTCCCATTCCGGCAGAGGTCGGGCGGAAGGGCTGCAACTCGTGCTCAGGATGCGCATCCCGTGGTCGCGGAGGTGGCCCGCCAACGCCTCTGAACTGGTATGGTGGTGGCGGCCGACCCATTTTCGCGCTGAGGCCGAGGCCCGGCGCCCCAGGGCTGGGAAGGCTTCAGAGGTGTACAGCAGATGGACGTCGGGAACCCCGAACGCGTCACAGCTGCGCATGATGGCAGCGACGTTGTGGGGGTCGTGGATATTGTTCATGACCAGGGTTAGATCCTTTTGCCGCCGGGCCAGGACCTCTCTGATACGTTTTTCCCGGGCTTCTGTACGGGGACGCGGATGGGATTTCGGGTCTGTCATGGTCTATTTGCCTTGTACCGCCCAACGGATGAGGCCTACGGCGTGGGGGTCCATTGCCAAGGGGTAGTGCGGCAGAAGACGAACCGTAAATCCGAAACGGCCGCTCTCCGCTGGTTTCGTGGTGCCCTTGTACAGATGCCAGCCGTCTTCCAGGACCTGGACCGAGGTCATCAAGGAGGTCGTGCGCCGGATGAACTGCCCTTCCGGGTTAAGGGGGCCAGCGTAGATCTCCACCCGGACCTCCTCGGGGCTCAACCCGTCCAGATAGACTTCGGCCTGAACCTCGATCCCCTGTTCGACAAAGACTTCGCTTTGTTCTGCTGCGCGGACATTGCGTAAACTCAATGACCCCCATTTCTCGGCCACGGAGAGACGCCAGCTGGCCAGATTCCGCGCCGCCTGGAAATCTTCGCTGGACAGGCTGTGGTAATTGGTATGTGCCGGCTGATAGGCGAATTTGGCGTATTCTTCAACCATGCGATGGGCGTTGAAGCGGGGTACCAGCTCCATGAGCCCTTTTTTCATGCGCCGTATCCATTCCCGGGGGATATTGCCTTTGCCGCGATCGTAAAAGAGCGGGATGATATCTTTTTCCAAAAGTTGATAGATGATCTGGCTTTCGACGAAATCCTGGTATTCGGGGTCGTCATAGACCTCGCCGCGTCCAATGGACCAGCCGAGGCTATTGTCGCTTTTGTAGGCCTCGCCCCACCAGCCGTCCAGGGTGCTGGCCACCAGGACCCCGTTGGCAGCAGCTTTCATGCCACTGGTGCCGCACGCCTCAAGCGGGGGGCGCGGGGTGTTGAGCCAGACGTCGCACCCCTGCAGGAGATGGCGGGCGATCTCCATGTCGTAGTCCTCGAGGAAGACGAGGCGGTGCCGGCATTCCTCAGACTGCGAGAGCTCCACGATTTTTTGGATCAGCCGTTTCCCTTCGTTGTCCCGGGGGTGGGCTTTGCCGGAAAAAATGAGCTGGATCGGCTGTTCGGTGTCATTGAGCAGGGCGATCAGCCGCTGGGTGTCGCGAAAGAGCAGGTCCGCGCGCTTGTAAGTCGCAAAGCGGCGGCCAAAGCCGATGGTCAGCACAGCGGGATCGAGGACCTCCTCAGCCAGCAGTGCCTCCCGGGGGCGGCCACTCCGAGCCAGAACCTGCTGTTTGAGCCGTTCACGGACAAAATCCACGAGTTGTTCCTTGAGCCGGATATGTGTCCGCCACAGTTCAGTGTCCGGAATAGCCTCGCCCTGGCGCCAGAGCCGGTCGCAATCAGGATCTTCCCGCCAATTCGAGCCCAGGTAGCGGTCAAAGAGCAGGGCAAAATCCCGTGAGACCCAGGAGGAAATATGCACTCCATTGGTGATGGATCCGATGGGGACGTCTTCCACGGGGTATTGGGGCCAGTTGCGGCGCCACATGGTGCGCGAGACTTCGCCATGGCGCTTGCTGACCCCGTTGTTGAAGCGGGAGAGATTCAGGGCCAGTACGGTCATGCAGAAAGTTTCATGTTCGTCCGAGGGGTTTTCTCTGCCCAAGCCGAGGAAGGCTTCGTGAGAGAGACGCAATTCCTGGCTGTAGGACTGAAAATATTCCCGGATCATGGGCGGTGCAAAGCGGTCGTTTCCGGCCGGAACCGGTGTGTGTGTGGTGAACACGGAACTCGAGGCTACGACCTCTTTGGCCGCTTCAAAGGGCAAGCCCTTGTCGCGCATCAGATCCCGAATGCGTTCCAGCCCCGCAAAGGCCGAGTGCCCCTCATTCAAGTGGATGACATCCGGAGAGAGATCAAGCTGTCGAAGCAGGCGGATTCCGCCGATGCCCAGGAGAATTTCCTGCTGGAGCCGCATTTCATCCCCGCCGCCATAGAGGCGGGAGGTCAGATCTCTGAGTTCACGCGGGTTTTCCGGAGTATTGGCGTCGAGCAGATACAGGGCAATCCGGCCCACGTTGATGCGCCAGACCCGGGCGGCCAGGGAGCGCTCCTTGACGGGGACATGGACGAGCAGCGGGGCGCCGTGCTCTGTCTGGACCAGCGACATAGGGAGTTGTTCGAAATCGTTGACCGGATACCTTTCCTGTTGCCAGCCGTCTGGGGTCAGGTATTGCCGGAAATAGCCATGCTGGTAGGCCAGTCCGATCCCGACCAGCGGAAGATTCAGATCGCTGGCTGATTTGAGATGGTCCCCGGCGAGTATGCCCAATCCTCCAGAATAGATCGGTATGCTGTGACTCAGCCCGTATTCGGCACTGAAGTAGGCGACCACAGGCTGCCCGGTCCGGGCGTGGTCGAAGATGACATGTTCCGAGGAGGTGGTCAGGTATTCACGCAAGCTGGTGTGGATCTCGTGCAGGCGGTCAACAAAAAAGGTGTCCTGGGCCAATTCCTCCAGGGTGGGCTGGGGCAGACGATTGAGAAAGAGTACCGGGTTGTTCTGGCATTCCTGCCATAAAGCGTGGTCTATCTGGGAGAAGAAGTCCCAGATTTCGTGTTTCCAATCATACCAGACATTGTAGGCCAGCTCCCAAAGCGGCTGGAGGGCAGTGGGAAGTTTGGGGATAACGCTATAAATTTGAAGCGGTTGCATCGATAGTTTCCTTTTTGTCCGCGAAAAAGTGGACATGTGGGGTTGAAAAAGCAAATGAAATCCAGGGATGGCCCTGCATTTGCGTTGAAATTGCCAGGGTGCCCAGATAAATGCAACTCAATACGCGCCGTCGGTAGCGGCTGGGCTGATGGCCTGGATACGCAGGTGTTTCTGGGTCTGGGAACTGCGCGGAGACCGCTTGCCCCAGAAGACTTTGGCTGCGGGAGCGCAGTTTTGAAATTGCGCACCAAATGCAGGTGGTTGGTAGGCTGGTGCTGCACCGCCTGCCTGCCGGAGGGGGCATTGCGAGCAACGGGTTTTCGGGCCCCCGCAGCGGGATCACTCGGTGGAAAATACAACTGACTGGTGGCGGACGACCCCGAGCAACCAGGACCTGGAACCCAATGCCAAGCCCCGGGAAGGCTTGGGCCCAATCAGAAAAGATTTTTCAGCAACCTTTAAAAAAAACAAAGCGAGAGTGTATGAGACACTGTATTGACGTCGATATCAAGCTCCTGCATGAGCTGTGGCAGGATTATACTCTGGACTATGCCACGGAACAGTCTGTGGGCTTGGATTTGCGGGCTTGCATAGACGCTGCGGCGATCGACCTTGCCCCGGGCGAGCGGTATGCGTTCCCCAGCGGGGTCGCCCTCCAGATACGGGAACCCGGCTATGCCGGGTTCGTTTTTTCCCGAAGCGGGTTGGGCACCAAACAGGGTTTGGTCGTCAGTCAGGGCGTGGGGGTCATCGACCCGGATTATCGGGGAGAGATCCTCGTCTCCCTTTTGAACACTTCGAAATACTCCCGCCAAGTGGTTCGAGGGGAGCGTATTGCCCAATTGGTCTTTTTGCCAGCGATGCAGGCTCGGTTGCACATGGTCGATGTTTTGCAGGACACAGGGCGGGGCGACGGCGGTTTTGGACATTCCGGACGCTGCTAGGCTAGGCAATAAAAACGACACCCCCTTTTGTATCCCGGATAGGGGACGGAGGTTGGCATGCAGTTTCGCATTGAAGAAGACAGTCTGGGGCGGCGCAAAGTGCCGGCCCATGCCTATTATGGTGTGCAAACAGTCCGGGCCATGGAAAATTTTCAGGTTACAGGGATCTCCATCGCCCATTTCCCACGCCAGATCCAGGCTCTGGCGGTGATCAAAAAAGCGGCGGCACTGGCCAATCAGGAATTGGGACTCTTGGATGATGAGCGAGCCCAGGCCATCGCCCAGGCCTGTCGCGAAACCCGTTCGGGCCAATTTGACGAGCATTTTGTGGTCGATTGCCTTCAAGGCGGGGCTGGGACGTCAGTGAACATGAACGCCAATGAGGTCATCTGCAACAGGGCGCTGGAACTGTTGGGACGCGAGCGTGGAGAGTACTCCTCTTGTCACCCCAACAACCATGTCAATCTCTCCCAATCCACCAATGACGTCTACCCGACCTCCCTCAAGCTGGCTGCCATCTGGTACGGCAAGGATCTCATCCGGGCCTTGCGTGACCTTGCCCGGGCTTTTGCGGACAAAGGTGAAGCGTTCCGGGAGGTCATCAAAATGGGGCGGACCCAACTCCAGGACGCGGTACCAATGACCCTGGGCCAGGAATTCACCGCCTATGCCGTGACCCTGGACGAGGATGTCTCGCGGTTGGAGGAAGGGCTCAGTCTGTTGCACGAAATCAATATGGGGGCCACGGCCATTGGCACCGGCATCAATACCGACCCCCAATACGCTACGCTCGTGAGCCGAATACTGGCTGATATTTCCGGGCTGCCGGTGGTCAAATCCCCGAATCTGGTGGAAGCCACCAGCGATACCGGCGGATTTGTTCAATTTTCTGGGGTACTCAAGCGCATTGCCGTAAAGTTGTCCAAGATTTGTAACGATCTCCGTTTGCTCTCCTCCGGACCGAGGGCGGGGCTCAATGAAATCAACCTCCCCCCGCGGCAGCCTGGTTCATCCATCATGCCCGGCAAGGTCAACCCGGTTATTCCGGAAGTGGTCAACCAGATCTGTTTTCAGGTCATCGGCAATGATGTCACCGTGACGATGGCCGCCGAAGGAGGCCAACTCCAGCTCAATGTTTTTGAACCGGTGGTGGCGTTGAATATTTTTCAATCTTTGGCCATCTTGCACAATGGGTGTGTCACCCTGCGGGAAAAATGCGTGGAAGGTATTACGGCCAATACCGAACGGTGCGCGGCCTATGTAGATCAATCCACATGTATCGTGACCTCCTTGTCTCCGGCTTTGGGACACGAGACGGCCGCGCATCTGGCGCAAGAGGCGTTACGCACCGGAAAGGCGATCCGCGATCTGGTCCTGGAGCAAAATCTCTTGTCCTCTGAGGAAGTGGACCGTTTGCTAGATCCGCAGAATATGATTTGCCCGCAACCCATCGCAAAAGAGCGAACTGCGTCAGACGAGGAGACAAAGCCGGCACGTTGAGGTGGAATCGAGCAGGAGGAAAGTGCTACAAATTGTATTGTGCGGGGTCATTATGTGCTGAAAAGTTCTTGCCAGCTAGTTGTGATGTGCTTATGGTCTGAAGTGTTGGGGCCTTTTGAGGCAAAGGGACCATTTTTTACAACGAGATACACAAGGAGCGCATCATGGACACGTATCTGCAGCAGGCCCTTGAAATCGTCAAGGCTCAGGCCGGTGTACGGAACATGACCGAGGAAGAAATCACTTCCATGGTCCATCGTTTGGCGAACCAGCTCAAAGGGATTGTTGAAGGAGAGCCCCAGGAACAGCATGAAGAACACCAAGAACCGGCGGTGGATCCGAAAAAAGCGATTCGGGAAAAGAGTGTTGTGTGCTTGGAATGCGGCAAGACCTTCAAGGTCCTGACCAAGCGCCATCTGGCCCAGCACGGGCTGACCCCGGCGGAATACAAGGCCAAGTGGGGCTTCAAGAAGACCCAGTCCTTGATCGCCAAAGCCCTGGCCCGGGAACGGCGGAAAAAAATGCAGGATATGCGGTTGTGGGAGCGGCGGAAGAAAAACGCCTAGCTGACGGGGAACAACCTGTACCACGCCATCTGTTCAACAATGGCAGAGAGCGACGGGAATAGCGTTCAATGTCTTCGAAGAGGTGGAATACGTAAGCGGCTGAATGCGTTGCCGTAATGCAGCCAGCACTGGGCAGCATATGAGTCTGTGCTGTTCGGCAGCGCGTTTGGCCTGAAGCACCACACCAATATATTGAAGCGGTATGTGCAAAAGCCGAGGAGGAATGCCATCCCCCCTCGGCTTTTTCTACAAATGGGCTCGAGCCTTTGGGTTGTTGGGCTTTTTCCCAGGCTCAGTCCTCTTGTTGTCCCAATTCCCGACTCCGGTCGTGGGCGGCGCGAACAGCATCAATGACGAGGCCCCGAAACGCTTGGCGATCAAAATGGTTGAGACCTGCCAGTGTCGTTCCCCCTGGAGAGGAGACCATCTCCCGCAATTGACTCACGTGCAGGGAACTCTGTCCGGCCATGTGGGTTGCGCCACCCAGCAAGTGATTGACCATTTCGGTCGTCTGATTCCGGGCGAGCCCCAGGCTGACCCCGGCTTCGACAAGGGCTTCCATAAAGGCAAAGACGTAAGCCGGACCGGATCCAATCAGCGCCGTGAAGGCGTCGAATTGGGACTCAGGCAAGGTATACACGGCCCCCAAAGCAGTAAATACATCCTGGAACAGGGCCGCTTGCGTTGCGGTCAGCTTCGGATCATCCAGGCACAGGGCAAAAACCCCCCGGCCATACAGCGACGGGGTGTTGGGCATGGTCCGCACGACAGGGCTGTCTGTGCGCCAGACGCGGCGCAAGGTGGACATGGAAACCCCGGCGGCGATCGAAAGAAGGCAACTGCCCGAAGGGGCGATCTCGGCCAGAGGCGCAACTACTGTTTCGAGCAGATGCGGTTTTACGGCCACAATCAGACAATCAGCATTCCGAGCTACTTCCTCGCCGTTTGGGGCGGCTTGCATGGAGGTCTCCCGGCAGACGGCCTGCAACCGGTCCTGATCGGGGTCAAACCCAATGAGTTCCAGATCCTCGCGTCCGCTGATCCCTTTGGCCAGGGCGGCGCCCATGTTGCCTGTGCCCAGAAAGCCGAGCCGGATGGTCATCCCACAAGCTCCAATTGATTAAAGAAATAGGCAATTTCTGTGGCCGCGGTTTCCGGTGCGTCGGAGCCGTGCACGGAATTGCGTTCGAGGTCGACAGCGAAGGTTTTGCGCAAGGTGCCCTCTGCTGCCTTTTCCGGATTGGTGGCTCCCATCAGATCCCGATAGCGGCTGATGGCGTTTTCGCCCTCTAAAACAGCCACAACGATGGGGCCGGAGGACATGTACGAGGTCAAGCTGCCAAAAAACGGCTTGTCTTTGTGCACGGCGTAGAAGGCTTCAGCCTCGGTTGTGTCGAGGTGGAGCATTTTGAGCGCTACCAGCCGCAACCCCGCGTCTTGAATCCGGGCCAGGATGGTGCCGGTCAGGCCGCGCTCAACGGCATCAGGTTTGATGATCGATAAAGTCTGTTGCGTCATTGTCCCTCCTTACCTTTTTTCGTGTCAATGTCTTCTCAAAGCTGCACGTCCCCTTGCACGAACTCTGAGAAGACGAAACCGTAAGTCGAAAAATCTCTACTGGCTTCGTATGCGCGTCCGTTTTGAAAGCCGGATTTAGACAAGCAGCATCCGGTCCGACGAAAATTCCTCTCCCTTGAGGCTGTAGAATCGGGCCAGCAAGTCCTCCACACGCAAATTGCGCTTTTCCTCTCCGGCGATATCCAGGATCACCTTTCCGGCATGGAGCATGATCAACCGGTTCCCGAGATGCAGGGCCTGGTTCATATTGTGCGTGACCATGAGGGTTGTGAGGTGTTGGCTCTCCACGATATTGGCCGTCAGATCGAGGATCTGGTGGCCGGTTTTGGGGTCCAGGGCCGCTGTATGCTCGTCAAGGAGCAGGAGCTGAGGCCGGACCATGGTCGCCATGAGCATGGTCAACGCCTGGCGCTGTCCACCGGAAAGCAAGCCGACAGTGTCGTCGAGCCGGTCCTCAAGCCCGAGTCCCAGCTGGCGCAGTTCGCGGCGGAAAAAGTCCTTGTCCTCCTTGGTCACTCCGAGCCGAATTCCCCGGCGTTTACCGCGGCGCTGGGCCAGGGCGAGATTTTGGGCAATGCTCAGCGAGGCGCAGGTGCCCAGCAGGGGGTCCTGAAAGACGCGTCCGATATGCCGGGCGCGTTTGAATTCCGGCCACGCGGTTATGTCTTTGCCGTCCAGAGTCAGCTGCCCGCTGTCAGGGAAAAATCCCCCAGCCAAACAATTGAGCAGGGTCGACTTGCCCGCACCGTTGGAGCCGATAATGGTCACAAAGTCGCCCTGTTTGATATCAAGGGAGATGTCGTCCAGGGCCAGGACTTCATTGATGCTGCCGCGGTGGAAGTATTTCGTGATCTGTTCGATGGTAATCATGATTTACGCAGCCGCTGTTTGATTTGCGGCGCTGTCAACGCCAGGACAACGAGCACGGCCGTGATGAGATTGAGATCGCTGGGTGTGAAACTGAAATCGCCCAGCTTGAGCCCCAAGGCCATGGCGATGGCCGTGCGGTAGACTATGGAGCCCAAGAGGACCGCGGTAATGGTTCTCGCGATGCCGCGGGTGCCAAACAGGGTTTCCCCGACAATGACCGAGGCCAACCCGGCCACGATCGTACCGACACCCATGTTGACGTCTGCCGCGCCCTGGTTCTGGGCTACGAGGGCCCCACTGAACGCGACCAAGGCATTGGAGAGGCCGACACCAAAGATGATCATCATATGCGTGCTGACGCCCTGGCTGGTGATCATCTGCGCATTGTCGCCCGTAGCGAGCATGGCCTGACCGAATTCGGTATGCAAAAACCAGATCAGCCCGATGACCGCAGTAGCGGCAATGAGTATGAAAAGAAGCGGAGAAGCGAAATACCCCGGCAGTCCCAGATCGTATAAGGGCTCGAAGACTGTCCCGGAGCCCAGAAGTGAGACGTTGGGCCCTTGCATGATCCGAATATTGACCGAATACAGGGCGATCATGGACAAGATGGAGGCCAGCAGGTGGAGAATTTTGAGCTTGGTGTTCAGAAATCCGGTGACCATGCCGGCCCCGAAGCCGGCCAGAAAGGCGAAGACGAGGGAGAGGTACGGGTCGACCCCGTTGCTGATGGCCGTTGCCGAAACCGCAGCTCCCAGGGGGAGACTGCCGTCAACGGTAAGGTCCGGAAAATCGAGGACGCGGAAGGTGAGATAAACACCAAGCGCCATCAGACCAAAGACAAGCCCTTGTTCGACAGCGCCGAGTAAAGCGTACCAGGACATAGTGGAATCATTGTGGTTAGGGGTTTTGTGAATTCGGATGCAATGCGTTGACGTGCTTGAGTAAGGGATGCGCGTACGCGTCTGGTCCTGAAAAGTCAACTGGGGAGCCGTGTTCGACCCCCCAGTTGCGAGAATCAGATATAGCGCACCTGTCTTCCCGAGTTGCCCCGCTGGGGCAAGGGAAACAGGTGCTCCAGGAGCACAAAGACTATTCGTAGATCTTGGCGGCCTGGTCCTTGAGCTTTTGGGGGATTTCAACCCCGATAGCCTGAGCGGATTCGAGATTGAGGTGGAGTTCCAAATCTTTTTGCATCTCTACCGGGGTCTGGCCCGGATCGGCGCCCCGAAGGATGCGAACGGCCATGTTGCCCGTCTGGCGTCCGTGTTTGTAGTAGTCAAAGCCAAGAGCGGCGATGGCGCCGCGAGGCACAGAGTCGACATCAGCGGCGTAGAGAGGAAGATCATTGTCCAGGCAGACTTTGGTCACGGACTCGAAAGCGGAAACGATGGTGTTGTCGGTGGGCACATAAACGGCATCGGCGACACCGACCAGGCTCTTGGCAGCCTGATAGACCTCGCTCGAACGTGCGGCGGTCGCTTCTTCGACAGCGATGCCGCGTTTTTGCCCTTCGTCGCGGACCAGCCCGACCAATGTCTTGGAGTTGGCCTCGCCGGCATTATAGATCACACCAACGGTCTTGAGCTCAGGCTGGATGGTCCGAATAAGATCCAGGTGCTTGCCGATGGGCGTCAGGTCGGAGGTGCCGGTGATGTTGCCCCCGGGGCGTTCCAGGTTGTCGACCAGGCCGGACCCGACGGGGTCGGTGACCGCAGAAAAAAGGAGGGGGGTTTTGGCCATATGGGGCGCTTTTTTGGTGACCTGGGCACACGCCTGAGCTGTCGGGGTGGCAATGGCCAGGACCAGATCCGGGCGCTCCCCGGCGATCTGCTGGGCGATTTGCCCAGTGATGGCCGTGTTGGCCTGCGCGTTGTGGACGTTGTAGTCGACCTCGATTCCGGCCTCAGCAACCGCGTCCTGGAAACCCTGAAGGACAGCGTCGAGGGCGGGGTGCTCCACAAACTGGCTGACAGAGATTTCGTACGTCTTGGCCTGGACGGATGCACCGAAGAAAACAAGAACGGTCACAACGGCGGCAATAAGCAGATTCGTCTTGTGGGTCATCGCGATTCCTCCACAGGTCTGGATAATTACAGGGTGGGTGCCAACAAGGTGCTCAAGGGGATCAGCCGCACACGCGGGTCTCGCTGCGTCTTCCACTTGGCGATGGCCTCAAGGGTGGCTTCATACGGATGGCCGATAGCGATGGCTGAGCCCCGGCTTAATGCCAACCGTTCGGCCTTTTGGAGCTGGTACAGGATAGCTTCCCGGTTCTGGGTGTTGTCCAGGAAGATATTGCGCCGCAAGTAGGGCACATGGGTTCGCTTGGCGGTCTCCCGGGCTACGCTGTCCGGCGAGGTCAGGCTGTCCAGGAAGAACAATTGGCGGTTGGCGATATTGCGGAACGTGGTGCGCATTCCCGCGCTCGAGGAGGTGAATCTCGATCCCATGTGGTTATTGAGTCCCACCGCGTGCTGGATTTGAGCAAGATTGTCCTTCAGGGTCTTGCGGATCTGCGAGGCATTCATGCCCACAAAAAGAGCCCCGGTCCCGGGATCGGTGGCCGGATAACTCAAGGGCTCCATGGGTTGGTGCAGCAAGAGTTCCAGATTGTGCTCGTGAGCCAGGGAAGCGATATCCCGGGTGTGCGTACAGGAGGGAAGCACGGCAAAGGTGAGTGGCAAACCGGTTTGGATCAGTCGTCTGGCCTTGCGGACATCCTCCCCGAGGTCGTCGATGACGATGGCGAGTCGGGCTTGGGATTTGGTGTTCTGCTCCGCCTTGTCTTGTAAAGAGAAGTGCAGACGGTGGGTCATGACCCCGAAGGTCTTGATTTCCCAGGTCCCCTGAGAAGCAAATTGGAGTTGGGCGTGCTCAAGGTTGTGCAGTGCTTGGCCCAGGGCCTGGGTCAATTGACTTGGGTAGCCATCTCCCCGCAGGGTCAGTTCCTGGAAATGGTAGTGCTGTCCGGCCTTGGTCCGGTTCTCGACCCGCAGGGGGCGGAGTTCCAGGCCGTGTTTGCGGACCTTGTCCAGCAGAAGGTGGTCGATGTCGCCGATCGTTTGTTCCAGTCCCGCCAGGATGGTCTCTTCATATTGCCGTTTTGCGGTTTCCGGAGTCTGAGCGGTTGAGGACTGCTTGGGCGAGGGCAAAAGGAAGAGGGCCACGGTCAGCAAAAGGGCGCTGGAGACAAGAAGCGCCAGGCCAGTCAAGAGCCGAGTCGGGACAGTGATTCTGCTTTTTGACTGACGGGGAGCTTTACCGCGACGGCGGGATGATTTTTTTGACGATCCTGTGGCCATAGACAACTGGTGCTCGCGGGGCCAATGGGGTTGGAGACACGACAACAGCGGTGCCCGCCTCACAGGGCGGGCACCGCTAGGGCGTTATTGGATTTTCCGGAGGCGGGGCAGGCTCTTGACGAGTTGCAGCGCCATTCGGAGTTGATTGTCTTTTTCGAGCATCTCTTTGGCCTTGTCGCTGCGTTTGACCGAGTCGTGTTCCGGATTCTCGGTTTGTTCCAAGTGCCTGGTGAGATCCTGTTCCCGGAGAATCGGGCGGGCGGTGCCGTTGGTCTCCTGTGGCGGAGAAAAGGGAACCACGATGTCTGGAATGATCCCTTCGGCCTGAATCGAACGGCCATTCGGGGTGTAGTACAGCGCCGTGGTCAATTTGATGCCCGAGCCGTCTGTCAGGGGGATGACCGTTTGGACGGAGCCCTTGCCAAAGGACCGTTCGCCGAGGATCACGGCGCGTTGCTGGTCCTGAAGGGCCCCGGCGACAATCTCGGAAGCCGAGGCTGAACCGGGATTGATAAGGACGATCAGCGGCACATCGATGTCGGATTGCTGCTTCTGGGCCGAAAATTCCATTTTGGCATTTTTGACCTTGCCCTCGGTGTAGACGATCTTCCCTTCCTTGAGAAAGGTGTCGGCGACAGAGACAGCCTGGGGTAAAAGGCCTCCGGGGTTGTTGCGCAGGTCCAAAATCGCGCCCGCGAGACGGCCGTCGCGTTTGTGCAAGGCCTTTTGCAGATCCTCGGTGGTCTTTTCCTGGAAATTGGTGACCCTGAGGTAGAGATAGCCGCCACCCAGCGGTTCGGATTTGACCGATTCCAAGGGGATGGTGTCCCGTTTGACAGTGATTGTTTCCGGTTTCTGGGCCTCGGGGTGCAGGACCTTGAGATCGACCGTGCTGCCCTTGGGCCCGCGGATTTTTTTCACCGCCTCCATCAAGGTGATATCCTGGGTCGATTCGCCGTTGATCTCCATGATGATGTCGCCGGCCTCAAAGCCTGCCTCGTAGGCCGGGGTGTCCTCGATAGGAGAGACAACGGTCAATCGTCCGTTTTCCATGGAAATCTGTATGCCAATGCCGTTGAATTCCCCAGAGGTCTCCACCTGCATCTCCTGGAAGGAGTCGGGGGACATGTATGCTGAATGGGGGTCGAGCTCGCTGAGCATCCCTTTCAGGGCCCCGGTGATGAGTTCTTCCCGGTCGATGTCCCGGACATAGCTCTTTTCGATCAGATCCATAACCTGGCTGAAGCGTTTCAGGGACTCGAATCGATTGGCGTCCGTGGCCTGCCCCGGCCCGGGAGTGGCGGTCAAAAGGGCCAGGAGTGCCACAATACCCAGCCAATGGCTCAAACGCATGATATCCTCCGCAGATATTGAAATTGAAATGAATCGTTTCACCTGGTGTCGTGCCTGCAAGGCTTTGGCCTGCGGTCTGCGAATGCGGCCAAGGGCGTAGCGCGTCCCGCTTTACCGATGCGGGGACCGCGCAAAATCAGGCCGCACGCCCGCAAGGACTGTTTGAGGGCGCGGCGCTCAAAGCGTTTTTTCCTGAAGCGGTCTTTTCGCTGACGGAAACTGGTGGCTTTTGGGCGGAACAGGAGCAGAACTCCTGTTGAGGAGTGCGCTCCAGGGACGAACGGGCCAAAAGCAACCAAGCGCCCACCGGAATGGGGGCGACTTCGAATTCCCGATGACGCAGCCCCTCACAAGCGCCGAATCACCGGGATACAAGCCATACCTCAGGATTAATGGCTTTCTGGCCAAAACGCAATTCGAAATACAATCCGGTGGCGTCGGCTTGGGGGTAGTAGCCGGGTTTGCCGATAATCTCCCCTTTTTCAACCTGTTGCCCCATTCGCACATCGCTTTGGGCCAGGAAGGCATACAAGGAGTAATATCCTCCCTGGTGCAGAAGAATAACCACATGGCCGAATCCGCGCAATTGGTCGTTGTGGACCACCTTGCCCCAACTGACCGCTTTGACGGTAGAGGAGGAAACCTTCAGCCCGATCCCGCGGTGCGGTTGGTCGGCGGCGGGGGCGAATTCCTGGACCACGGATCCCCGTGCTGGCCAGGGGAGATATCCTTTCTGGTCTTTGAAATTTTTGGATTTGAGGCTTTTGAGCCTGTATTGCAACGAATCGATGGTTTCCTGGATCGCGGCCAGCTGGTCCTCTTTGGCCAGCCGTTGTGAGCGGATGGAGCGTACGCGGTTGAGATATGTCAAACGGTCCTCAACAAGGCGTTCGCGGGTTTGGGTCAACTCGGCGACAGTGGATTGTGTCTTTTGGACCAATGCTTCGTGTTCCTCGGTTTTGGCGGCGATGGCCTTTGCCCGGCGCTGCAACTGCATGAGGTGGACTTCAGCCTGGTCATAATACGTTTTCAACCACGTCAGATGGCGGTCGGCTTCGGCCCAGGAATCCGTCTGCATTCCCCCACCGTATTTTCGGGCCAGGTGTAGCGGCCACAATTCCCGCAGGACCTTTTGCAGGGCCTGTTCCTGGGCCTGTTGTCTGGCCTGCAGTCCTTTGGTCTCCTGGCTCAGGCGACGCTGCTGTTTGCGAAGTGTTTCCAGGCGCTTTTGTTGTTGAGACAGCCGGTCGCGAAGTTTCTGGATCCGTTTTTCGGTTTGGGCCAGATCGGTGTACAGGCGACGTTCCTTGGCCGTCAGACTTTGCAGGGCTTTGCGGTGCTTCTGGGCTTTGTTTCTGGTTTGAGAGAGGTCTTTTTCAAGGCTGCGGGCCGGGCTTTGGGCGCAAGCTGGTCCTGGGGGCAGAGCCGTTCCCCAATATCCCAGCAGGACCACAAGGACCAAAAAGGCGCAGCGCAAAAGAGGGTTGTTCAGCACAAGGGTATCTCGCATAGCGCTCAGAGGGGAAGAAACGGTTCCAGTGGGCATCTGTGGCATTGCGGCTGTTTCTTCTTGCACCAGTGTTTGCCGACACGCACGATCTGGGCGTGGAATTCATTGAAAAGGGCGGTGTCCTCGGGCAGGGCCTCAGTAAAGTAGGCCTGGAGGTCGGCGTAGGAAATCTCTTCAGGGATTTGACCGTGCCGGCCGAAAATACGGGCCGTGTACGTATCAACGACGAATGTCGGTTTGTCCAAAGCGTACAGGGCAATGCTGTCGGCCGTTTCCGGACCGATTCCGTTGACGCCGAGCAGTCTTTCCCGAATTTCCGGTGTCGGCAAGGCTTGCAGGACTGTAAAATCGAACCCGGCTTCGTGTTCGAAGAAACGGAGAAAGTTCTTGATGCGTCCGGCTTTGACCCGATAATAGCCCGCCGGCCTGATCAAGGCGGCGAGTTCTTCCGTGTCCAGAGCCGCCAGAGCCGGAGCTGACAGGAGATTTTGGGCCCGGAGTGCGTTGAGTGCACGGCGGACATTTTCCCAATTCGTGTTTTGGGTCAAAATGGCCCCAAGCACGATTTCAAACGGGGTTTCCCCGGGCCACCAATGACTGGGTCCCAATGCATCCAGCATGGCGGCGTGCATATTGAGCAGGTAGGTCTGTCGTGATTGCATGGCGCTCTGTTCGCAGTCACCAGATGTGTGCTCTGGTGGCAATGGCGGTGGAGTGGTGGTTCGTTTCGGCGCAGAGCAGCGCCTTCACTGCGGGACGTGCAGTTACCCCTGCGGCTTGCCGGGGACTTGGGGCCAGTACAAAGCAACCCATTCCCCCTGATGGAGGAGTGTGGGCGGTCCCAGGCCGCATTCCTGATAGCATCTGGAAACAGTCTCGGCCTGCGTGGCCAGAATCCCGGAGAGAATCAGGCGTCCGCCGGGTCGCAGGTGAGCGATCAGTTCGGCGGCCATGTCCTGAAGCGGTCTGGCAAGGATATTAGCGATAATCAGGCCAAAGGTGGTTCCTTTGCGCAGTGCGTTCAGGCTGCCAACGGCCACACTGAGGCCCGGGGTTTCGTTCAGCAGCAGGTTTTCCCGTGCGTTGGCCACGGCCACGGGATCGATGTCCAGGCCGAGGCCGGGCAGGCCACATTTGGCGCAGGCAATGCCCAGAATCCCCGAGCCCGTACCGAGGTCGAGAAACGGGGCGAACTGGGGCAGGGAGTCCCTGTCCTTGGCCAGCGCCTGCAGGCAGAGGGCTGTTGTGGCGTGGTGGCCGGAACCGAAGGCCATCTTGGGCTCAATGGAGATCGGGATCCGCTCGGCGAGCGCAGGGTGGGAACGTTCCCAACTCGGCAGAACCAGGAATGTTTCAGCAATATCCAGGGGTTGGAAGAATTTACGCCAGGACAGTGCCCAGTCCTGGCGTTCGTCTTCAGCAATATCCGCGTCCAGGGTCGGCAAACTGTCCCGCAGGGAGTGGACCAGCCGGTCGGCCTGTTCAGGCGTGTCGCAATGGACGGTGAAGAGGACCCGGTCGTGGACCG
Source organism: Desulfohalobium retbaense DSM 5692 (assembly GCF_000024325.1). Classification (NCBI taxonomy): domain Bacteria; kingdom Pseudomonadati; phylum Thermodesulfobacteriota; class Desulfovibrionia; order Desulfovibrionales; family Desulfohalobiaceae; genus Desulfohalobium; species Desulfohalobium retbaense. Next base: position 2,451,888 of record NC_013223.1, on the reverse strand, counting down.
TAGGCCCTTCTTCCCATCCCCAGGGAGCGTAGACAGCCAACAGTGCAGCGATATTCTCCATTTGCCCCAAGGGGGCCTGGAGGGTGATCCGCACAAGGGGGGATTGGGGCGTCGTCTCAAGAACCACGGGCCTGGTACCGGGACATTTGACGTTCGAGTTTGCGGCTCAGGGCCGTAAGAACATAACAGACGACAAAGTAGATCAGGGCGATCGTGATGAATATTTCCGTTGGCGCGATCAATGTCCTGTTGTTGACCTGCGTCGCTGTACGGGTCAATTCGTTGACGCCAATAATGTAGGCCAGGGACGTATCCTTGGTCAGACTGACAAACTGATTGACGAACGAGGGAATCATATTGCGCAGGGCTTGCGGCAAGATGATGTACTGCATGGATTGGACATGGGAGAGTCCGGATCCCCGGGCGGCCTCCATCTGCCCTTTGGGCAGGCTTTGCACCCCAGCGCGCACGATCTCGGCCACATAGGCACTGGTGAAGACAATAAAGGCGATCAAGGCTGAAGCGGCCTCGGGCAGAGGTTTGCCAAAAGCGATCGGGGCGAGGAAATAAAACCAGAAAATGACCATCAACAGCGGCGTGCCGCGAATGATTTCGATATAGACGAGCGCAGGCAACCGGAAGATGGCCTTTTTGGACAAGCGCATTAAGCCAAAGACAAGCCCGACCCAAAAGGCTCCAAAGATACCGCCGAGCGCCAAAAGAATGGACATGGCTAGGCCGCCCAACGGTCCGTCCGGGTAGGGACCGATGAGGAAGTAGTCCATGTTTTCCCATACAATTTGCCAATTTTCCAAGTTCACGGTGGCGGCTCCTCGACGTTAGTATTGGATCGTGCGCAGGAAGTGCTTGTTGTACATGGTGACGACAAAGGAAATGACAAGTGAAATACAGATGTAGAGCACCGTGGCCACGGTAAAGGCTTCAAAGCCGTGAAATGTGTATGATTCAATTTGCCGGGCCATGTAGGTCAGGTCCATAACGCCGATGGTCATGACCAGAGAGGAGTTCTTGGTCAGATTCAAAAATTGGGAAATCAGCGGGGGAATAATGATCCGGTACGCCTGGGGCAAAATGATAAAGCGCATAGACTGGATAAAGGTCAGTCCGCTGGCCCGGGCGGATTCCAACTGCGTTTTGGGAATGGAAAAGATACCGGAGCGAATTTCTTCGGCAATGAACGCAGAGGTGTACACGGTCAAGGCAATCACGCCGGCGGCGAATTCAAAGTTCTGTTCGTACAGCCACTCGTTGACGAATTGGGGCAAAACGGAATTCGAGCCGAAGTACCAGAAAAAGATCTGGATGAGCAGCGGTGTATTGCGGAAAAATTCTGTGTACGCCAAGCTGAACCATTCCAGGGGCTTGACCTTGGAAAGGCGGAACACGGCGATGATCGTTCCGACCACAAGGGAGAGGACAATGGACACCGCGGAGATCTGAAGGGTCGTGATCAGCCCCTGGATGATCCATTCTCCGTATTCTCCGGAGACGACAAGTTTCCAGTCGAATTGATAGTTCACAATGCGATCCTTTACGCCGGTTTGCCTGGGGCGTGAGCGACCAGGTCAGCCTGAAAGACGCACCAGGCGGCTCTCACCGCCCGGTGCGTGGAAAAGTGTCTGCGCGGCCCTGACGCTATGGCAAGGCCTGCGCGTACAGATTGCGGCCTAGAACGGCCAGGGCTGCATATCCCAATCCAGGGGCAGGTGGTAGTTGGTGTCTTTACCGAACCATTTGCTATAGATTTCCTGGTATTCTCCGTTGACCCACATTTTAGCCAGGGAACGGTTCACGAAGTCCCGGAAGTTGGATTCGTTTTCAGGCACGCCGAGACCATAGGGTTCATCGGAGATGTACTCACCGACGATGGCGTACTTGTCCGGGTCCGGTGCGGAGTTTTTCAATCCAAGCAGAATGGTCGCATCCGTGGTCACGGCTTTGACCTTGCCCTGACGCAGAGCGAGAAATGCCTGCGGATAGCCCTCAAAGGACAGGACGCGGCTCTCGGGCTGAGCCTCTTTGATGTTCTTTTCCGAAGTCGATCCCTTGGCGGTCCCGACTTTCTTGCCGGCCAGGTCTGCAGTGGAGGAAATGTCGGAGTCTTTTTTGACCAGGAGTTTCTGGCCGGTCATGAAATAGGTCGTGGAGAAGTCGATGGAATCTTCCCGGCTGAATTTGTGGGTCATGGTTGCAGCCAGGATGTCGACCGAGCCCTGGGCCAACATGGGGATCCGGGTGCTGGAGGTCACGGGCTTGAGTCGCAGGTCCACACCGAGTTTGTCAGCGAGTTCTTTGCAGATGTCGACATCAAAGCCAACGATATTGTTGGTATCCTTGTCCACATAGCCGAAGGGGACCACAGCGTCTTTGACGCCGGCAACCATGTAGCCGCGTTCTTTGATTTCTTCCAGTTTGTCGGCCCAAGCCGTTCCCAGAGCCAACGTGCAGGTGACGGTCATGGCCACCAACAAAAGTACCATCTTGCGCATGGGGGTTACCTCCTAAAAAAGATGGTGTAGAAAAAAGGTCCTTACAGGATTTCCCGTAAGAATGCCTTGGTCCGCTCGTGCTGAGGATTGGTAAAGAAGTGTTCCGGCGTGCCCTCTTCAACGACACTGCCTTCGTCCATGAAAATGACCCTGTCGGCGACCTCGCGGGCGAAGCCCATTTCGTGCGTCACGCAGAGCATGGTCATTCCCTCGCGGGCGAGGTCTTTCATGACATTGAGCACTTCATTAATCATTTCCGGATCGAGCGCGGATGTGGGCTCGTCAAAAAGCATGACCGTCGGGCGCATGGCCAGGGCCCGGGCGATGGCCACCCGTTGCTGCTGTCCGCCGGAGAGTTCGACGGGATATTTATGGGCCTGATTGCGGATGCCGACGCGATCCAATAATTCCAGACCGAGTTTCTCGGCCTCCTGGGCGGGCTGTTTTTTGACTTTGATCGGCGCCAGGGTGACGTTTTTCAGCACGGAGAGGTGGGGATAGAGGTTGAATTGCTGGAAAACGATGCCGATTTCGGAGCGGAGTTTGTTCAGATCCACGTCGCGCCGGGCAATATCGCGCCCTTCAAAGATGATCTCGCCCTTGCCAATATCCTCAAGGCGGTTGACACAGCGGATCAGCGTCGATTTGCCGGAGCCGCTGGGGCCGCAAATGACCAGCACCTCACCGCGTTCAACCGTTTCATTGACTCCCTTGATGACATGGAAATCGCCAAACCATTTGTGTACGTCTTTGAATTCAATCAGGGCCATGGTGTTTCCTATGCGTTTGCTCCGCGTCCAGTGTTCGAGGCGCACCCAAGTGTGTCAGAAGCGCTTGTCGGATAACAGCGCCGCCTATTGTCGCCGGTGCGGAGGCAGAAGGTGTTTTCATACAGGATTTTCACGACAAATCCAGGAGTATACAAGCCTCCTCCTCTAGCTGCGACTTTGGCTTTTTGTCAATACGGATCTGTCCCTTGTCCCTCTGTGAGGAGTGTTTCCAGGGTCTGAACAAAACCGTCCAGATCAGCACGATCCGTGGTCAGAGGGGGCAGAAGTCGCAAGGTCGAGCCCTGGGTCAGATTGCAGACATATCCCTTGGCCAGCAGCGCTTCCCAAATGGGCTTGCCGGGGAAAGCGAGTTCGATTCCGAGCATCAATCCCAGTCCCCGGACTTCTTTGATCTGCTCGGGCAGGGCGTTTTGGAGTTCCAGGAGTTGATCTTTCAGTCGTGCCCCTTCGTGGGCGCTGCGTTCCACCAATTTGTCGCGCTGGAGGATCTCCAGGACCTTGGTGGCTACGGCCGAGACAAGAGCGCCTCCTCCAAAGGTGGTGGCGTGGGCGCCAGCATCAAAGGCCCGCGCTGCTTCCTGACTGCAGAGCATGGCGCCCATCGGCAGCCCGTTGGCCAAGGCTTTGGCACAGGTCAGGACATCAGGGGTGAGGTCGAAATGCTGGTGGGCCCACATCCGGCCGGTGCGGCCGAGGCCGGTCTGGACCTCGTCGACCATGAACAGGATGCTTTTGCGCCGGCAAAGTTCCTGAACGCTTTGGAGATATCCGGCGGGAAGCGGTTGTACTCCGCCTTCGCCCTGAACGATTTCTAGCAAGACCCCTGCCGTCTGCTCCGTGACCGCTGCCTCCAGGGCGGCGAGGTCATTGGGGGGGACGCTACGAAACCCTTCGGGCAAAGGGGCAAACCCCTCTTTGATCTTGTCTTGGCCGGTGGCGGTCAAGGTGGCCAGCGTCCGGCCGTGGAAGGAGCCGGTCAGGGTAATGACCTCATGGGCCTGTGAGTGCCGGACTTTTTGCATATACCGGCGAGCGAGCTTGATGGCTGCCTCATTGGCTTCAGCCCCCGAATTGGCGAAAAAGGCCCTATCCAGGCTGCAGGTGGCGGTCAATTTTTCGGCCAGCTCGAGCTGCTCGTGCTGGTAAAAGAGATTACTGACATGCACCAGTCGACCGGCCTGTTCGCTCAGCGTCCGGGTCAGTTCAGGGGGGCAATGGCCGAGGTTGCAGACCGAGATGCCGGCCAAGAGATCGATATATTCCTGCCCGTCGGGAGTGTGCAGTCGAGAGCCTGCGGCGGACGAGATGGCAATCGGGTAGCGGCTATAGGTCGTGCACAGCACCTGGGCCTCCTTGTCTTGAAAGGCTTGGAGGGCGGTTTTCATAGCGAGTTCCTTTAGGCGGTTCAGAGCACAGAATGGTTTACAGACGGATGGCGGCCTCCACTGTGCAGAGGGCTGTACCGTGGTTGGACAATGGGGGCCTACCGGACCGGAAATACGGTTCCAGGCCCGGTGTTTTTAGCCCAGCTCGAAGTGTGATGCAAATAGGGCGCGCCGCACTCTCGTCGCTTGTGCCAGTAGGAAGAAGTTCCCCAGAGCGCCCGGGGATTTTCGTGAGAAGAAGAGGGATGCTCTCAGAAAGGCGGGTGAGACGAGATTGCCAATCCGGGCTGGACTATGGCGGCAAAAGGCATCCAGAAAGCCATATGCCGTTTGAGGAGTGTGGTGTGTTTTTTTGGGGTGGATTCGAGATCAGCGTTTCTGATCAACGGCCGCAAAGCAGGGAATACAATAGGTTTGGCCGCCACAGCGCCGGGTCCGGCTTTCCATGGCGGCCTCACCGCAGGCAGCGCAGGTGAGACTTTCCTGGATTTGCGGGCCGCGCGGCATTGGGCTTGGAGGGGATTGGAATTCGAAAAGGTCGTTTAGGGAGAGCGTCATGAAACGGTCTTGCAATTTTTGGCGCAAGTGGGATTCCTGGGCCTGTTGGTCGGGCGTGAGGGGCGTTGTTTGCTTTTGCCGTTGGAGGGCATCGAGCTTGAGCCCGATTTCTCCCCGGGCGTCGCGGCGCAGCAGGACCCGGATCCCGTCAGTGCTGGGGCGGTGGAAAAAGGAGAAGGCCATTTTCCCGTAATCACGGTGGATGAGATTGCCTTTGCCCAGGGTGCAGCCGGTTAAAAATTGGATGGCGTCCACACCACACATGTCCGTTTCGACCACAGCGACCAAATCCGTGTCCGCGGCTTCGGGAAACCGGCGCAAGGCGGACTCCGCCGCCCGGATGCCGATGGCCACGCCAGGGCACCAATGGCCGTGGAAAGCGATTGTCGCCTCTATTCGAGCGCTATCAATAGTGCAGGGCATGGACTCTCCAATAGGGATCGGGTTTTGAACAACTGCGGCGCCCGGGACCAGGTCCCAATATCATTGTCTGGCCGGGACCACAGTGGGGCTGCCGTTAAGGCAATGGATCTCCACGGGAATATCGTAGACCTTTTCCAGCAACCCTGCGGTGATCTCCTGGGGGGCGCGCAAGGCAAGGCATTGCCCCTGTTTGAGAAACAGGATGCGGTCGGCATGGCGCAGGGCGGCGTTGATATCGTGCAGGCTCATGACTGCGGCGATGCGGTGTTCATCCACGACTCGGCGCACCAGGCGCAGGAGTTCGATTTGATTTTTGAGGTCCAGGGCGCTGATGGGTTCATCAAGGAGCAAGAGGTGGGGTTCCTGGACCAGGGCCCTGGCCAGGGCAACTTTCTGCAGCTCTCCGCCGCTGAGCTGATCAAGGCTGCGCAAGCGCAAAGAGGCGAGCCCCAGACGTTTCAGGGCAGCGTCCACGATACAGGTATCTTGGTGGCTGACCCGCCAGCGGATGTGCGGTTTGCGCCCCATCAAGACAGCGTCGAACACGGACAACGGGGTCGTTTCGGTGTGCTGGGAGACATATCCCACTTGGCGGGCCACAGCTTGGGCGGACAGGGAGGCCAGGGATGTGTCGTCCAGCAAAATGGTCCCGGCATTGGGGTGGTGGATGCCGTTGAGGCATTTGAGAAGGGAGGTCTTGCCGGCCCCATTCGGGCCCAGCAGGGCGACCAATTCGCCGCTGGCGCAGGAGAAGTCGATGTCCGAGACGACATTGGAACCGTTGTAGGCAAAGCTGACATTTTTCACAGCAACGTTCATATCCGTTTCCCCCGGATAATAAGTCCTACAAACACCGGCGCTCCCAAAAAGGCGGTCAGCACGGAAACCGGAAGCACCTGCGGGGAGAGAAGCAGCCGGGCCACGGTGTCCGAGGCCAAAAGAAGCAGCGCCCCGGCGAGCAGACTCGCCGGGAGCAGAAAACGGTGGTCGGCCCCGATGCAGCGCCGGACCATGTGGGGCACCACCAGGCCGACGAAGCCAATGATCCCCAGAAAGGCGATGATCATGGCTGTGACCAATGTGGCCACGACCATGCCTACCAATCGCGTTCGGCCTACCTTGACCCCTAACCCTCTCGCCGTGCTCTCCCCGGCTTCGATGGCATTGTAATTCCAGCTGTTACTGCAAAAATAGAGACTGCCCACAACGGTGACGGCGGTAAGTCCGCCGAGTTCTCCCCACGTCGCCCGGGCCGTGTCCCCGAAGGTCCAAAAGACCATGGCTGCGAGTTCCATGTCGTCGGCAAAGAATTGGAGAAACATGGTCCCGGCGGTAAACAGAGCGCCCAGGGCCACCCCGGTCAAGACCATGGTTTCCGGGGTGGAGCCCCGCAGGCGGGAGACAAGCAAAATGACGCCAGCTGCGGCCAGGCTCGCCACAAAAGCCGCCACAGTGATCCAGGTGGATCCGGCCATGCCCAGTCCGGCAATTTCGGTGTTTTGCATGCCGGTGGCCCCCAGCAGCATCACCGCCAGGGCAGCTCCAAAAGCGGCGGCGTGGGAAATTCCCAAGGTAAAAGGCGATCCCAGGGGGTTGCGCAGGATGGCTTGCATGGCCGCTCCGGCTATGGAGAGCCCGGCCCCAGCCACGCAAGCGGTCAGCACCAGAGGAAGACGGATGTTCCAGATGATGAGTTCCTGCCTCGGCTGGGTCGAAAATCCAACAAGGGTGCGAAGGACTTCGGAAAAGGGGATAGAGGCTGCGCCTTGCCCAAGGGCGGTAATAATCCCCAGGCCCAGAAGAGTTGTGACAGCAACCAAAAAAAGGATTTTCCGTCTGATATAGTGCCGGTAGTCAGCCGGGACCGTGCCGTCGGCAAAATGCATCTCAGCGACACTCCAGCCTGGTGAAGGCCAATTGATCGAATCCCTGGTTGAGTTCGTCGAAAACCGGTGCGCCAACCAAAAAGGTGTAGATCCGGTCGGCCTGGGCGGCGGGGTTAATATCCTTGAAGCGCTGCGGGTAGAGGGTTTTGCCGATAAAGTAGGCGTTGGCCAGCACAGACCCGAAATTCTTCGTATACCAATTATAGGGCAACAGGCCGTAAACCTTATTGTCCTGGGTAGCGGAAAGAAACTGGTAGGCCGGATCGTGACGCAGTTCATGCAGGGCGCCGCCCATGCCGGCGAGTTGTAAGGTGGACAGATCCACAAAACAGGCGGACGGGTCCCACTCGAGCAGTTGCTCTTTGGCGATGTCAGCGTGTTGGCGCTGGTTGCCTTCAATGCCTGCGGTGGCGACGACATTCCGGGCGTTGACGAATTGGAAGGGGGGATAGTCGGGTTCTGTGGACTGGAAGCCGTGGGGGCCTTTGAAAGCCACGCCCCCGACATAGGCGGTGGCTGTTTCGGTGCCGGACAAGGAGGCCGTGCGCTCAGCAAGGGTGCGAATGTGCTTGGAGAAGAAACCGATGACCTCCTCGGCTCGCTGCGGTTTGCCGAGGACGCGGCCCATGATTTTCAGGGAGGAAAAAAGAGTTGCCCGGTGGGGGCCGAGATCGCCGTAGTGCAGGATGACGACCGGGATTCCGGTTTTTGCCTGGAGTTCTTCGGGATCAAAACCCATATGGGGATAGGTCTTGAATATCACCTGGGGCCCGGGATCCAGGGTCAAAAGGCGTTCGGGATTGTCCTGACCGCGAAAACTCCCGAAAACAGGCATGGTCTGAAATTGGGGGTTGGCCAAGGCATACGGTCTAGCATCGAGACCGCGTTCTTTGGTCTCAGCATCGTCCACAGCGACCACCCGGTCCTGGGCCTGCAAATAGGTCAGCAGCCGAAGGCAGCCGGGCCCGGAGCAGACAACACGCTCCACGTTTTCTGGCAGGGTTACCTGCCGACCGGCGGCGTCAGTCACCGTCTTGGCGGCTTGAGCCGGGACAGTGAGCAGAACAAGACAACCAAAAACCACACACCAGAAAGCCCATTGCAAACAGCGCACGTTGTCCTCGCATTTTGGTATGAAATTCAAAAAAAGCCACACGAAATGCATATGAAAAATGAATTTATGTGCACGACTCTCCTAGCGTGCGCTCAAAGAGGCGTCAAGGGATCTCGCGAAGCGAGGTGGATAACAGCAATCAGGTATCGCGGGGCTGTCCGCACAACGTTACGAAAGATCTGGCTGTCAAATCCGGAAGGCGGCAAAGTGGCAGCGGAACAGGGTAGGCACAGGATGGGAAATGGGGAGACTCAAGTCCGCTCAAGAGACGGGCGCTGCATCCATGAGGCGGAGTTTGAGGAACGATTTGCGAGGGGGAGGGGTCGGGGTATAAAAAAAAGAGGCCAGGTGCATTCCCTGGCCTCTTGGATTTTTCATGGTAGCGGGGGCCGGATTTGAACCGACGACCTTCGGGTTATGAGCCCGACGAGCTACCATACTGCTCCACCCCGCGTCGCGAAGAATGGACTTATAGGTATATTTACAACCCATGTCAAATCATTTATTCACTCCGGGCTATGTGCGCACGCGACCTCGTTTCCCTCGTCATTCCCGTCTTCAATGAGCGGGAAAATCTGGACCACCTGTTCGGAGAGATCCAGGCGGTTTGTACGGCCATGCCCTACGACTGGGAAGTCCTTTTTGTCGATGACGGCAGCGAGGACGGCAGTCTTGAGGTCATCAAGCGGCTGCATCAAGCCCATTGTGAAGTGCGCTACGTCTCTTTTGCCGCGAATTGCGGTCAGTCCGCAGCCTTTATGGCCGGATTCCAGCGGGCCCGCGGCACCACTGTGATCACCCTGGACGCGGATCTTCAAAACGATCCTCAGGATATCCCGCACCTTTTGCAGACCCTGGACAGTCACGGGCTGGATATGGTGATCGGTTGGCGGGCCGAACGCCAGGATTCCTGGATCAAACTGGTGGCCTCCAGGATTGCGAACCGAATCCGGAACGCCCTCAGCCGGGAGACGGTCAGGGATACCGGGTGCTCGTTGAAGGTCATGCGCACCCATTTGGCAAAGCGGCTGCCCCTGTTCGACGGCATGCACCGTTTCATGCCCACCCTGCTCAAACTCGAAGGGGCCCGAGTCGGAGAGATCCAGGTCAACCACCGGCCACGCCGTTTCGGTTTCTCGAAGTATGGTATTTGGGACCGGGCCTGGCGGGGGCTGCGCGACCTTCTGGCTGTGCGCTGGATGCAGGATCGCCACGTTCGCTATGCGGTGAAAGACGAAAGCGAAAAGGATCATGCCCTCGACGAGTGAGTGGTGGCTTTTGGTGCTCGGTATCTGCGGGCAGTCCGTTTTGTTCGGCGTCCTTTTCCGGAATTGGGTGCGCCGGGATTCCACAGCCGGCGTTGCTGTGGCCCCGGGATGGTGGGGCTTAGCGTGCGGGGCGGCGTTTTTGGTTCTGATCGCCGCCTGGCTGCGACGGGATGTCGTGCTGTTCGCCGGTCAGAGCGCAGCGCTTTTCCTCTATGCCCGGGAGGTCGTCTGGTTGCGGCGCCGGGACAAAATGTGAGCGCAGGTCCAGGCGAGTTGGAGCAACACCAGTGCTGCTGCGGCGCCGAAAAGCCATCCGGCCAGGACATCGGTCGGGTAATGTTTTCCGAGATAGATCCGGGAATAACCGACAAACAAGGGCAACCCCAGGATCCAGGGCCGTCCCGCAGGCCAGAGCCACATCAGCGTCACCGCCAGGGCCATGCTGTTGGCCGCATGGGCCGAGGGGTAGGACACGCCGTGGGATTTGGTCGCTTCAGTGTGCTCGGTACGCTGCCAGCGGCCGTCTTCGTAATAGTGGACCGCATGCAATGCGTTCATCGGCCGGACTCGGCCGAAAAAATCCTTGAACTGGTTGACGGACCCGTCCACCACCCCCACAGTTAGCAGGGCCAGGAAAACCAACGCCAGGGCCCGGCCGCGTGAGCGGCGCCAGACATACGCGACGATAGCCACCGCCAGCACCGCCCCGACCGCCTCGCTGGAGACAGCGCGCATCACAGGATCGACAAAGGGGTGGCGTAGCGTGGCATTGATCAGACGGAAGAGTTCGAGATCAATCGGGGGGGTGCTGAAAGACATAAACGCTCCCTGCCAAGTGGCGGTTTGCTGGAAAAGGGCAAAGCCATCCAGGAAACCAGGATTTTTTATCTCCTAAGCCAGGGGATCGATTGAGGTCAAGCGCCCGAGGGCGTGCCTTGACGCGTGATACGCAACAGGATACAGAAGAAGTTTACATTTTTTTGGAGGAGAATCGCCATGAAACGGACATATCAACCCAGTACTACGAAGAGAAAACGTACCCACGGCTTTCTGGTCCGTTCCCGGACCAAGAACGGGCGTGCTGTTTTGCGCCGCAGACGTGCAAAAGGGCGGAAGAGATTAAGCGTTTAACTTTTCCTCCGGAACGTCGGTTGCGAAAGCGGCCCCAATATCTGGCGTGTTACCAGAGGGGCCGCCGTTATTTTTTAAAGCGGTTTATCGTGTATGTACTGCCGCGCGGGAAGGACGGCGCCGGATGCCGTTTGGGGACGGCGGTCAGTAAGAAAACCGGTAATGCGGTCGAGCGGAATCGGGTCAAGCGGCTGTTGCGGGAGTTTTTTCGTCTGCATCACCAGTCGTGGTGCCTGGATTGCGATATTGTCGTGGTCGCGAAGCGCAGCATCGTCCCCGGGGAACTGACCTTGCAGCTGGTGACCGACGAGCTGACTCCCCTGATCAAGCGTCTGGAGCGTGAGGACACGCCGGCAAGATCTACCCCATGCGAAACGTAATTGTGTTCCTGGTCCGTGCATACCAGGTCTGTGTGTCCCCTCTTTTCCCTCCCCGTTGCCGTTTTTTCCCGACATGCTCCGAGTATACGATCCAAGCGGTCCAGGAGCACGGGTTCTGGCGGGGAGGGTATCTGGCCGTGCGTCGTATCAGCCGCTGTCACCCGTTTCATTGCGGCGGTGTGGACCCCGTGCCACCCAAAAAATCCCTAAGTCCCGACAGTAAGTGATTGAGGCAAAAATGGACGACAATACCAAGCGCGTCATCGTGGCCGTAGTTTTGAGTTTCATAGTCATCGTTGGCTGGAATTTTCTTTTCCCTCCCCAACAGCCCCCCACCCAATCGAATCAAGCAGCGAACCAAACCCAGCAAGAGACGCCCACTGTCGCTGAGGACTCCAGTTCCCAAGTCCCGGGAGCGAGTCAGACGGGCGACGGTGTCGTGGCTGGCCGGGCGCAACAAAGCCTGAGCGGGTCGACCTATTCGCCGGAGGGATCCGGCAAACGGGTGACGGTGGAAACCCCCCTGTATAAGGCGACGATCAATGCCGCCGGCGGTGTCCTCGAACATCTGGTACTCAAACAGTACCAGGAGGCCATCAACCCCGGTGCGAAAAATGTGGATCTCATCACCAGGGGCACAGTGCAAAAAGCGCCCATGGGCTTGATCTGGCAGCAACGTCCGACCTGGAGCGAGGCCGATTGGGAGTTGCAAGGAAATGATCTTCAGCTCGGCCAAGGGGAAAGCGGCTCTTTGACCCTGGTGGGAACCATTGACGGTGTTCGTCTCGAACGGACCCTGCATTTCTCGGCCGAGACCTATCTGATCGACGAGACGCTCAATGTCGCCAATGCCCGGGACCATTCCCTCACTGGAACGGTGTCCTTTACCATGGCCAGTGAGCAGCTTGCCGAAGAGAGCCGCTACAACCGCACCGAGCTTATTTATTTCAATGGCGGACTGAACAAGGAAAGTGACACCGACGAACTCCAGATCGGTATCCATCCCGCCGAAACAGTCTCCTGGGGCGGTATTGCCAGTAACTATTTTTTGCTCGCCGCCGTACCGACGTCTGGCAATATGGACCTGCGCGGGAAATACGAAGACGAGATCTATCGTGTGGCTTTGGGCAGCCAGGTTGCCGTAGCGCCTGAGCAGAGCGCGGAGCTGTCCTGCAGTTACTATGTCGGGCCTAAGGAAAGCGAGCAGTTGGCCCAGGCCCCCCAGAATCTTTTGGCCGCGATCCAGTACGGCTGGTTCGATTTTATCGCCAAGCCGCTTATCAAGGTCTTGAAATTCTTTTATTCCTATGTCGGCAACTACGGTGTGGCCATCATTCTCCTGACGATCCTGATCAAGATTGTTTTCTGGCCTTTGTCTCAGAAAAGTTATAAGTCCATGGAGAAAATGAAGAAGCTGCAGCCGATGATGACGCAGCTCAAGGAAAAGTACGGGGACGACCGACAGAAGCTCAATGAAGAGATGATGCGTCTGTACAAGACCTACAAGGTCAACCCGGCCGGAGGCTGTCTGCCGATGCTGCTGCAGATTCCGGTCTTTATCGCCTTGTACCAGGCCTTGCTCGGAGCCATCGAATTGCGGCATGCGGCCTTCATTACCCATGTGCCCTTTACGGATATTATCTGGCTGGCAGACCTTTCGGCCAAGGATCCCCTGTATGTGACCCCGATTGTTATGGGCGCGACCATGTTTTTGCAGCAGAAGATGACGCCCACGCCAGGGGATTCGACGCAGGCCAAGGTCATGATGTTCATGCCTCTTATCTTCACCTTTATCTTCTTGAGTTTTCCCGCCGGGCTAGTCGTCTACTGGCTGGTGAACAACGTCCTGTCCATCGCCCAGCAGTGGATGCTGACCCGGAAAGCCAGTTGAGGGAAATAGGTACGGAGAACTGCAATGAGCGAAATGAGGGAATTCGAAGGCAAAAGTGTTGACGCAGCCATTGAAGATGCCTGTGCCCATTTTGGTAAAGAACGCGACGCCCTGGAGGTCGAAATCCTTGATGGAGGATCGAGCGGGATATTCGGGCTCGGCAGCCGCAAGGCGCGGGTCCAGGCCAAGCCGAGACAAAATCTCGGGCAATTGGAAGGGCTGATCCGTGATGTCGTGTCCCAGATTCTGACGCCCATCATCGGGGAGACCGAATTGAAGATTGATGTCCAGCAGGACCCGGTCACAGTGGAGATTCAGGATCAGGACAATTCCGGTTTGATTATCGGACGGGATGGGAAGACGATTTCCTCGCTGCAATATCTGGTCAACCGTATTCTGGCCAAACGGTGGCCGGAGCGGGTCCGGGTCCAATTGGATGCTGGTGATTATCGGGAACGGCAGACGGAGAATCTGCGCAAGACAGCCTTGTTTTTGTCCCGGAAAGCCAAGGATTCCGGCCGGGTTCAAAGCACGCGGCCCATGTCCTCGTACCACCGCCGGGTGGTGCATATGGCCTTGCAGAACGAGCAGGACATCAATACCAGGAGCAAGGGCGACGGCCCCATGAAACGGGTGCTGATTATGCCCAAGCGGGACCGGAAGCGTTCCAATGATAACGCCGCCGCCCAACAGTACGAGTCCTGAACGGGCGAAATACCAAGAGTTTCAGATAAAGACAGGGGCATGGCGGCAACGCTGTGCCCCTTTTTACGTGGTGTCTGCGCTCCGGAAGTCTGGTCTTTGTGGCCCCGGGTGGGGAATTGTTCCCCTGGCCTGGAAAAAGAGCGTAGGGAGCCTCTCGGGCTTGTGCCTATGTGTTCCCAGGCGGGAGCGTTGGCCGGGGCAGAGATTCATGTGGCGCTCAAGGCAGCTTCCAGGCCGTGGTCCCAATCCCCCACCCGGGTCCGTGGCAGTTGCTTGGGGTTGCGGCCAGATCCAGAGAACACACGCGGGCGGCATCCAGTCCAAGACAGAGGTCCATTTAAGGAGTGCGCTAATGGAACAGGGGCAGTCGACAGAGACCATCGGGGCTATCGCCACGCCGCTGGGAAGCGGAGGGGTGGGAATCGTCCGCCTCAGCGGCCCGAAAAGCCTGACCGTCGCCCAGCGGTTATTTCTCTCGGCCAGGCAAACGTTCGAGGCATTCAAGCCCTACCGGCTCCACCACGGCTGGGTGACTGACGTCCACGGTGCTCGTTTGGATGAGGTCCTGGTCAGTTTTATGCCCGGCCCAGGGTCCTACAGCGGGGAGGATATAGTGGAGATCAACTGCCACGGTGGTCCGGCCGTGGTCCAGGCCGTGCTCGAGGCCGTCCTGGAATGCGGCGTCCGTTTGGCGCGGCCGGGGGAATTCACCCTGCGGGCGTATCTCAATGGCCGTCTGGATCTGACCCAGGCCGAGGCGGTGGCGGAAATGATCAATGCCCCGACAGCCAGCAGTCTGCGTTTGGCCGGGAGCAAACTGGCCGGGGGATTGGGACGCTATATCCGCGACCTGCGTCAGCGGTTGGAGAGCCTGCGGGTCCAGATGTGCGTGGCCGTGGATTTTCCGGAAGAGGAGATCGAGTGCTTGGCGCCGGAAGAGCTCCAAGCAGGGTTGGAACAGGTCCTGGTGGATATTGAGGCTATCATGGCCAATTTCGAGCGGGACCGGTATTGGCGCGACGGCGCCCTGGTGGTGCTGGCTGGCCGGGTCAATGCCGGCAAGTCCAGTCTCATGAATGCGATTTTGGGACGGGAGCGGGCCATTGTGACCCCGATCGCCGGCACAACCCGGGATTATCTCGAAGAGCAGGTCAATCTGTCCGGGCTACCCGTGCGCCTTGTGGATACGGCGGGATTGCGCGAGACCGATGATCTGGTCGAGCGGGCGGGCTTGTCGCGGTCACGGGAATTGCTGGAGCAGGCCGATCTGGTCTGTGTTGTGCTGGACAGCAGTCAGGCGTTGACCGCGGACGACCGCGCCCTGCTCCAGGAGGCTCCGAACGAGACGACATTGGTCGTTTTGAATAAACAGGACCTGCCGCCCCACACAGAGACCCAGGAGGCGGTCGCTGCACAAGGGCTGCCGACGGTACCGGCCGTGGCCGTGGAGGCCGACGGTGTCGACGCCTTGATCCGAGCGGTACGCCAACGGCTGGTGGGTGAGCGCCAGGAGCCGGAGCAGGGGGAACTGGTCCCCAATCTCCGCCAATCCCAGGGGCTGGCTCAGGCCCGAGAGGAATTGCGGGCGCTGTATGACGAATGTCGAAACGGGGTGCCGTACGATCTCTTGAGTGTCCGCTTGGAAACCGCTTGCACAATCCTCTCGGAGATCATCGGGGAGATGACCCCCGCGGCCGTCCTGGAACAGGTCTTCGGCGAGTTCTGTATCGGGAAGTAGTTTGGCCCTCTTTTGTAAAAAGTGGCCGCGGGCCCATTTTGACAAAACCGCCTCGCAGATCACTGATCTGCGAGGCGGTTTTGTGTATGGAACCGAGAATCGGTTCCGGGATTTTGCCTCGGTCAGGGCACAGCCGTATCGAAACGGCGAAAGCGGATTGGCCTTGGAACGGAGAGGGACTCAGGATTTTTCTTCCAAGGCCAGGTTGACCTCCAGACGGTCCAGGTTGACGTCGGTCAAGGTCACCCGGACTTCCTGCCCTAAACGGAAGGTCTGCCCGGTGCGTTCGCCGATGATCTGCTGTTTTTCCGGCCAGAAAACGTAGTAGTCGTCGTTGAGGGTCGAGAGCCGGACCATGCCTTCGGCCAGGACCTCGTCGAGTTCGACCCAGAACCCGAAATCGGCCAGGGAGGCGATGACCCCGGTAAAGGTGCGCCCGACGTGGTCGCGCAGGAAGAGGATGGTCAGCCGCTTCAGGATTTCCCGTTCGGCTTCCATGGCCCGACGTTCCTGCTGACTGATGTGGTCGGCAACCTTGGTCAGTCGTTTGATATTCGTCTTGCCCGGATCCTCGCCGGCAAGCGTTCGTTTGAGATAGCGGTGCACGACCAGGTCGGCGTAGCGGCGGATGGGCGAGGTGAAATGGCAGTAGCACTCTGAAGCCAATCCAAAGTGGCCGTCGTTTTTGGGGCTGTAATAGGCCTGCATCATGGTTCGGAGCAGAAGACGGTTGACCAGGAATTCGAGTTTGGTGCCCTCCACCCGGGTCAACAATTCTTGCAAGTCCTTGGGGCTGGTGTCCTGGGGCAGGGATTCCGCCAGATCGGTCTGGGCCAGGAGGCGAAAGAGGGTCTCCAACTTGTCGCTGTCCGGTGGCGGGTGGACCCGGTACATGCAGGGCTCCTCGCGGTCGCGCAGGAATTCGGCGACGGCCTCGTTGGCCGCGATCATGCATTCTTCGATGATCTGGTGCCCGAAATGGCGGACCCGGGGCCGGATGTCCACGGCCTCGTCCTGGAGATTGAAGTGGATTTCCGGTTCCGGGAGATCGAAATTCATGGTCCCGCGGCGCTGGCGCATGGCCAAAAGACTCCGGGCCAGGGCCTCGGCGTTTTCAAGCATGGGCAGGACCGGGGTCAGCGGGTCGCGCGCGGCGGAGTCACGGTCCAGGACGGCCTGCTTGACCTGGGCGTAGGTCAAGCGGAAAGCGCTTTGGAGCACGGCCGGGTAAAACCGCGATCCTGTCCGCTTGCCCTGCCGGGTGAAATCCATTTCCGCGACCATGACCAAGCGGTCGACGTTGGGTCGCAGACTGCAGAGCCCGTTGGAGAGCTTTTCCGGGAGCATGGGTTCCACGGACTGGGGGAAGTAATAGGAATTGCCCCGTTGCTGGGCCTCCTTGTCCAGAGCGCTGCCGGGATGGACGTAGTGGCTGACGTCGGCGATGGCCACATGCAGGGTGTAGCCGCTGTCCGTGGGCGCGACATGGATGGCGTCGTCGAAATCCTTGGCTTTGGCCCCGTCGATGGTCACAAAGGGGAGGTGGCGCAGATCGGCCCGGCGAGCTACTTCCTCGGGGTCGGGTTCGTCCGGGAGCTGTTGCGCATCATGCAAGGCCCGCTCAGGAAAGACGGTGGGCACAGAGTGCGACGCTTTGACCAGATCCTCCTGGACATGGGCCTCCTCTTCGGCGCCCAGATATTCCAGGGCTTCACCGCCCCAAAGGTAGGGTTCGATTTTTTCGCCCGGGGCGACCAGGAGGATGTCTCGGGTCTTGGGGCGCTCCTCGAGTCCGGTGATATCGACCATGAGGCTGAAATTGTGGCGGGTCGAGGTCGGCCGGCCCAGCACGGCCTCGTCGCCCAGCAACCGGGTGACCCGGATCGGCAGTTTCGAACACCCCCGTTCCAGGAGCCGGGCGATGCGGCCCTCGGGGTTCCGCCCCCGTTTGCCGGGCGTCTTGGCGACCATGACCCGGTCGCCGTGCCAGGCGTCCCCGAAATTGTCCGGAGCGACAAAGATATCTTTGAGCCGTTTGTCGTCGGGAATGACGAAGCCGACACCGGAGCGCTGGACCTCAAGACGTCCGGGCGTGAGCGGCATCTTCTCTACCAGCCCATACCCTTTGCCGATCTTGATCAGCTTGCCGCTGTCCACCAGGGAGTCCAGCAGTGAACGGATGATCTTTTTGTCTTTGGCGCCGGGTTTGAGCTGCTCGTAGATCTCCCGGCGTGACAGGGGGCGGCCCTGTTCACGAAAAAGCCGCAACAGGTCTCTGGCCTGGATGCGACCGCTGGTATTCTGCTTTTTTTTCCGCTTGGCCATGAATGCGTCCTGGTGTTTGCGGGCGAGAATGGTGTCTGGCCCGGAATTGGGGAGGAAAATGGAAACGCGAAGCGAAAGGGGATCGCTTCGGGAAACCGGTGGCGCGGCGCCCTTACACTTTTTGGACGAGCCGGTGTTCCAGCCACTTGGAAAAGGGGGCTGCCGCCAGCCACTGTGGCCCAAAAGCGAGGTCCAGGTCAAAGGCGAAAAGGGAGTCGTCGGCCAGGGAGCGCAATTTGACCGCGTCTTTGGGGGTGCACAGGACGGTGGGGCAAGCGTGGTCGCGGGCGGTGCGCTGGATGGTCTCCCAGTCCGCAGCCGTAAACTGGTGGTGGTCCGGGTAGCAGAGGTGTCTGACTGGAGGGCCGAAGGTGTCGGTTGCGGTGCGCAGGACCCGCTGTGGTCCGGCCACGCCGCTTATAAGCAAATACGGGGTCCCCGGGGCCGCGCGCAGCAGACCGGTTTCGCAGTGGCGGATGCCCTGGACGGTGAGAGAAAAGGAAAACAGGGGCTTTTGCAGTGCTCCGAGGCGGTCGATAAATTTGGCCCGCAGACGGGGCCACTGCGCGGGCGGGGCCTGGATGCAGAACCCGTCGGCGCGTCTGAGTCCGCGGCGCCCTTCCCGCCAGGACCCTCCGGGCAGGACGGTGTCCCATTGACTGTCCAGGTCCTCTGGCCGGAGCAGGACCAGATCGATATCCCGTTTGACCGCGAGGTGCTGGAAACCGTCGTCCAGGAGGTAGAGATCGGGCTGGCTCGTGCGCCAGGCCCGGGCGCCGGCGCGGGGCCGGAGGGGATCGACCCAGACGTGCGCTTCGGGGCAGCTCTGGGCCAGTAAAAGCGGTTCGTCACCGGCCTCGTCGGGAGGGCTGTCCGCGCGGACCAGGTAGGGCAGATGGGGCGGGTGGGCGCGGTACCCACGGGTGAGCAGGGCCGCTCGCTGGCCGTGCTCTGCGGCCCGGCGGAGCAGATACTGGCAAAGCGGTGTCTTGCCGGAGCCGCCCCAACCGATGTTGCCGACGCTGACGCAAGGCACGGGCGGGCGCCAGGAGGTGAGCCAGCCGGCGGCGTAGGCGTGTTCGCGGCAGCGCATGGCCTGGGCATAGAGCCGGCCGGCGGGGCGGAGAAGCGGGGCCAGGCGGGCCTGCCAGTGGGACCAGTCGGGATCGGGCATAGCACACCACTTTGGGCCGCAGGATTCAGGTTGGGATGCGAGGAAAACAGTCCGGGCGGGCAAAAAGCAAGGCGGCCGCAGCCGCCTTGCCCGAAGCGTTTGTTACTCGCGCATCTGGCCGAAGAAGCGCAGGAGCATGAGAAAGAGATTGATGAAGTCGAGATAGAGCCGCAGGGCGCCGAGAATGGTGCCGCGGCGCACAGCGGTGGCGTCGTCGGCCGGGGCGGTTTCACCCATGGTCTTGAGCTGCTGGGTGTCCCAGGCGGTCAGGCCGGTGAAGACCAGAACGCCGACACCGCTGATCACGAATTCGATCATGGCGCTTTGCAGGAACATGTTCACCACCGCGGCGAGGACGATCCCGATCAGGCCCATGAACAGGAAGCTGCCCCAGGAGGTCAGGTCCTTTTTCGTGGTCAAGCCGTAGAGGGACATGGCTCCGAACATGCCGGCGCAGATGACAAAGGTCCCGGCCACTGAGGCGCCGGTGTACAGCAGCAGGATAGGGGCCAGGGTGACGCCGTTGAGGCCGCTGTAGAGCATGAACAGGCTCGTGGCCATGGTCCCGGAGAGTTTGGAGATGCCGGCGCTGATGGTCAGGACCAGGCCGAGTTCGGCCAGGATGAGCACCAGCAGGATGGTCGGATTGCTGGCCACGGTCTGGATGAGCGCCGGGGTGTTGATGACCCCGAAAGCGACCACGGCCGTGAGCAGCAGGCCGCCAGACATCCAGGTGTAGACTCCGCGCATGAAGGCGTTGATAGCCACCGCGCTGGACTGGGTTGCGGTGATATTACGAAAATCTGCCATAAGGGGGTGTCCTCCGTTTGGATTCGAACTGTAAACGTTTCCATACTCTAGATACCCTGTGGGCAAAGTCAAGATGTCGGATGCGGGTCAGGGGCCGTTATGTGCGAAGGGGTGACGAAAATTGGCAGTGCATTTCGGGGGATGTGACAGGATGTGGCAAGAGCGAGAGGGTGTCTGAGCCTAAGGGTCTGGATTGGCTCAAAGATTTTTTTGGCATGCGATATGCTTTTACTCGAGGCAAAACGGTAACCATTGTATTTTCGAAGGAGGAAGAGTTATGCAGATGTCCAAACGGAATGAACGCGGTTTTACCTTGATCGAACTGCTCATCGTCGTAGCCATTATCGGTATCCTGGCCGCCATCGCTATCCCGCAGTTTACGAAGTATAAGGCTAGTGCTATGGAGTCCCAGCTGGAAGGAAATTTAAGTAATTGTATTAGTATATTGTCTGCGCAGTTTGCTGACAATGGGACTGCAAGTTATGATTGTTCATTAGGTGATAGCACTGTGACCTTGGAGATAGGTTCAGATGGTCTGGTAGATGAGGCTACCAACTCTACTGATAGCCTCAGCAATATAGCTGTAGAAAGTTATGATGATGCAAATTGCACACTGACTACTGACAATGATGTGACTGATATAGATTGTACTGTTGAGTAGATAGTCGATGTGATTATCTTTTTAGTAAAAAGGGCCTCTTTTGACGAGGCCCTTTTTATTTTATTTCCCCAACAAATTCTTACCATCTATCAAGTCGGCAATAACCGTGGGATCGGCCAGGGTCGAGGTGTCGCCGAAGGCGTTGGTCTCGTCCGCGGCGATCTTGCGCAGGATACGGCGCATGATCTTCCCCGAGCGGGTCTTGGGCAGGCCGGGCGCGAACTGGATGATCTCCGGCGTGGCGATGGCCCCGATCTCGGTGCGCACGTGCTGGCGCAGGACCTTGCGCAACTCATCGTTTTCCTGGAAGGTCGACTTCAGGGTCACGTAAGCGTAGATAGCCTGGCCCTTGACCTCATGGGGCATGCCGACCACCGCGGCTTCGGCCACGGCTTCGTGGGCCACCAGGGCGGATTCGATCTCCGCGGTGCCCAGACGGTGCCCGGAGACATTGATGACGTCGTCCAGCCGACCCATGATCCAGAAATACCCTTCCTCATCCATGCGGGCCGAGTCCCCGGATTCGTACATCCCAGGAAAGCGTTCAAAATAGGTCGATTTGTAGCGGGCCGGATCGCCGTATACGTTGCGGAGCATCCCGGGCCACGGTGTCTTGACCACCAGATGCCCCCCGCGGTTCGGTCCCACCGGTTCTCCGTCGCGATCGACGATATCGGCTTCGATGCCCGGCAGCGGCTGGCTGGCTGATCCCGGTTTCAGCGTCGTGGCGTAAGGCACAGCCGAGATCATGATCCCGCCGGTTTCGGTCTGCCACCAGGTATCCAGCACCGGCAATTCCCCCTTGCCGACGTGGTCGTGGTACCACATCCAGGCCTCGGGATTGATGGGCTCGCCCACGGAGCCGAGCAGCCGCAGGGAGGAAAGATCCCGGGTTTCGGTCCATTGAGGCCCTTCACGCATCAGGGCTCGGATGACCGTGGGGGCGGTGTAAAAAATTGTCACCTTGAATTTCTCGACCACCTGCCAGAACCGGTCCGGCTGCGGATAGGAGGGCACGCCCTCGAACATGACCGTGGTCGCGCCCAGGGCCAGCGGGCCGTAGAGGATGTAAGAGTGGCCGGTGATCCAGCCGATGTCCGCGGTGCACCAATAGACGTCGTCCTCCTGGATATCAAAGACCCATTGGGTGGTCTGGGCCGTATAAGTCAGATAGCCACCCGTGGTGTGCACGACCCCTTTGGGTTTGCCGGTCGAGCCGCTGGTGTAGAGGATGAACAGCAGATCCTCGGCGTCCATGGATTCCGGCGGGCAGTCCGTTCCGTCGTCGCCGGCCACGGCGTCGTGCCACCAGACGTCTCGCCCCTCGTGCATGGCGACGTCCAGTCCGGCCCGGTTGACCACGATGCAATGCTCCACCGATGGGCAGGCTTCCAGGGCCTCGTCCCCGTTGGTCTTCAAGGGAATCTGCTTGCCGGCCCGGATGACCGCGTCAGCGGTAATCAGGACCTTGGCCTCGCAGTCCTGGATGCGGTTTTGCAGGCTGTGGGCCGAGAACCCGGCAAAAACCACCGAGTGCACGGCGCCGATGCGGGCGCAAGCGAGCATGGCGATGGGCAACTCCGGGATCATGGGCAGATAGACGGCGACCCGGTCCCCTTTGCCCACGCCCCATTTTTTGAGGACCTTGGCGAATTTGACCACTTCATCGCGCAATTCAGCGTAGGTGAACTGCCGCACGTCGTCTTCCGGCTCCCCCTGCCAGATCAGTGCGGTCTTTTCCCCTCGGCCGCTGGCGACGTGGCGGTCCAGGCAATTGGCGCAGGCGTTGAGTTTGCCGCCAGCGAACCATTTGAATTCCGGTGTCTCCCAATCTGCCTCGAGGACCGTGTCCCATTCACTGTCCCAATCCAATAACGCTTTGGCTCGTTCGGCCCAGAACCCCTCCGGATCCCTGGCTGCCTGGTCGCGCAGGTCATCATAGGCCTCCGGGCCCGGGATGTGGGCCCGTTCGCTGCCGTGGCGTGGCGGTGGAAAGTGCCGCCTTTCGTGCATCATGCTCTCAATGTGTTCGTCTGAGCCACCCATTGGTACCCCCTTACCGTGTTTGTGTGATCCAACTCCAGTGCGGTCGTACCATCCGGCACTGGAGAAAACGAGTCGCCCTATTCTATGTGGCAAACTTCGTTGGATTTGGCAAATCGGGCGACTGATCGAACGATCAGTCTCTACACCTGTACGCTGCAGTCCAGGTAACTCCAGGCGAGTTCTGGGGGGCGTGTCTCTCTTTTTTTTTGGAAAAACTGCAGTGTGTCTGTTGCGTCACCGCTGCTCCGCCAGCAGGGCGCTTGCTTTGACTTTGCCCGGCGAGTAGGTCATACAGCACAATACCACCCCATACAGAGGGTTCTCTGGCATTGGGGTACGGATATCCAGATCTGCCAACGGGTCGAAAGCGTTGCCAACGACCGTCTTCGGGGGACGAACATGAGTCTCAAGAATCTCGATGCCTTGTTCCGGCCCAAGTCCGTGGCCATTGTCGGTGCCTCCAACCGCCCCATGAGTATCGGGGCTGTGGTCATGCACAATCTGCTCAAAGCGGATTTCCCCGGTCCGATCATGCCGGTCAATCCCAAGTACCGTGCGGTCTCCGGGGTCCTGGCTTATCCCAATGTCAGCCGTCTGCCGGTCACCCCGGATCTGGCCGTGATCTGCACCCCGCCGCGGACCGTGCCCGGTTTTGTCGAGGAACTCGGCAAACGGGGCGCCAAGGCGGCGGTGGTCATGTCCACGGACCTGGACACCATAACCGATCGCGAGGGGCGGACTCTGCAGGAAAACATGCTCGCGGCGGCGCGGGAATACGGGGTGCGGATCCTGGGACCCAACTGCCTCGGGCTGATCATTCCCGGCAACGGGCTCAACGCGAGTTTTGCGCACACCGATGTCCTGCCTGGACGTATCGCCTTTGTCTCCCAATCCGACTCCCTGAGCCAGGCTGTGCTCGACTGGGCCTCTTCGCGGGGCATCGGCTTTTCCCATTTCGTCTCCCTCGGCGACAGCTCGGACATCGATTTCCACGGGGTCATCGATTACCTGGGCAACGATCCCTTCACCAAATCCATTCTCCTGTACATCGAAGATATCAAAAACGCCCGTCCGTTCATGTCCGCGGTGCGCTCCTCATCACGCAACAAACCGATTTTGGTCATCAAGGGCGGCCGCGAGGAATTGGGTAAGGAGAGCCGCATCTCCCATGCCGGGATGCTCACCAGCCATGACGACGTGTATGACGCCGCCTTCCGGCGAGCCGGTATGCTGCGGGTCTTCGAGGTCCACGCCCTGTTCGACGCTGTGGAGACTCTGGCCCGCTCGCAACCGATCCAGGGCAACCGCTTGGCGATTCTGGCTAACGGCCGCGGTCCCGGGGTCATGGCCACCGACGCCTTGCTCGGCCGCGGCGGGACCTTGGCAACCCTCTCCGAGGACACCATCCGCGGCCTGGACAATGTGCTTGGCGGCAAGTGGTCCCGGAGCAATCCGATCCAGATCCCGGACCACGCCGTGAGCGAGACTTATGCCGAAGCGCTGCGTCATCTGGTGGCCGATGATACCATCGACGCGGTCCTGGTCATGCATGTGCCGTCATCGTTCGTCTCCGCCGATGATATCGCCGGGGCGATCGTGACTGTGGCTGGGGGGCAGAAGAGCAATGTGCTCACGAGTTGGCTCGGGGATCAGGGGGTGGAATCGGCGCGGCGGATTCTGACCCTGGCCGGGTTGCCGACCTACGATACTCCGGACAAGGCCGTGCGGGCCTTTCTGGATATGGACCGTTACCGGCGCAACCAGGAACTGTTGATGGAAACCCCGGATTCGGCGCCGGCCGAATTCACACCGGACGCGGCCGCAGCCCGGGCGGTGATCCGCAAGGCGCTCGAGGAAGGGCGGGCCACGCTCAGTGAACCGGAAGCCAAAGAGGTCCTGGGGGCCTACGGGATTCCCATTGTGCCCACCCGGATCGCCCTGGACGATGAGGAGGCCCAGCTTTTGGCCTGGGATCTGGGTTATCCGGTGGCCTTGAAAGCTTATTCCCCGGATATTTTGCACAAATCGGAGGTCGGTGGGGTGGCCCTGGATCTCGAATCCCCGGAAGAAGTCGAACACGCCATGGGCTCGATCAAGGGCCGCTTGCAAAAACTCAAACCCGACGCGCGACTGCAGGGGTTTACGGTCCAGAAAATGGCCCGGCGGCCGGGTTCCTACGAACTGTATGTTGGGGCGACCACCGATCCGGTGTTTGGACCGGTGATCCTTTTCGGCGAGGGGGGCACGGCCGTGGAAGTCATCCGCGATCGGGCCGTGGGGTTGCCACCGCTGAACATGACCCTGGCCAAGGAACTGATCCAGCAGACCCGCATCGCCCGTATGCTCCAGAGCCATCCGGAACAGCCCAACGGCGTGGACATGGATGCGGTCCGCCTGACCCTGATGCAGGTCTCGCAATTGATCATCGATATTCCGGAGGTCATGGAACTGGACATCAATCCGCTTATCGTCGATCACGAAGGGGTCCTGGTCCTGGACGCTCGCCTGGTGGTCGGCCAAACCAAGGAATCCGGACCACAACGACTCGCCATCCGCCCCTACCCCAAAGAACTCGAAGAGCGGCTCGAACTCCAGGACAACCGCGCGGTGCTGCTGCGCCCGATCCGGCCCGAGGACGAACCCGCCCATGTCCGCTTTATCAACAGCCTGACCCCGGAAGACATCCGGCTCAGATTTTTCGGGCACGTCCGGGAATTTCCCCATTCCCAGATGGCCCGCTTCACCCAGATCGATTACGACCGGGAAATGGCCTTTATTGCCAAGGACAAGGGTGGTGACGGAGAGGACCTGGAGACCCTGGGCGTAGTCCGGGCCTTTTTCGATCCGGACAACATCCGGGCCGAATTCGCCATCGTGGTCCGCAGCGATCTCAAGCTCCGCGGCCTGGGGTCGATCCTCATGGCCAAGATGATCAGCTATTGCCAGAGCCGGGGCACAAAAGAACTCGTCGCCCAGACCTTGCGCGAAAACAAGGGCATGCGGGCGCTGGGCAAGAAATTCGGTTTCAAGATCCTGCCCATGGACGACGATGAGGAGATGATCGAATTGAAGCTGGAGCTCAACGGCAGCGGGGAGGAGACGTCTCAGGACTAGGCGTGAGCAAAACGGCCGGGAGACTGCCGCGTCGCCCCCGAACCGGGGCACGACGGACACCACAGCAATCCGGGCATTGAATACAACAAGGCCGGGGACCGCAGCACGCGGTTCCCGGCCTTGTTCGTGCTGGCACCGGGAGAGGAGCTATCCGGTGCGGCCGTTACGCAAGAACTCGCCGGTCACGGATTGCGGATTGTCCCGGATTTCCTCCGGAGTGCCGCTGGCCACGATCAGGCCTCCGAATTCGCCGCCGCCGGGACCGAGATCAATGACATGGTCTGCGGCCTTGATCACGTCGGTGTTGTGCTCGATGACCATGACACTGGCCCCTTTGTCCACGAGCTTGTGCAGGACCTGAATGAGCTTGCCGACTTCGTGCATGTGCAGCCCCGTGGTCGGCTCGTCGAGGATGTAGAGGGTGCCTGGCAGGGAGCGTTTGCCGAGTTCACGGGAGATTTTGAGGCGCTGGGCCTCGCCGCCGGAAAGAGTAGTGGCCGGCTGTCCCAGGGCGAGGTATTCGAGGCCGACCTCTTCCAAAACCCCGAGCTTGCGGTCCAGGACCGGGTAATTGCTGAACAGGGCCCGGGCCTGGCGGACACTGAGGCCAAGGACCTCGGAGATATCCAGGTCCTTGTAGCGCACTTCCAGGGTCTCGCGGTTGTACCGTTTTCCGCCGCAGACCTCGCAGGTGACGAACACATCGGGCAGAAAATGCATTTCGACCCGGATCTGGCCGTCGCCCTGACACGCCTCGCAGCGGCCACCGCGAACGTTGAAACTGAAGCGGCCGGGTTTGTAGCCCCGTTTTTTGGCCTCAGGCGTGGCGGCAAAGATCTTCCGGATTTCATCAAAGACCTTGGTGTAGGTGGCCGGGTTGGAGCGGGGAGTGCGGCCGATGGGGCTCTGGTCGATGGGAATGACCTTTTCCACGGCCTCGGTTCCGCTGATATTGTCGATCTGCCCAGGGTTTTCGACCTTGATGCCCTGGGCCAGGGCAAGGTGCTTGTACAGCGAGTCCACGACCAGCGAACTCTTGCCCGAACCCGAAACACCGGTGATGCAGACCAGATTGCCAAGGGGCAGACTGCACTCCAGGTTCTGCAGGTTATTGGTCCGCACGCCCTGAAGATGCAACATACTCGTGGGTTCGCGCCGGGTGGCCGGGGGTTCGATGGCCAACTCCCCTCGCAGGTATTTGCCGGTCAGCGAATCCGGAGCCTGGCGCAGCCCTTCCACGCCGCCGCTGTAGATGATCTCTCCCCCAAGGGCGCCCGACCCCGGCCCGAGTTCGAGGACGTGGTCGGCGGCTTCGATGGTCGGCCGGTCGTGTTCAACCACCAGGACCGTGTTGCCGCGCTGCTGAAGCTGGCGCAGGGTTCGGATTAACCGGGCATTGTCCCGGGGGTGCAGGCCGATGGACGGCTCATCCAGGACATAGGTCACCCCGACGAGCCCGGAGCCGAGTTGTCCGGCAAGGCGGATACGCTGGGCCTCCCCCCCGGAAAGGGTGGACATGTTCCGGGCCAGGTTCAGGTAGTCGAGCCCGACATCGGCCAAAAACCGGAGTCGGTGGGTCAATTCCTGGAGCAGTGGGTCGCCGATGGTCTTTTGAAACCCGGTGAAACGGAGTCCTTCGAGCCATTCCAGGGCATGGGCGATGGACCAGGTGGTGAAGTCCTGGATATTGACGCCCTCGACCCGAACGGCCAGGGATTCCGGCTTCAAGCGCGCCCCATGACAGGCCGGGCAGGGGGCGCTTTGCCGGAAGCGGGCCATTTCGTCGCGCCAGAACCGGCCCAGGCCCATGCCGGCCTCCAGGTGACTGATAGCTCCCGGCCAGCCGGTGGCCTCGTCTCCGTAAAACAGCGCCTGCCAAGCCTGCTCACTGAAATTTCCCAAAGCGGTGTCCAGGTCGAAGCCGTAGCGATGGCCCAAGGCGTGGAGGTCGTCTGCAAAGCGGGCCAGAACGCGGGGATTTTTCCAGGGAATGATCCCGCCACCGTTGAGCGAGAGGCCTTTATTCGGGGCCAGAAGGCGGGGTTCGAAATAGTCGAGAGCGCCCAGGCCGGAGCAGGTAGGGCACGCCCCTTGCGGGCTGTTAAAGGAAAAGAGCTGGGGGGAGGGTTTGGGCAGACTGATATTGCAGCTGGGGCAGACCGCTTCGGTGCTGTAGAGTTTTTCCTCGTCGCCGATGATGTCCAGAATGAGCCGGCCCTCGCCGAATTGCAGGGCAAGTTCCACAGAGTCGGCCAGCCGGCTGCGAAGCCCCTGCTTCATGACCAGTCGGTCGACCACCAGTTCCAGGGTGTGGCGTTTGTTCTTCTCGAGTTGCGGTGCCGGGTCCAGGGGAACAACCTCGCCGTCGACCCGAACGCGGACAAATCCCTGCCCCTTGAGTTTCTTGAAAAGCTCGGCCTGGGTGCCTTTCTTGTGTTCGACCAGGGGGGCCAGGAGCATGAATTTGGTCCGTTCCTGCAGGGCCATGATGTCGTCGATGATCTCGTCCGAACTCTGGGCCGCGATGGGTTTGCCGCACTGGGGGCAATACGGCACGCCGAGCCGGGCGAAAAAGACGCGCAAAAAGTCGTACAATTCGGTCACGGTTCCCACAGTCGAACGGGGGTTGCGCGACGAGGTGTGCTGCTCCAGGGAGATCGCCGGGGAAAGCCCTTCGACCTTGTCCACTTTGGGTTTGTCCAGTTGGGGCAGAAACTGCCGGGCGTAGGTGGACAGGGATTCGACGTAGCGGCGTTGTCCTTCGGCGTAGACGATGTCAAAGGCGAGGGTCGACTTCCCGGAGCCGGACGGTCCGCAGACGACCACCAACTGGTCGCGGGGGATGTCGAGATCGAGATTCTTGAGGTTGTGCTGTTTGGCCCCGGATATGGAAATGCTCGTTTGCATGGATTCTCCGTAAGGTGGTGGTCGCCGTTTTGCAATCTCGGTGGGTTGTAGGTGATGGCCACAGTTTGTGAGGCTGGCGTCGATTGCGACAAGACAAGCCGCCATGGTTGGGGCGGTCCTGTCGGCCCATAGCCGTTTTTCCGGCTGCGCGAATTTTCGAAAGTAAGCGCAGTTTCCGGTTTGTAAAGCGCTAGCATCAATGCGGAGCCGGGAGACCAGTGGTGGTGAAGAGAATACACAACGGATCAGGGGGCGCAAGGCAGGACGAGAGGTTTGTAGAACAATGCTTAGCGTGGCTCAGGGGGCTCGGAGGTGTTGATGAGATCCAAAGCCCGTTTCCAGCGGCCGCCGAATTTGCGGATCAGCAGGCTGCCGCCAACAAGCAGGGCCAGAAAGAGCAGGAGCATGGGGACATTGAGGCGCAAAGCGAAATCGCCGATGCCCACAAACGGGATGGCCATGAGCACATGGATCGGCCAGGCCACCAGGAGATAGACAGGAAAGGGCACTCCGCCGGCCACCAGCAGGTAGTTTTTCAGGGCATACGGCGGCCCCGGCAGGGCGGTGAACAGCACGGTCATCCCCACCGCCCGGTGGGCAGGGATTTGCGGGATTTCGCGGCCGTAGCGCTGGAGAAACGGCGCGAGATGGGTGAAGACCAGTGCCCGGGCCAAGGGGTAGGTCAGGATCAGATGGATGGCCGTGCATACCAATGTCAGCAACAGCCCCCACAGCAGTCCGAATTTGATGCCGCTGAGCACCAGGAAAAGGCTGATCGGGGCCCCGATACAGGGCAAAATGGCCATAAGGATGATAAACAGCAGCGGATTGGTATCCTTGTTCAGGACGAAATCGAGCCATTGGCTTGGGGGGATGGTGCCGGCGACTTTCCAGATCCCCAAGGCGATCACCGCGGCGATAAGCAGGGTCAGGGTCGCCAGAGAGAGTTTTTGGAGAACGGACATGGTTATTCCAGTTCGGCGTCGTTACGCGGGGCTTCTATGACGGCGTTGGCTCCGGCACTGGCCCGGTGCGAAAGGAGATCCCACTCGGTGCGCAACCGCAGGCGGAGCTGGTCCCAGGCCGTCAGGCGGTCGCGTTGCGCCCGGTGAGGGGTGTCGTTCAGGGCCGCTTCATAGACTCGCAGCAACCGTTTGGCGCAATTGGTCCGGCTGAAGGCTTCCGCTGTGGTCAAAGCGTGTTCGCGCATCGTCTGGCGTTTGTCAGGCGCGCGGACCAACTCTGCCAGGGCCTGCGCGAGGGTTTCTTCGTTGCTGGCGGCCCCCAGGAGGCGGCCGTTGACGTCGTTGGAAACCACCTCCCGTACCCCCGGGGCGTCGAGAGCGACGACCGGGGTCCCGGCGGCCATGGCTTCAGTGAGGACCATGCCCTGGGTTTCGGTATGCGAGGCGAAGGCAAACAGGTCCATGGCCTGAAAGGCGTTGCTCAGATCCTGCCCCGTGAGTTTGCCGGTCTCCAGGAGCGTGTGGTTGAGACCAGCCCGGGAAAAAATTTCCCGGATCGCTTTCTGGCTCGGCCCGGATCCGACAACCATGAAAACCGCCTTGGTGTCCTTCAGGGCTGCAATAGCTCTGGCCACACTCCGGGCGAGGAATTCGAGGTTTTTTTCCGGAGCCAGTCTGCCAAGATGACCGATGACCACGGTGTCGTCGCTGAGGCCCAGCCTTCTGCGGACCTCACTGCCGGATCCGCTACGCATGGCCTGGAGATCGACGCCAGTTGGCACTTCATGGATCGGCGTGACCACCCCCCGTTTGCGCAGCAGTTTGGCCACGCTCTGACTCGGGGCCACGACCCGGGTACAGAGGTTGGCGTAATCCGTAGACAGATGCACGGCCAAGCGCTGCATGGCCTTGGAGTTGAATGGGACATAGTGGGTGTAGCGCTCGTACATCGTGTGGTGGGTGAAGACCAGGGGGACTCCCCGTTGCCGCGCGCCGCGCAGGGCCGAATCCCCTAAAAGAAACGGGTGGTGGCTGTGGATGATATCGGGGTTGAACTCATCCAGGCCGTTTTCGATCAGGGTCGGCAGGGGAAGACTCAGCGAGAAATCGCTGCCGTTGAAATTCTGTATGGCCGGCAGGCGCAGGATCTTCTGCGGATCCTCCTGCCGGGGATTGACCCCGGGGAAAGTCGGAGCGACCACCATGACCTCATGTCCCAGGCGGCGCAGATCCTGCGCAAAGGTGTGCACCGAACGGGCTACACCGCCGACATGGGGGAGATAGGTATTGGTGAACATGCAGATCTTCATGTCGTCTCCGCAATGAGCGTCACGGGCTGCGACAGGTCGGTCAGGATACAGGGCTGAAAACCTGGCGCGCGGATTTCCACAGCCGGGCGCTTTTCGCCGTGCCAGTCAGCCTGGACCTGGGCCTGCCACCCGGCATCAGAGGGTTCAAACCGCACCTGGACGGGGCCATACGGGGTTGGCGTGGGCCCGAAGCCAATGGGGGCCCTGGCCTCAAACCATTCGGGAAAAATACCAGAACCGAGAATGAGGGTGTTTTCTTCCTCGCGCACGAACATATTGCGGATCATCATGACCCACTCCGCTGCCGCCCAGCCGTGGTGCCCGTCGCCCATGCACCCGCCGAGGGTCAGCGGATGGATCGCCTCCGGCCATTGGCCCGTGGAGGTAGCCAGATCAGCCACGGCGCGAACGAGTTCCTGGAACCGGCCGTCACCGCGCCGCAGCAGGGTCTGGGCCAGACACAAGGTCAGATAGGCGTTGATTCCAGAGTGGATCATGTCCTGAAAAAATCCGCCGTTCAAGAGGCAATTTTGAAAAAGGTATTCGGCGGTGGCCTCGATTTCCGGATCGTTGGGCCCGGTCAGACCAAGCGGGTAGTCGGCGACCAGAGAACCGATGGCCCCGGAGTCCAGCCGCCGGTAGGGAGAAGCTGGTACAGCGCCCTGTTTTCGTTCCCTGGCGATGGAGTCGAGGCTGTTGCGGATGGCTTGACCCAACGACTCGGCGCGCTGGGCACAGGTGGCGGCAGCCTTGTCCTGGCCGTGGTCGCCGAGGATTTTCGTGCCGGCCTGGAGACCAGCCTGAGCCCAGAAATCGTCCCAATAATAATAGTCGTTGGGGCCGAAGTGCTCGGCGCTGAATCCGGCGGGCAGCAATCCTTCGTGCGGGGCGTTCTCGGTCTTGGTCAGCCGCTTGCGCTCAATCCAGTCCGTGGCTTTGCGGACCGCGTCGGTCCACTGCTCTCCGAGTTCGCGACCGGTCAATTCCCGGAAGCGTTGCGCGAGCCAGAGGACCTGCCCGTTGGAGTCCCATTCCCCTTCCTGGGACTGGAAGTACCCGCTTATTTTCTGCCGCCCTGGAAAAGTGGAGAGAATCCGCTCGCTGCGATCGGTCAAGCCGGCACACAGCAAGGCGTGGAGCATGAGGCAGGCGTCGCGAAACCAGAATCGCTTGTAGGTAAAGGGGCCGGGAACGATCTCCTCTGCGGACAGCAGGACCAGGGAACGCAGAGCGGCTCGGTACAGAAAATCGATTTGCGGGTCAGGGACTTCCAAAGATGCGGCCGGGGCCAGGGCGTCTTTCCAGTCCTCCCGAGGCAGTGGCTTGTGGTGCCCGCGGCGCAGTTCCCGAGCCATGGGGATATCGATCTTGAGTTCTGCTGTGCCCTGCTCGAGGGGGAACAGGGCCGCACCGGTCGCCATGCCCACTGAACAATTGATTTGCTCCATATGGGCTTTGCGTTGCAGGGCGTGGCAGACGTCGCCTTCATGGTAGTCCGCGAAGACGGTTTTTCCCGGTCTGGGATGGAGATAGAGATCGGTGCGACCGTTGACCCGCAACAGGCGTTCCTCGTTTTTGTAGCGCACGCGTTCAATAAACTGGACCCCTTCGGGGTTGTAGGGGCGTAAGGCCAGCACGAGCCAGCCCCCAGGCGGGCCGGAGGCGTGGACGCGGACCTTGGTTACCGGGCCACTTCCGGGTTCGCGTTCCATGAAGACCCTGCTGGTGAGGACATCGCCACTGTCCCGACTGGTTGTGGTCACTGCCAGGTGGTCGTCCAGGTCCCAGCTCTGTTCGGTTTCACTGTGGACCGAGGGCGTCACCAGGGAGCCATCGGGGCGGAGAATCCAGAAATCCAGGGACCATCCTTCGTGCAACACAGTCACCAGACCACGGGGATCGACGATGGGATACAAGGCAACGTCCGGCCGCCCGACACCGGTCCAGTTGCGGTGGGTGAGATTGATGTGGCTGAAGGAAAAGGCCCGGGGGACAAAGGAGACATCGCGGGGATTGAACTGTTTTTGGACCCAATACGGCCAGACCCAGTCCAAATTGTGCTGGATCGCTTTGGTGTTGATCAGGCCCCGGGCGTGGAAAATGATTCCCGCACGCAGGAGCTCGATCGGTTCCTGGACTTCTGACGGCTGGGCAAAGCGGCGCAATCGCGCCAGAAAGGTCAGGGGGTCCATGATGCCATAGGCCTTGGCGGCGCGTTTGATGATGAAATTCCAGGGGATCCAACGTTTAATCATAGTAAATCCTCGAGTGCTCCGCGTTCACCGGGACGAGCCCATCGGGTGACGTCAGGAGCGTTTTTGCTTAGGCTTTGTCTGCAATCCGGTCCGTGAACCGGTATCGGGATTGTCCCCACAGCCTGGAAAAAGAGAGGGGCGCGTGTTCAGCGCTTCTGCCGCCTCTTCATGCAACCGGGCAAGTGGGGGCCTGGCTTGAGATGCTGGATGGGTTGCCGGCTGTGGGCCCATTTCCGAACCGGTTGCCCAAACATGTTTTACGGATGCAGGTGAGCAACGCGTTTGCGTATCTTTGTATGTATCAAATTCCGAACCCGGAAACAAAGGAGCGGCCATGAGCACCCATTTTGATTTTTATTGGCAGAAGCGATTTGACGCTGTGCAAAAGGCCTTGGAGAAAAATAAGTTCGCTGTGTATCAAGTCAAAGATGTCCAGGAGGCCAAGACGCTGGTACTGCAGACCCTGCTGCCGGAAACCGGCGCGCACTCGGTCTCCTGGGGTGGTTCCGGGACATTCCGGGAAACCGGGCTCTATGAAACGTTGCGCGATTCAGATTTCGAAATCATCGACACCTATGACAAGTCGATTTCGGTGGAGGACCAGTTGGAACGCCGCCGCCGGGCCATGCTGGTGGATGTCTTTTTTACCTCCACCAATGCGTTGACCGAGGACGGGTGCCTGGTGAACCTGGACATGATTGGCAACCGGATCAACGGGTTGACGTTTGGCCCCAGGCATGTGGTCGTCCTGGTCGGCCGGAACAAGATCGTGCCCGATGTTGAGACCGGTATGGATCGGATCAAGAATTATGTGGCTCCGATCAACGCCTTCAAATTGGGCAAGAAGACGCCCTGCGCTGAAACCGGGTTCTGTCAGGACTGTGACAGCCCGGAGCGTATCTGCAACACCTGGACGATAACCGAAAAATCCTTTCCCAAAGGACGAGTCCGGGTTGTGCTCGTCAATCAGGACCTCGGCATCTAAAGCAAACCGACGCTCCAGGCCCGCCCCAGGATGCTGGACCGTTTTCACGACGGCATCCTGGGGTTTTGTATTTCGTTGCTCGGGGCACCAGGAGGCAGGCTGCAGGCGAATACAGCAGCGAGTGGGGGCGGAGTTGGTTAGAGATAGGGTGAAAAGAGCCAGCTCAGGCTATCCCGGATGCGAATGGGCAGGGGGCGGGCGTCGACCTCCTCCAGGGAAACGGGGCGGGAGGTATTGCGGATGGCATGGAAATGGGCCAGGAGCTGCCGGGCAAACGCGACATCATAGACTTCAATGGCGAGTTCGAAATTGAGTCGCAAGCTCCGGGGGTCGATGTTTGGGGAGCCGACCAGGGCGAAATCCTCATCAACGACAAAAAATTTGGAATGGACGAAAGGAGGCGGCTGATAAGCGACGTCCACACCGTGTTGCAGCAGTTCCCAGAGCATGTTGTCCGTAGCCCAGCGCATGTAAGGAAGGTTGTTTTGCTCCGGCAGGAGAATCTGGACCTCGACACCGCGGAGTGCGGCTGCCTGCAGGGCGGCAATGATCTGTTGCGGCGGCAGGAAATAGGGGGTCATGAGCGCGATGGAGTGGCGCGCAGCTGCGATGGCCCCGACCAGGATCATGGGCAATTTGTCCATCTCCTTGCTCGGTCCGTCGATCACGGTGCGGCACAACGCCTGGCCGTGGGCGCAGCGGTGCGGCTTGCTCGGCGGCGGGGCCGTCTCATTGGCGGCAAATCCCCAGTCTTCGAGGAAGGCTTCTTCGATCTGGCTCACGATGGGGCCCTGAAACTGGAAGTGGATGTCCACCACTCGATGGGGATTGTTTTGATCCGTCGCCAGATGACGGTCCCCGATATTCATCCCGCCAGCAAAAGCGATTGTGCCGTCCACTGCCAGAATTTTTCTGTGGTTTCGGAGATTGATGATCATACTCGGGGGAAGGAGCTTGGGCGGGAGG
Organism: Desulfohalobium retbaense DSM 5692; assembly: GCF_000024325.1. Lineage (NCBI taxonomy): Bacteria > Pseudomonadati > Thermodesulfobacteriota > Desulfovibrionia > Desulfovibrionales > Desulfohalobiaceae > Desulfohalobium > Desulfohalobium retbaense. The sequence continues at coordinate 2,416,590 of NC_013223.1, read as the reverse complement.
AAACGGGCCACAGGGACGCCGTGTTTGGCCAGCAACCGGCTGGCCCGAGGCCAGGAGTACAGGTCGCCTATGCCGTCAATGATGACCCGGACGTCCACACCGCGCCGGGACGCCTGACCCAGAGCCTCGATAAATTCTCTCCCGGTGGTGTTGGATTCGAAAATATAGGAGCTGAGGTAGACGCTGGAATTCGCGCCGCGAATGGCCTCGAGCATTTTGGGAAAGGCGGTTTCGCCGTTGTGCAGAATGTCGATGGCGTTGCAGTCCGTCAGGGGCCAACGGGTGAGCGCATCGGCCATGCGGGCGATTTCCCGGTATTGTGGGGCAAGGGCGTCCCAGGGATTGTGCCCGGAGGGAGAACCGAAGGTCAGGCCCTGGCCCCAGATCGTCAGCGGAGCCCGCTGCTTTTCCTTTTGGGCCTTGGTGCGCACCCGGTTGATGCCCAGCAGAAAATAGAGCAGCGAGCCGACGGGCGGGATGGCCAGACTGATGGCGATCCAGGTCAGGGCTGAACGGGGGTCGCGTTTGTACATCAGGGCATGCCCGGCAGTGCCCAGTGCTATGCCATAAATGGCTAACAAGATAAGCCAATGTAAAAAATCCATATCCGAGAGCTACCTTGCCTGAGATCGTTTGACAATGCGCGGCGAAGCGTCCGGTCAGGGCAGCTGTCCTGCAGAAGCTGCTCAGATCGGGGCGCCCCGTTTGCGCCAATAGGCGGCCACGACGCCTTCACTGGCGGCGAACAACATGAGCGGAACGAGCAGAAAGAGCAATGTGCAGGCCGAAGCCAGAGCGCGGTTTGAAGATTGCAGGAGGGGGACCAGGAAACCGGTAAAGGATTCGACCGAACCGCCTCCAATCAAAAAGACAAGGAAATATTCGGAGAACGCAACCAGAAAGACCACACTGCCTCCGGCGAGAATGGAAGGCAGCAAGAGGGGGAGTTCGATTTCCAGGGCCGTGCGCAGGCGGGAAGCGCCGAGATTGCGAGCGCATTGGCCATAACTGGTCCCCATCTGTTCAAATCCGGCCACAAGGGGACGCAGCATATAGGGAAAGCTGAAAAGGGAGAGGACCAAAACCACGCCAGCGAAGGTGTCGGCGAGCCCGGTGTGCAAAAACGCGACGTGCAACCCCATGGCATAGGTCATCGGCGGGACCAGGGCTGGGGTGAGCAACAATCCTTCGAGAAGCGTCTTGCCCCGAAAATGGCTGTGGGCCAGGGTGGCCGCGGGCGTCAGGCACATAAGCAATGTGGTCGCCACCGTTGCCAGAGAATAGCCTATGGAACTCGACAGATGTCGCAGCAGGGGAAGCCGCTGGTTCCAAAGCGTGTTGAGCGGCTCCCAGGACACCTCCTGCGGCCAGAGGTGGGGGAACTGCCAGTGCGGGCCGATGCTGGAGAGCACCAGGACCACGACAGGGGAGCAAAACAGGACAACCACCCCCAGGAAAAAGAGGATATGGTACCAGCGGTTCTGCTTTGCTAATGGTCGCATGGGTTATAATTTCCGCGCCGCGTTGTCGATGTGGCGCACGATCCGTCCGTAGAGAACGATAAACGTGGCCGCAAAGAGAAACATGATGACCAGCATGGCCATTGCTTCGGGCCGTTTGTCGAGCGGGGATTTGAAGTAGCGGTTGAACACGGCGATGCTGAGCATGCCCGGACGGCTTTCTCCGAGGATAAACGGGATGTCGAAAGCGCCGAAGCTGTACAAAAAGAGGATGATAAACGATGTGTGCGTTGCCGGGCGCAAATGGGGATAAAGGACATAGCGTGCGGTTTGCCACCACCCGGCCCCAAGCATGCGTGCGGTCGCCAGCTGGCGGCGGTCAAAACGGGCCAGGAGCGCCAGCACCAGAAGCATGACAAAGGGCACCCCCTTGCAGGTGTAGGCCAGGATCATCCCCAGACCGTATCCGGAGTAGAGGATATTCGGAAATTGGTCCGGGGCTTCCAGCAGGCCGAGCTGATACAGGACAGAGGCCAGAATCCCGGTCGGGCTCCAAAAAAGAAGGACGACAAAGGCCACGCTCAGATGGGGCAGGATGAGTTGGAGTTTGTAGACGATCCCGAGCCGCCGCATTTGCGGCGGAAGTCGCCATAGGGCGTAGCCAAGCCAGGTACCGGTGGCGACGCTCAGCAGGGCGGAGGCCAGGGCCACGCCGAGGGAAAACAGACAGGTCTCCCAGAATCCGGGCGCACTGAGCACGGCCCGGTATCCTTCCAGTGGCCCTCCCGGGACAGGCACCGGGAGAAGGACTCCCAGGGATTGGGCCACTGTCAATCCCACGCCGCCAGCCAAAAGGATCCCGAACGGAGCGAGGAGCGGGGCGAGGCGGAGTATCTGACGCAAGGTCATAGTCAATTGGTCAGGACTCGGGACTTCCAATCGGCTTCAATGGCTTCCAGATAGCCGATGGGAATTTCAGGGACCGCGTGCTCAGCCAGGGTCTCGGCGCTCAATGTGGCCGGACCGAGGTCGACATCCTCGAAGCGTCGGCGTTGGGACTGGTCCAGGCGGTCGAGATCAATGGCCGGAAAATCCCCCCAGTTTTCAGGCTTGTATTTCGAGAGCTGGGCCGTGGGCGAGAGCAGAAAATTGGCCAGGACCATAGCCCCCGGTTTGTTGGGGGCATTGAAGGGAATGGCCGTGTAGTGGGTGTTGGCAATCGAATTGTTGGCCAATGCCACCGTCCGCACGCTGGCGGGGAAAGTGCCGTCCAGGATTTTGTTTTGGGCGTGCGGCGGATGGTAGGACATACTGAAATCGACTTCGCCTCTGGCGAACAAGGTGTCCAGAGTTGCAGAGCTTTGGGGGTATGTCCGGCCTTGTTGCCATAATGACGGCTCGATCCCGTTGAGATACTCCCAGAGGCGGGGGGCGTTTCGAGCGTACAAGGTAGCGTTGAAGCCGTCCATATACTGTTCGTGCCCACCTGTGGTGGCGTAGAAGAGCTGACGGACAAAGGCCGATCCGGTGAAATCCGGCGGTTGTGGATAGGTGAAACGGCCAGGGTGGTCCTGGATCCATCGGCGCAGACTTTCTGCTGAGCGCGGCGGATTGGGCGTGCGTTTGGCATCGTAGATCAAGACGAATTGGGCCCGGCCCCAAGGGGCTTCATACCCCTTTGTGGGAAAGCCGAAGTCCTGGGCCACGGTAGAAGGGTCGACATACCGCTGCCAATTCGGGAGCTGCTCAGCAAAGGGGCCCCACAAGGCCCCTGCATTCTTGGTGGCCTTAAAATTTTCGCCGTTGATCCAGACCAGATCAATGGTGCCGGGGTCTTTGCCGGCACTTTTTTCGTTGATCAATTTATTGACAAAAACAGGCGCGTTCATGGGAACGCGTTTGACACTGATTCCGTAACGCTCCTGCATGGCCGGGGCGACATAGGTATCGACCCATTCATTGACATGGGGCCAGCCACCGTACATGTACCAGCGCACTGTGGTGCCGCGGGCCGCCTCGATAATGCGCTCAAAATCCTTTGTGCGCCAATCCGGTTCGGATGCTGTTTGCTGGCATCCGGCAATGCACAACAGGCATCCCAGTACTCCTGCAACCAGGCCAAAACGAAAAACCAATGGCATGAGAGTGTCCTTCAGAAGAGAGGTGATCAGGCAGAAGTGCCAAGGCTTGTGTGGCGGATCGTGAGGGGGGCGGCTATGCCTGGACGGCACGCACCCGCACCCGTTGCCCAATTTCCAATACCCGCTGCTGACTGTAGACGATGATTTCCTGCCCCCGCAAGTCAATTGTGTACATGATGTAATGCCCAGCGAAATGGATATCCCGAATGCATCCGGGCCCGTTGGCATCGCCTTCGACTTCCAGGGCCTCCGGGCGGATAAAGGAGGCCTTGGACGGACTATCTGTTCCGGGCGGGAGGAGATCGGCCGTGGTGGCAGGGGTCAGGGGGTTCACCGGCCCCAAGAAACGGGCCACTTCGAGATCCTGGGGGTGGAAGTAGACCTCCCGGGGGGGGCCGACTTGTCGTAGTCTGCCGTTTAAAAGGATGCCGAGGCGGTCCGACATGGCAAAGGCTTCCTCCAGATCGTGGGTCACGGCCACAGTGGTCATCCCGAATTCGCGCTGTGTGGACCGGATGAACCGGGCGGTTTCCATTTTCAAGCTGCGGTCGAGATTGGCGAATGGTTCGTCGAGGAGCAAGATCGCGGGGGAGACAACCATGGCTCGAGCGATCGCCACCCGCTGCCGCTGTCCTCCAGAAAGCTGGGCGGGAAAGGCGTCTGCTTTGTCTTCGAGCTGGAAATAGCGCAACATCTGCTCCACCCGGTTCCGGCGGGTGGCCCGGCTCCACTTGCGGGCTTTCAGGCCGAAGCCGACGTTGTCGGCCACTGTCAGGTGGGGGAAAAGAATGAAATCCTGATAGACGAGAATAATCGGGGCATTCAGATCCGGTGTCTGGGCATACCGGATTGTTCCGGCTTGGGGCGATAGCAGCCCGGCGATGAGGGAGAGCAGAGTGGTTTTTCCCGCTCCCGACGGTCCAACCAGGGAAAATAACTCTCCCTGGCGAAAGCCGCAGGTGATGTCGGTGAGTACAGGCTGGCCCTCGAAACTGTGGCTGACCCCTTCTACCCTAAAATCCATTCCACATTATCCAGGTATTCAGTAATCTTGGCGAAGGTGTCTTGGTTCTGGATGGGCCGGTCGGTCTGGGTGTATTCGTAATAGGCCATGGCGCACCAGGACAGGGCCCGCAGCAAAATGGTCTTTTCCAGAAGGCGGGTGCCGTAGTGGAGTTCCTCCAGGTCGCAGTCCAGGCCGGAGGCGTCGCGGTAGCAGGTAAGGAAGTCCCGTTTCTGGGCCTCGGTGAGTACGGTAGCCGTTTTCCAGCGCGTTGTTGTTTGGACCAGAAAGTGCCCGAGATCCTGGTAGCGTGAGGAGACGACCGCTTTTTCCCAGTCGACCAGGAAGGAGCGTCCGCCAGGATTGATGCAGAAATTGTTGGCATTGACTTCGGTATTGACGATGCATTGATCCTCAGCAGCGAAAAAATCGCGCGAATCTTCCCCCATACGGCGGATTGTTTCCAGATAGTTCCGGATGGTTTTTTGGGCCTGCGGCAGGGGGTGATCGGGATAGCGGTCTAGAAGTTCCTCGCATTCGGCGACAATGTCCAGCACAGGCTGGGGCTGCGAGAGGAGATGCTCGGAGCATGGCTGGGCATGGACGCGGGCAAAAATGGTGGCGGCCGTGGCCAGATCGGTTTCGTAGCGCAGGGGCCGTCCGGGCACGAAGTCCATGAGCAAAACGCCCCCGTGAAAGGCACTCGGTGCGGGCGCAACTGCGTGGGGACGCGGGGTTACTCCGGAATCGGCCAGAGCGGTCAGGACGGCATATTCATACTCGATCTGGTTTTCCAGCCCGAGTTGCGTGCCGTGGTTGATCCGGAAAACAAAGGTCCCAGCCGGGCTGTGGACTGTGTAGTTGGCATTGTATTCCCCGGCGGCAAGGAAGGTGACCTCCAGCGGCGGGGCGAGCCAACGATTTTTCTGGATGAAGTCCTTGATAGTCTGAATGGTGGTTTCGACCGAACCTGTAGAATTCATGGGAGGTAATTCCCTTTTCGGTTTGCCCCCAAGGGGGGCGGGAGCCGGCTGGATACTTTCCGGGAAGAGCCCGAGTTCGCGGATGGTCCGTGAGGTATGGAACGGTGTGTCTTCACAGCGGTGCCAGAAAGCGGCCAGGTCGTCCAGGGTGTCGATGTCCTGCTGGGGCGGGAAAAGCGACGTAGTGCAACGCAGCCGGCGCAACCGTTCCAGGGTCGTGGCCGCTACCTTTGCGGTGCTCCAAGGGATATCCGTAAAGAGTTCGGGAGAATAGCTTGCCCGCTTCAGTCCCAGGAGACAATAGCCGCCGTCGGCAGTCGGGACCATGACGGCATCCGATCGGTGCAGACGTTCGGCCGCCTGGAGAAGGTGAGAACTGGTCAGTTCGGGAATGTCGCTGCCCAAAAGGAGCACCCGGTCAGCTCCGCCGAGGAAGGCGGCTTGGCAGATCGCGTTCATGCGCTGGCCGAGGTCTCCCGAGGTCTGGGGCACCAATTCGAGGGGGCCGCCCAGGAGGTTCAGCAAGGCCGCTTCGCTTCCTGAAGGGGTATACCAGAGCTGGAAGCGGTGTCCGGTAGCGCGCAGGGCGCCCACAGTATCGCGGAGCATGGAGGTATAGACGTAAAACGTGGCTTCCTCGCCGAGATCCGCTGCCAGACGGGTCTTGACGCGTCCTGGCTCTGGGGTCCGGGCCAGACAGCAAAAAAGGGGAGAGGTGAGCTGTGCCATGCTGTTGTCTTGGTCAATCCCCAAGTGGCTGTCAAATCCGAGTTTGATATCCGGGACAAAAAAAGGCCGGAGCCCGGGATTTCCGGACTCCGGCCTTCAACAACACACGCACTGGGAGCCTAGTGACCACCGGCGCCGATAAGGCCTGAGGCAGCCGCCAACAGGACCACGACTTCCAAAATCGCGATGACCGCGTAAGTGGTTTCCTTGCGCTTCAAGTACGCCGGAATCAGGGTCAGATAGCAAACGATGGTCATCAGGGCCAACAGGGCAATGCCCAGGAAATTGATGAAGTCGCCGCTTCCCAGCAGGGCGACCCAGCCCCACCCGTCAGGGGAGTTGGTGATCTGCCGGTATTCAGCAACGGATTTGTCCCAATTATTGACCACGAGTTCCAAAGACACGTGGGGGTCGAGAATGCCAGCGACATAGATGATGTATGTCACGGCCATCAAAGCGATGCCGAGCCAGGCGCCGTAGAACAGGATGTTGGCGTAGGTGATCTGCTCCGGGCGCACAATGTAGGAATCGTATTTTGCCATGGTCGTTTCTCCTTAGTTATCCGAGCAGTCCGATGTTCAATCCTTTGTCCAGGGCCTTGAGGCCGGCGAAGAACAGGACGCCGATAACCATGTAACGGATGAACTTGGGCTTGGCCACGGCCAGGATGCGCACCCCGACAAACGAGCCCAGCATCAGTCCAATGATAGAGGGAATGGCCATCAGCGGGATGACGCACCCTTTATTGAGGTAGATCCAGGCGGCCGAGGTGTCGGTGATGGACAAGAGGAACTTGCTGGTGGCCACCGAAACCTTCAGCGGAGCGCCCATCAGCAGGTTAAGCACCGGGACGTTGGCCCAGCCAGCTCCGAGACCGAACATGCCCGCGACAATCCCGATGACCATGAACATGACAAAGCCCATCCAGGTCCGGTGGGTCTTCCAGGTCACGTCTTCGCCGCTGGAATCATCATGGTACATGCCGGACATTCCCAAGGCGAGGCCGAGCGCGTCCTGTTTGGTGACTACCGGGCGCTCGGAATTTTTGGAGACCGTGAGCAAAATGGCGATGAAAATGATGGTCGCGCCGAGGGCGATCTGGACGTAATCCGGGTTGAGCCGAGAGAGGTACAGCCCGAGCATGGCGCCGGCGATGGCAAAGGTCGAAGCGATAAGGGCGACCGGAAGCGCCAGCCGAAGGTCAGCCAGGTTGCGGCGTAAAAGCCCTGGGCCGGCGGCCAAGGCGCCAGCCAGGGCGACCATGAGTCCTGCACCCCTGACAAAGTCGATGTGGAAGGGAAAGAATCCACTGACAAGCGGGACGTACAAGACGCCGCCACCAACGCCGGCCAAAACAGCCACGACGCCGAGTACAAAACAGAAAAACAGGAGGATCAGCGGCCAGAACCACCAAGGGTGCGTCGCCCCTGTGGTCGCAGCGGTTTCAGCCGCAGCCAGCACGGGAGTGGAGCACAGGACCAGACTCAACCCAGCCAGGCTCCACCAGAGATGTTTTTTCAGCGAGGTGAACATAGTAAAACCCATTCCCCATTGTTAAAAGTGAAAATAACCTAACCCCAAAAGCGCAAGTAGGTGAGTGTGAAAAAAATGTCAAGGAGCTTGGCGCGGGGATGCGAGCGGAGCCGGGATGTGTTTTTTTTCTTTAGGGGGTTCAAAAGAAAGAAGAAATTTCACTGGCAACGACGGAGGGCATGAGGGAGCAAGGAAAAGAGGGGTAAAGGAAGGTGGAAGTTGTGATTTTTCGGACAAGCTGGGGCCAGGGCACACGGGTCAGCTTTGCGGGCCGCATTGCGGGCGTAAAAGGAGATGGGTCAAGAGGAACAAGCAAGCGGCGAGAAGGGTCCCGGACCAGAACACAGCTCGAAGTCCGCCGAGGGCAAAGATGCCACCCATGCACAGCGGGGCCAGGGTCTGGCCAAGCCGGAGCAGGGTGCCGTTGGCGGCCATGAAGGCGGCTCGGGTCCGCGGTGTGGCGATATCATTGAGCAGGGACATGACGTTGGGGATACTCAGGGCCTGGGCCGCACCAAAAAGCAAGGCCGGGACCAAAAGCCAGGCGAAGCTCGTGAAAAAGGGGATGATGGCAAAAGCAAGTCCATAGAAGACGAAGGCCGAGCGTAACAGGCAGAGCTCGGAAAAATGGGCGGCCAATCGCCCCAACTGGGAGGCGGCGATGGCGGTGATAAATGACGCGGCTGAAATAAGAAGACCGATTTGCGGGGCGGTGGCCTGGAACCGGGTGTCCAGCAGGATCGGGAAAAAGGTGATAAACGGCCCGTACAGCAGGATGAAGGTCCCCAGGGTGCAGAGGAAAAGTCCCAGAGCCTGTCTGCTGCGCATTTGTCCTGCGGCGTTGCGGAAATAGTCACCCAGGGATTCCCCGCCGTCGGGTTCGGGATTGTCAAGGTGCCAGAGGACAATGAGGGCCAGGGGAATTGCGGCCAGGGGCAGGGCGAACGGGAAATACCAGCCCAAAATAGCCAGTGCGCCACCCACGGCCGGATAGACTGCCGTGCCCACGCTGAGGATGCTCGCATTGAGGCCAAGCGCGGCAGTGCGACGCGTGCCGCTGAACAGATCGCCGATGATCGTGATATTGATCATGCCAAACGCAGCTGCGCCAGTGCCCTGGACAAAGCGCAACAGGAGCAGCAGTTCCCAGTTTCTGACCAGCGCGCAGGCGGCCCCGGCAATGCCGAAGACCAACAGCGCCGGAATGAGGATTTTTTTGCGTCCGACTCGATCGGCCAAGACCCCGAAAACAGGGGTAAACAGGACTCCGGGCAGGGTAAATGTGGTCAGCACCAGTCCGATGGTTTCCGGTGTGAGGTCAAAGACCTTGATCAGGGTGGGCAGAACGGGGATGATACTCGAAACCCCCATGACAACCATCAAAGTGACGGCGAACAGGATTTGGAGATTTCTATTTTTCAGCAATTCGTGCACAATGGATCCTCTGGGCTGGCGTTTCAGCGGGTTTTCGGATACGCCCTTTGGGCAAACTCTGCAACCAAGGCCATGGGGCCTGGCCGACCTCGGCGATTCGGCCAGGCCGGAGCAAAAGGCAGGCCTGAAAGACCAGCGTGAGAATCAGTTATGAGTCAAAATAAATATCACAAGTCCGGCATGTCCCGCCGGGATGTCCTCATGGCACCCTGGCAGCGCTTCCGGCGGCAGGATTCCCGTGACAGCAAAACGGGCTGGGATGCGTCTGCACGTGAAGCGGACGGTTTGTTGCGCGAAGGCCATTTTCAGCAGGCCCTGGCGGCTTATCGGAAATGTGTCGCTCAGGACCCCGGCCACCGCGAGGCCCAGAAAAAGATGGTCGTGTGTTATCTGTGGCTGGAGCGCTATCGCCAGGCACGCAAGGTTCTCGATCGCCTCCGGCAGGACCAGGAAGATGATTTCGTGCATCTCTATTCCGGTGTTGTCGCCGCTTTTGAGGGCGATCTGACCGCAGCGTTTGCGGAATGGGACAGATACGCCAATTATGACCAGCCTCTGGTGCTCCGGGCGATCAATCTGCAGTTGGCTTTGTATGAGTCCGGGGAATCCCCGGACCCTGAGGAAGCTGGCCGGGCCGTCTTCGAGGCCATTGAAGAACAGCGGCGGCGCGATCGTGGCCAGTAAAACTGGCAAAGTGCTACGGCGTGGAGGAAGAGTGCACGGCGTTCTGAGGCCTTGGTGCACCTCGCCACTTAGGGTGTAGAGGACTGTTGTCCTCACCTGCGAATCACTTTTGCCAGTTTGTATTGCTTTCCCTGTGTATTTACTGTAAGCGCAACGGATATTTTTTCACGGTAAAGGAGTTTTTGGTCCATGCAAAAGCATTTAAAGATATTGCAAGATCTTGCAAAGGATATCGCCGAATTGGATGAGCGGATAGTCGAAGTGTTCATCCATAGTGATGCGCCCCGCGATCCCTTTGATGCAGAGGAGATCTATCTGGTGTGTTCGTTGACCGATCCGGAAATCGCCAACGATATTGAAGTTTACAACGACGCCGGTTTTGCCTGGAGTCTGGAGATGCAGGACAAGATCGAGCCGTTGCGCGAAGCGCACGGCATCGGCCCTGAAATTATCCTGGCGCCGTTTAATTTCGTTCTCCATGCCGAAGGCGAGTATGGGGAGTATTATTCGACCCTCTTTTTACGCGAGGGCTATGCGCCGGTCCTCAAAATGGCGGATGAGCAACAAGCCAAACGGGAACAGGCGGTGTTTGAAGACGCGGAACCCGTGCAGGAAGACGATCCGGTCTGATTGCGACGCAATCCCCCCTTTCTAGGGAGTCTGTTGCACCCGAGAAAGCCGGCAGTGATTTGGGCAAGGGATATTTACGGATTCAGAGGGCATACAAAGCCGGCGCAGGGATAGGAGACCCTGTGCCGGCTTTCTTCGTAGCGCACGCATCTGCCTGAAGGGCCAGGGTCGATTCCTCCGCCGGACAAAACCCTGGCGTCGGGGACAGGGCTTCAGGCGTTGCGCATTTGGATCGGTTGTCCCGTCGATTCCAGCACCGCCCGCCAGTAGTTCGAATTGATGTTGAGTTTCCGGCGCTTCTGGGTCACCAGCGAGAGCGGCAGGTAGACAAAATTGTCCTGCAGCCGGCTGACGACCATATTGGTTTTGCCACTCATGGCCGCGTGCACGGCGTGCTGTCCGAGGAATCCGCAATAGACGCGGTCTCCCGGATCAGCGGGCACGGAACGGATGATATAGCTCGGGTCAATGAATTTGAGGGTGAACGGCAGGCCGGCGTTGTCGAAATGGGTTTTGATCTCCTGGCGCAAGAGGTCGCAGATGTCGCACAGAACCGGGTTGCCCGAGGCATCGGTGGCGCCGCTTTTCCCGTTCACTGCGCACAGATTTTGCCCAGCCCCTTCGGCGACAACCACCACGGCGTGGCCTCTGTCTTTGATCCGCTGTTCCAGGGAGGCCAAAAATCCGTTGGGACCATGGAGGTCGAACTCGTCTTCGGGGACAAGCACGAAATTGACTTCCTTTAGGGCCAGCGTCGCTTCGGCGGCGATAAACCCGGATTCCCGGCCCATGAGCTTGACCATGCCGATGCCGTTAGGGGCGCCATTGGCCTCGGTGTGGGCGCAGCGGATGGCCTCGGTGGCCTTGCTGACCGCGGTGGTGAACCCAAAAGAGTTGGTAACGAAATAGATATCGTTGTCGATGGTTTTCGGGACGCCGATCACACTGATCTTCAGGCCTCTGTCTTTGATCTCCTCCACGATTTTCGAGGCCGCCTTCATGGTTCCGTCTCCGCCGATCATGAACAGGATGTTGATGTTCATCCGTTCCAGGGCGTCGACAATTTCTTCGGCGGATTGGTGGCCGCGGGAAGAGCCGAGCATGGTGCCGCCGAATTCATGGATGTCGGAGACCACCCGGGGGGTGAGTTCTACAGTTTCATGCCCGTATTGGGGACAAAAGCCCTCGAGTCCGTAGCGGATGCCGACGATGGATGCCAGGCCGTAGTTGTGGTGGGCGGCCAGGACGATGGAGCGGATGACATCGTTGATCCCGGGGCAGAGTCCGCCGCAGGTGACAATGGCGCATTTCGTTTTCGAGGGGTCGAAGTAGATTTTGTCCCGTGGGCCAGCCTCGGTGAATTCAAAGGACATCGGTTCGTCCGGGGCCTCGTCCAAAACCTCCTGAGAGATATGGATCGGCAGTTGCTTGCTGTCTTGAATAAAACGCCCGAACGGTAAGGGGGAGGGGATCTTGGCCGGTCCCAAGGTTTCAATGGCCGTATTCAACTCGTGCAATGTGTGCATGATTTTTCCTTGATCTGGGGGATTTTTACAGAGAGCGGATATCCAGGGTCTGGCCCGTCAAGGGCGTGTCGCTGTGCAGGATGCGCAACAGTCCCTGGGCGGATTGTTCAGCTGAAATGAGCAGGCCCTTTTCTTTCCACGGGATGAATACCCGACGCAGGTCGTCAGCACTTTGGCCTTGGGATTCCCTGGCCTGGGTCTGCATCTGGGTGTCGACAATCCCGGGGCGATAGACCAGGACACTGAGTTCCGGGGCCTCGGTGGCCAATTGGCGGGCCAGGTGTTCTTCTCCGGATTTGGCGGCGCAATAGGCCGCAATGCCGGGCTGGGTCTTTTCCGCCGCTCCGGAGCCAAAAAAGACAGCGAGACCTTGGCCCTGTGTGCGCATGGACGGGACGCAGGCCCGGATCAGATGGAAACTGCCGACCAGGCTCGCACCCAGGACCTGCTCGACCCGATCTGCGGTCAATTCCCAGACGGCCGGGCCCGGGGCAAGAACTCCGGCGGCGTGGATAAAGCCCCCCACCTGTGGGGCCAGGTTCAGCGCTGTTTGCACAAGATGTTCAGCGGTAGCCGGTTGGCCGATGTCTCCGGGGACCGCGTCGACCTGCAAAGAGTGGTCGTGGCATATTTCGAGCACACGCTTCAGCGCTTCGGCATCGCGTCCATTCAAGACCAGAGGAATTCGGGCCGCGGCGAGTTGCTCGGCCAAGGCGCGGCCGATGCCGTGCGATGCCCCGGTGAGGATCAGCGCGTTGTGCTGCGCAAGATGCATATTCGGTCTCCTTGGAAGGAAAGGCGTTGTGGATGCCGCACAAGAGGTCCGAAATTTTCTCGGACTAGGATTCCTCTTTTTCCAGCGTGGCTGAAGGGTGGCAAGTTTAGGGGCAAAATGCAACCAGCCCTTGCGCTTGGGCCCGGAGCCGGGCATACAGGGCTCATATGTGGAAAAGATATGCCAATATCCGTGTCGGCAACGCGTTCAGGATGATTCGGGACTGGGTCCTGTTCGTCCTGCGGGCTTTTGTCCGCGATCAATGTCTGCTCCGGGCTTCGGCATTGACGTATGTCTCTGCTCTGGCCCTGGTCCCGTTTCTGGCAGTGGCGTTTTCATTGTCCAAAGGGTTCGGGTTCCAGAATACGCTGTATATACGCACGCTCCTGGAACGGTTCGCCGCCGGACGAGAGCAGGTCATCGAACACGTTTTGGCCTATATCAACAATACCGACGTGGCCACTTTGGGGTCTATCGGTGTCGGGGTCCTGTTCGTCTCTGTCTTTTCCATGCTGGCCACAGTCGAAAAGACGTTCAATACTATCTGGGGTGTCCAGCGCCCCCGGCAATTGAGTCGCAAATTTACCGACTATCTCAGTGTCACCCTGCTTTGTCCGGTCCTGGTCATCGCTTCCATCAGTATAACCGCTTCGCTGCAAAGCTCGGCCGTGGCCCAAAAGCTTTTGCGGGTGGGGTTTTTCAATTCGGTTTATGGGGGGCTGCTCAGCCTGGCCCCGTTCTTCATGGCCTGGCTGGCCCTGATCTTTATCTATACGGTCATGCCCAATACCAGGGTACGTTTCCTCCCGGCGCTGGGCGGCGGGCTGGTCGCCGGCTTTTTATGGCAGGCAACCCAGAAACTGCTCATCCATTACCAGATCGGATTCAGCAAATATAACGCGATTTATGGAAGCTTCGCCCAAGTGCCCTTGCTGTTGGTCTGGATGTATCTGAGTTGGATCATTGTTCTTTTTGGCGCAGAAATCAGTTTTGCCCTCCAAAACAGAAACACTGTGCTGCGCCAGGAGATGTGGGGGGCATTTGAACTCCGGCGCAAGCAGACCCTGGCCCTTGCTGTCGCGGCTTTGTTGGCCCGCAGCGTCGTCGAGGGGCACAGGCCACTGACATTGGAGCAATTGAGCCAGGCTACGGATACCTCGGTTCGGCAGGTAGGCGCTGTCCTTGAAGTCCTTGAACCTTCCGGGATTGTGGCCCGGGTGGTGACAGAGGACGAGGGGCTGGCGTATAGTCTGCTGGTCTGCCCGGATCGAGTCCGTGCCGCTGAGATTCTGGACCGCTTCGAGGCCTCCCCGGAAATCCCCGCTGAAGGAAGTGATACCGGGCAATGGGCGGTTGCGTGGCTGGAGCGGCTCCATGCGGCCCGCCGGGCGAGCGAGGCCAATGTCCTGCTCAGTGATCTGGCCCAGCAAGTTCCCCGTATTTGACCTTCCGCAGGCACAATCCCTGGGGGGGTGCCGTCGCGGGGGCCATTTCCCGTTTCTGCCCTTCGAGCAAGATTTTGACCTCGTCTACACTGATCTTGTTCCGTCCCACCGCTACGAGGCAGCCCATTATATTGCGGACCATCTGTTTCAAAAATCCATCGGCATGGAAGAGCCAGGTGCTTTCATTACCAGCTGCCCCGGGTTCCGGCGCCAAGTGATAAACGGTGCGCACGGTATGGCTCACTGGGGTCCCGGTATTTTGAAAGGCGGCGAAATCGAATGTGCCAGTCAACATCCTGGCGGCCACGGCCATTTTGTGCTCGTCCACCCGCCCCACCGACCAGACAAGAGGCCGTCGCTGGGGCAGGACATACCGCGGTTCTGTCCAGATGGTGTAGGCGTATTCCTTGGCTTGGGCGCTGAAGCGGGCATGGAAGTCGTCTCTGACATAGGCGGCCTCGCAAACAGCGATATCTTTGGGCAGGATCGCGTTGAGCGCTTTTTGCCACGGGATATGGTTTTTTTCCGGAGGGATATCGCAATGGCAGACCTGGCCGACGGCGTGCACACCGCTGTCCGTTCGGCCCGCCCCGTGGACACGAAGCGGGTGCTGGCACAGGGTGGCGAAAGCGTCTTCCAGGCACCCTTGAACCGTGCGGTCCCGGGGCTGTAATTGCCAGCCGGCAAAGTGGGTTCCGGTGTAGGCAACGACGAGTTTGAGGCGAGGCATACGCTGTCCTTCGGCTGATAAGGGTGGCGCTGAAAAGCGCTGGGTTGCGGTGGTCACTGGTACAGTGGTGTTTTCCGCACCGCGGGTCAAGTCGAGCAGGACAGGGGCCTCGAGGGACACCACCCTCTTTCGGGGGCAACCGAGCTTGACACAAACGGCAAGCTCTTCCATTCCTTTCACCAGAATATTGGGGTTTCAGCATTGACACCAACGAGCAGGAAGGAAGTGAGGCATATGGGATCAGAACGCACTATTTATCTTCAAATGCAACCGATTGAACAGGCGCTGGAGACCGTGCAGCAGGAGTTGCGCCCGGCAACACTCCTTGGTCATGAACTTGTGGCCACCGAAGAAGCAGTCGGCCGGGTGACGGCTGAGGCGGTCTATGCCCAATACTCCTCACCGACCTTTCATGGCGCTGCAATGGATGGTATCGCGGTCCGGGCCGCAGACACCTTTGCCGCCAGAGAGGGCGCGCCCGTCCATTTGGAGCGCAACACCGGCTTCGTCGAGGTCAACACCGGCAATCCGTTGCCGGACGGCATGAACGCGGTGATCATGGTCGAGCATATCGATTTTGTGGATTCTGACACCGTCGCCATCGAGGCCCCGGCCTTTCCTTGGCAACATGTGCGGCGCATTGGCGAGGACATTGTTGCCACGGAACTTCTCCTGCCTCAAAACCACACCTTGACGCCCTACGATACCGGCGCCCTCTTGAGCGCCGGTATCTGGGAACTCGCTGTCTGGCAACAGCCTGTTGTCGAGGTTATCCCCACCGGGGACGAGGTCCTCGATTTTCGGCAGCGCCCCGAGCCACGACCCGGTCAGGTCGTGGAAAGCAATTCCCAGGTCCTGGCTGGCCTGGCCCGACAATGGGGCGCTGAAGTCCGGTGTCAGCCGCCGGTGGCTGATGATGAAAGCATCCTTTTGCAGGCTGTCCAGGACGCTCTCGACGGGCCAGCCCATGTGGTGGTTATCGGTGCCGGGTCCTCGGCCGGGAGCAAGGATTTCAGCCGCCGGGTCATGGAACAATGCGGCAGGATTCTCGTTCATGGCATCACGGCCATGCCCGGCAAACCTTCCCTGCTTGGTGTGGCCGCGAACGGGAAACTCCTGGTGGGGGCTCCCGGGTATCCGGTCAGTGCCGTGGTCTGTTACGAGCAATTGCTCCAGCCGCTTTTGGCGCAAATGCAACACAAGCCGGTGAACCGGCGACCGGTTATCGAGGTGGAAATCAACCGGAAATTGCCGTCCAAACTCGGCGTGGACGAGTTCGTCCGGCTGGCCATCGGCAAGGTGGGCGATAAATGGGTGGGAACACCTCTGGCCCGGGGAGCAGGCATGATTACCACGTTGACCCGAGCCCAGGGAGTGGCCCGGATTCCCACGGAAAGCGAGGGCGTTGAGGCGGGGCAGACCGTTCGAGCCGAACTGTTTGTCCCGGCCGAGGAGGTCGAGCGGGTACTCGTTGCCGTGGGCAGTCACGACAACACCCTGGATCTCTTGGCCAATGCCCTGCAGGGGCTCAAGCACCCCATCGGACTGGCCTCCAGTCATGTCGGCAGTATGGGGGGATTGACCGCCCTGCAAAATGGTTCGGTCCATATCGCCGGAGCCCATCTGTACGACCCGGAAAGCGGGGATTACAACTTCCCGTTTCTCCAGCGCTATCTTGCCGATATTCCGGTGACCGCAGTGAATCTGGCCATCAGGCACCAGGGGTTGATCGTTCCCCGGGGCAATCCCAAAGGGATCCAGGGAATCCAGGACCTGACCCGCGACGATGTCCGGTTTATCAACCGGCAACGCGGGGCCGGCACCCGTATTCTCCTTGATGATCATCTGCACCGCGCGGGGCTCTCAGCCCGGGAGGTCAACGGCTATGGGCACGAAGAATTTACGCATATGGCCGTTGCGGTGAATGTCCTGAGTGGTGCTGCGGATTGCGGCATGGGGATATATGCGGCGGCCAAGGCCTTGGATCTCGATTTCGTTCCTTTGGCCCGGGAGCGCTACGACCTGTTGATCCCCACAGCATATCTTGAGGACGAAAAAATCCGCTCTGTCTTGGACCTGTTGGGGAAACCGGAGTTTCAGCAGGAGATCGAATCCCTGGGCGGGTACGATACCCATCTGACCGGACAAGTCATGCAGCCCGGCATGGGCCTGGGCGAAGGCTAACGGCCATACAGCGCAAAAAAACAGGTGGTCTATGCAAAGTTATCGCAAAGAACTCTGGTTTGAAGTTCCATCCCGGCGGGGTTTTGTGAACATCACACCCCAGGTCGAACAATGCCTCCGGGATTCCGGAATTGAGGAGGGGCTGTGCCTGGTCAACGCCATGCATATCACCGCCTCGGTTTTCATCAATGATGACGAAAGCGGGCTCCACCATGATTATGAACAGTGGTTGGAAGCCCTTGCTCCCCATGAGCCGGTGTCCCAATACCGCCACAATGTCGGTGAGGACAATGCCGACGCCCATATGAAGCGGCAGATCATGGGCCGAGAAGTGGTTGTGGCCGTGAGCGGCGGGCGATTGGATTTCGGGACCTGGGAGCAGATCTTTTATGGGGAATTCGACGGGCGCCGGAAAAAACGGGTGCTGGTCAAGATTATCGGGGAATAGGGCCCTGGAATCAGAGGGGCTCGAAATGCAGAACCTGGCCGAGACGGAGCCCGAAGCGCTGAGCGAGAACGTCCTGATTGAGGGCGAGTTCGTAGTAGCCTTGACTGCCAGGCACCAGGCCGATGGTTCCGGGAGGAATGGCGGCGTAAGTCTGGGCCGGGATAACCGGCGTGTCGCCGCAAGCGGGACAACGCAGCTGCGGCGCGGCCGTAAGCTCGGCAGCTGCTGACGACCCCTGACGCAGGCCGAGGATCGTGTTGCCGAAGCGGTCTATATGCAGAACAGGCCAGGACGCGCCCGTCGTGTGCGGAGCATGTTCTGGCCTGTTCTGCGGAAGCGGCCGGATCTGTTCCGGGGCGCACGGTTCGCCGCAGGCTGCGGCCGATTTGCCTCGGGCCAGGGAGGCGGCAAGAGGGCCAAACCAGTCCCGGGCGTGGAAGGTGGCGCTCTGGAGCTCTTTTGGCGGGCTGGCCCGCCACAGTCCCTGGAGCGGGTGGTGCTTGAGAAAAAGGGCCAGAAGGCCGTTGTCCGGGGCCACCACCAGGCGGTCCTCGCTGCGCGCGATCAGGGCCCCTCGCTGCGTGCCCACACCGGGATCGACCACAGCCAGGACCACGCAGGGCTGGGGCAAATGCGCTATGCTGACATCCAGAAAGAAGGCCCCCTGTTCGATCTGGTGTGGAACCACCCCGTGGGAGATGTCCAACAACGCACTCTGGGGGGCCTCTCGAATGAGTCTGCCCTTGAGCTGGCCGACGTACGGGTCGGCAAGGCCGAAATCGGTCAATAATGCGATGGTTGCCGATATCTGGACGTCTGGGGTCCCCATTGCCCTTCCTCAATAGACCTTGCGTTTGGCGAAATCAGAACCGAGAACGTGCCACGTATTCTCAACAATCGTGAAGGCATAGGGGTCCACGCCGTAGACGATCTCTTCGAGCCGTTTGACCTGGTAATTGTTGATTACCGTGAGGAGGACCTTTTTGCGGCGTCCGGTATATGAACCGCGGCCGTAAAGAAAGGTGCTGCCTTTATTGATTTTTTCGCTAATTTCATTGGCGATGGCGTCAGTGAGGTCGGAGACAATGAGCACCAGTTTTCGCTGGTTGAACAGGGAAAGAAAGTGGTCGGTCACCAACCCCAGGATAAAGACCATGGCCAGTGAATACAGGACGATGTCGAGATTTAAAAAGGCCAGGGATGCGGCGAACAAAAAGACGTTGAAGGTGAAATAGGTGTTGCCGATACGGACATTGAGCTTCTGGTTGAGAATAATGGCAATAATGTCCGTTCCTCCAGTGGAACCCAGTGAACGGAGCGTAATGCCGGTGCCAGCGCCAATCACCGCCCCGCTGGCGAGCATGGCCAGGATGGGATCGCTTATGGGCGCAGTATAGGTGATGACGTCCATAAACACACCGACAATGATCGTGCCGTACAGGGTGTAGAGGAAAAACCGTTTGCTGACCCACAACCAGCCAAGGATAAAAATGGGGATATTGATGACCAGATACCAGGCCCCTGGCTCAAGACCCCCGAAAATATAGTACAGAAGCATGGCCACACCGCCGGCACCTCCAGAGACAAAACCCTGGGGAATAGCTATCGACTTGAGTCCAAAAGCGATGAGAATGGACCCGCTGGTCAAGAGCCACAGATTCCAGGGGACGGAATAGGTCAGGTCACGAAAGCTGAGAGGAAATCGCATTTGCTCCTCGTTCATTACTCTATCGGGTTCGAAATTTTCTCCAAGCGAGACTGGTCTATAGAACGCTGTATTGTCCCTATGGCAGGGCATGGCGGTCGTATGGTCCGAAAAGGACGAGGCCCCGGTAGCTTGCCTCACGGAGACGGTCAAACCAAGGTCCAGATTTTTGCCCGCGGGCCTTTCTGAGTGGAGTTTGTGTTTATGGAATGGGTTTTCATTCTTGTCGTCTTATTCGCCGGGGCTATGGCCCCGACCCAGGCCGGAATCAACGCCGGCTTGAGCGGCTATTTGAACAGCAATGTCCTGGCCGCCCTGGTGTCGTTTCTTGTCGGTTCGCTGGCCTTGTTTGTATATGCCGTGGTCCTCAGAATCCCCTGGCCGGGAGGGCAGGCCCTGCAAGCGGCTCCCTGGTGGGTCTGGACCGGCGGTTTTTGCGGGGCGTATCTGGTAACCGCCACCGTGGCGGCTGTCCCGGTCCTCGGCGCCGCGACCATGATCGGCGTATTTGTCGCCGGGCAGATGGGGACGTCTTTGCTTCTGGACCATTTCGGGCTTGTGGGCTACCCGGTCCAGCCAATAAGCGTCTGGCGTATCGTGGGAATCGTTTGTATCGTTGTCGGTGTTTTGTTGATTAAACGGTTTTGACAGTGCCGAAATGGCGATGCCTTTGTCGACTCGTTCCAGCTGGCCGATGACAACGTAGCGGAATAGCAGTTCAAACGCCTGAGCACGGAGAGGTGCTCGGCGATTGTGAACCTGTCGTGCACCGTCTCGTCCCCTCAGGCTTGTGAACCGCTTGCGGGATGCGGTGTGGTGATCAGTGTGTTGCGGACAATGCATCGGCTGGGTGTCCAGTTGCAAAAAGGGACGCAGGGCGAACATGTTCCGAGTGCGGATTCAAGATGCATCAATCAGCCGAAGCGTCGTTCGCTGGAGTGGAGCCGTTTGCGACCCCGTTGTGTTGGGCTAGTATCTCCCAGGCCTCTTCAGCGGTTTCCACAAATTGGAAAAAGTCGAGATCGTCCTGGGAAATCGTTCCTTCGTCCACCAGGGCATCGAAATTGATGATCCGACGCCAGAACCGTTCGCAAAACAGCAGGACCGGGATCGGTTTGATTTTGCGGGTCTGGAGCAGAGTCAAGGCTTCGAACAATTCGTCCAACGTGCCAAAGCCCCCCGGGAACACCACCAATCCCTTTGCCCGGAGCAGAAAATGCATTTTGCGAATAGCAAAGTAGTGGAATTGGAAGGCGAGATTGGGGGTGATGTATTGATTGGGGGCCTGCTCATGGGGCAAAACGATATTGAGGCCGATATTTTTGGCTCCAATGTCATGCGCGCCGTGATTGGCCGCGCCCATGATGCCGGCTCCGCCACCGGTAATGACAACGAGCTGGTTGTCCGGGGTCGATTGGGAAATGAGCCGGCCAAGTTTGCGGGATTCATCATAATAGTGGCTTGTGGCCACGGCATTGTGAGCGATGGCCAACTGGTTCTGCAGTTCCCGGTCTTCCGGGTTGTGTTCATAGGCTTGTTGGATGGTCTCCAAATGGGCTCGGGCCGTCTCCGGGTCAGGGATCCGCGCTGAGCCGTAGATGACGATAGTCGATTCGATTCCCTCCTCCTGAAGAATCAACTCCGGCTTGAGGAGTTCCAATTGCAGGCGTACCGGCCGTAATTCGCCGCGGAGCATGAATTCGGGGTCCTGAAAGGCCAACCGGTACGACGGGGATTGGCATTGAGGGGAATCGGGGGGGCATTGGGAGGCCCGGGCGTCTTCTGTGGCTGAAGG
The DNA here is from genome assembly GCF_000024325.1 of Desulfohalobium retbaense DSM 5692. Classification (NCBI taxonomy): domain Bacteria; kingdom Pseudomonadati; phylum Thermodesulfobacteriota; class Desulfovibrionia; order Desulfovibrionales; family Desulfohalobiaceae; genus Desulfohalobium; species Desulfohalobium retbaense. Next base: position 2,395,385 of record NC_013223.1, on the reverse strand, counting down.
AAATGGGCCGCGGCCGTATTTTTTGAGGGGCATCGAAGTCGTCCTTTGTGCTGTTCGGCAGCCCGATGACAATTTCTGGGTGGCGGCAACGCGTCAGGAATTGCAGCTCTATGCGCGTTTCAACCACTCAGCAATCTTGCGTTTTTTATTGTCACCCTTTTGGGCTGCTGGCTACGTTTTTTTCTCTAGGCGGCCAGGAATGGGTGGTCCGGACTCCGTGTCTATGGGCCCTGACCGGGCCGCGTCAACCCTGGCAAAGGGGCCGGGACCGCAATCCCGGGAGCCCAATGCAGGGGAACTCTCCGGGGGCGGCATGGGGCCCAATCACTTTCAGCAATCACTATCCGTAAGGGGGAAAAATGCCATATGCTCAAGGAATCTGGCAGGATGTCAGTGCAATCCGCGACCGCCAACCATTGGTCGTCAATCTGACCAATACCGTGGTGACCAACACGACGGCCAACGCGTTGCTAGCCCTGGGGGGATCGCCAATCATGAGCGAAAGCCGTCTGGAGATCGACGAATTGTTGGCTCTGAGTCAGGCCCTGGTCTTGAATATTGGTACCCTGCATAGCCGTCAGATTGCCTTGATGCAAGAGGCGGCGCGCTCGGCCATGGAGCGTCAGGTCCCCGTGGTGCTGGATCCGGTGGGAGCTGGAGCGACCCGTTTGCGGACAGACACGGCATTGGCCCTGATCCAGCAGGCCCGCCCAGAGATCGTGCGCGGCAACGCCTCGGAAATTATGGCCCTGGCCGGTGAAAGCATCCAGAGCAGCGGCGTCGACAGCCGCCATCTTCCCGAAGAGGCTAAGGAAGCCGCCGCAGCCCTGGCCAGAGCGCATGCCTGCATTGTCTGCGTTTCCGGTGAAGAGGATGTGGTCACCAATGGCAAAGAACAGTGGTGTGTGCGCAACGGCCACGTGTTGATGAGCAAGGTCACTGGAACCGGGTGTGTCGCCACAGCGCTGATCGGCGGGTTTCGTGCGGTCAATGCGAGCGCTTTGACGGCCACAGTGAATGCTATGGGCCTGATGGGCGTGGCCGGAGAGATGGCAGGGAGTCAGGCTTCCGGACCGGGCACGTTCCAGGCCTCGTTTTTTGATGCCCTGTTTTCTCTTTCGGAGATCGACATCAGTGCGCAGCTGGATGTGGAGCGATTGGCATGAGTCTGGATTTGAGCCTGTATTTGGTGACCGACCGGGGAAGCTGCCAGGGACGGGACTTGATCGAGGTCGTCCTCCAGGCAGTGGCCGGTGGGGTCAGTGTGGTCCAGCTTCGGGAAAAACAGACCGAGACCAGGGAGTTTGTCGAACTGGCTCGGGCTCTACACGATTGCCTCCAGCACCGCGGCGTGCCGCTTTTCATCAACGACCGGGTCGATGTGGCCCTGGCTGTCGGGGCTGAAGGCGTTCATGTCGGTCAGGAGGACATGGATCCCCGGGACGTGCGTCGACTGGTCGGCTCCGGGATGTATGTCGGTCTTTCGGCGCAGACCGAAGCCCATATGCACATGGCCAAGCAGTTTCCTGTGGACTATATCGGTTTGGGGCCGATCGCCTCGACGCCAACCAAAGAAGATGCCGGTGCCCCATTGGGTATTGCTGGATTCGCTCGGCTACGTGCTCTCGTCTCCCTGCCGGTGGTGGCGATCGGAGCCGTGAACGCGGCCAATACCTCGGCGATTATCCACCAGGGAAACGCTGATGGTGTAGCGGTGGTTTCGGCCCTGTGCGCTGCAGCAGACCCGCGCGAAGCCGCGCGCGGACTCTATCGTCAGATTGTCGATGCCCGCTCCCAGAAAGACGGGTCTGGAGAAAAGTGAGGTATGTGTTGCAAAGATTGAGAATTTGTGACACAGGCTGAACACTGATACTGGCTGGGAGCACGTTGTGGCGGTCGAGTCCTGAGCAAAGGGGAGGCGTGTGCAGACCCAGGTGCTGATCATTGGTGGCGGTGCAACAGGCACAGGTCTCCTTCGGGATTTGGCCCTGCGCGGGGTTTCGTGTGTTCTGGTCGAACAAAGCGACTTGAATGCCGGCGCCTCCGGTGGCAATCACGGATTGTTGCACAGTGGGGGGCGTTACGTTGGCTCGGATCTGCAGGCCGCCAGGGAATGTTTTCAGGAGGGGCGACTGCTTAAAAAACTTGCCCCCCATTGTATTGAGGACACAGGGGGGCTGTTTGTAGCAGTTTCTGGCGATGCACTGGAATACGCTGCCACATTTCCCGATCTCTGTGCCCAGGCCGGTATCCCAATCCACTCCCTCACGCCCAAAGAAGCCCTGGAACGAGAACCCGCCTTACATCCCGATGTCCAAGCCGCTTACAGCGTCCCGGACGCCACCATCGATCCGTTTCAACTCTGCCTCGAAAATGTCGCGCACGCCAAGCAATTGGGTGCGCTTTTTTTTCGCCAGACACAGGTGGTGGGCGTCGACCTCGATGATAAAGCGATCAAGCGAGTCCGGCTTTGGGACCGCCGGGACAAGCAGAGCTGGTTCATAGAGGCCGAACAGGTCGTTAACGCTGCCGGGGCGTGGTCCGGCAAAGTTGCTGCCCTTGCGGGCCTTGGGGTCAGCGTGCGCTTTTCCAAAGGGACGCTGGCGGTGACCCAGCGGCGTGTCACCAGAGAGGTGGTGAACCGTCTCCGTCCCCCCAGTGACGGGGATATCGTTGTCCCCGGCGGAACGGTCTCCATCGTCGGGACCACCTCGGTGCGGATTGAGGACCTGGAGAGGATCGAACCAACCGTGGCCGAAGTCGATCTTGTTGTGGATGAGGCTGCGGCACTAGTGCCGTGTTTGGAACAGGAGCGCTTCATGCGCGCCTATGCCGGCGTCCGGCCGTTGCTTGACACCGGATCAGGCGGCTCGGACCGGACGGCCAGTCGCGGTTTCGCCCTTATCGACCACAGGAGGGACGGCCTGGACAACATGACCACCATCACCGGGGGCAAGCTGACCACTTTTCGTCTCATGGCCGAGCATACGGCTGACTTGGTTTGTGCCAAGCTCGGTGTCCAGGAGCCGTGCCGCACGGCAGAGGTCGCCTATCCCGAACCCGGGGCCGGGGCCTGGACGGAGCCGGCCCAAGCCCCGCGACACTGGATGGCCCGGAAAACAGAGGGAGATATCCTCCTGTGCGAATGCGAGATGGTGCCTCGGGAAGCCGTGCGCGAAGTCTGCAAGAGCATGCGCCGCCCTGATATTCAATCCATTGGACTGCGAAGCCGGATGGGCAAGGGGGCCTGCCAGGGTGGTTTTTGCAGTTTCCGGACCATGCTGTTTCTCGCGGACGAACAGGGTGTCGAACCAGACGAAGTTTTGCGGCAATTGCGCATCTTTCTCCAGGAGCGGTGGAAGGGGCAACAGACGGTATTGTGGGGAGCGCAAGAGGTGCAGGCCGAACTCAATGAAGCCATCCATTGCGGGTTGCTCGGGTTGGAAGGGGAGTCGGCATGAGTACCAACCGTTTCGATCTTCTCATTCTCGGCAACGGTCTGGCCGGCTGCGCCGCAGCTGTTTTTGCCGCCCGTGAGGGCTTGGCCACGGCAGTGGTCGGGGCCACAGATGGTGAACTTCTTTTCGCCAGTGGTCTGCTGGACGTGTTGGGGGTTTTTCCTCCGGAGGAAGGCCGGCAGTGGCCGAATCCTGAATTAGGGTGGCAGCGTCTTGTGCGACACCACCCCAACCATCCGTATGCCCTATCCGATTTTCAGAAGGCGGTGGAAGCTGTCGAGAGCCTGACTGATTTTCTGAGCAAGGCCGGGCTGCCGTATGCCGGATTTTCCCGGCGTAATTGCCGCGTGGTGACTCCGGCGGGGACAGTCAAGACGACGTTTCGCGTCCCACAGACCATGTGGCCGGGTGTGCAGTCCATGGAGCGCAAGCAACCGGCCCTTCTGGTCGATTTTCGCGGATTCAAGGAATACAGTTCGCATCACATGGCCGGGCGGCTTTGCTCCAGGTGGCCGACGGTGCGAGCGGCGCGGATCGAATTCCCTGGCACCTTACAGCGCAGCGAATTGTACGGACAGCATCTGGCCCATTCTCTAGAGGTGCCGGCTGTCCGGGAGGCTCTGGCCGCAGCGGTGCTGCCCCTTTGCGAAGGAGTTGAGGCGGTTGGTTTTCCGGCTGTGTTGGGCGTGCATGACAGTCCAGCGGTGTGCCGGGATCTCAGTGAGCGGCTCGGACGTCCAGTGTTTGAAACCCCGACTCTGCCGCCTTCTGTGCCCGGGTTGCGGCTCAAAGAGACGTTTTCCAGCGCGCTAGAGAGCTGCGGCGTGCAGATGATTCCCCATCACAGGGCGCAGAACGTTTCCGCCATCGAAGACGGGTATGAAGTCGTGGTGCAAGGGCAGGAGGGAGCGCAAACATTGCGGGCACGGGGAGTGGTCCTGGCCACCGGTCGGTTCGTCGGCGGTGGGTTGCGAGCGGAGCGCAAGCGAATCAGGGAAACACTACTGGATCTGCCAGTCATAGCCCCGTCTTCTCGCGCCCACTGGCACCGTTCGGAGATGCTTGATCTCAGAGGGCACCCCATTAACCGCTCCGGAGTGGCGGTCGATGCCGCGTGTCGCCCCTTGTCCGAAGCTGGAAGGCCCTGGGGAACACATGTCTACGCAGTGGGGTCGCTTTTGGCCTATCAGGATTGGATGCGAACAAAATCCGGTGCCGGTATGGCTATTACTACCGCCGCCCATGCGGTCAAACATTTCGCGCACACAGGATAACTGCCAGACGAAAAATTCCTTATAACGCAGGTCGTTCAATGTCTCCAATGGATGGCGCCAAAAATTTCAAGGTCGCCTCGTATTTGGTCGTACGTCCAAGTTTGAACATATTCAGCGTTGCTGTCATGAGGAGCTTTTCAGCAGTCTGTTCAAGGAAGCAGTCCGGTTCCCGTGACCCGTTTCCGAAATTGTTGCAGCCTGGATAAAGCGTCTGGGCGGCGCTGGGAGGTTTTCCATTCCGGCGCCCAATGCCGGAGTCGGTTGGTGCAAAGATTTTTCCGAATTCGAGTTTGACAAGCAACAGGGGCCAAGTGTGCGGTTTGCGATGGTGGTTTGAAGGAGAACTTCATGGGAATAGTGGTTGAGTCGGTATCGAAGTCCTTTAGCGGGACGTTCGCCTTGAAGGATGTCAGTGTCAGCATTGAAGACGGGCAATTCGTCACCTTTCTGGGGCCGCTGGGCGCTGGCAAGACGACATTGCTGCGGATCATGTGTGGTATTGACCGCCCGGATTCAGGACGGATCTATTATGACGGTCAGGACGTAACCGATGTTGCGGTTCAGAAACGGCCGGTAGCCATGGTCTACCAGCAGTTTGTCAATTACCCTTCCATGACCCTGTATGAAAATATTGCTTCGCCGTTGCGTGTCAGTCGGCGCAAATACTCGAAAGGGGAGATCGAAAAACGTGTCCATGAAAGTGCCGATCTGTTGGGGATCCGTCAGATCCTGGGCCACTATCCTGAAGAAGTCAGTGGCGGTCAGAAACAACGCGCTGCCATCGCCCGCGCTCTGACCAAGGACGCCAAGTTTATTTTTTTGGACGAACCGCTGGCCAATCTGGACTACAAGCTCAGAGAGGAGCTACGCGGGGAATTGAAGGAAATCCTGCGGCGCAAAGGGGGCGTGGTGGTTTATGCCACGCCTGAAGCTGTCGACGCCCTGTCCATGGCCTCCCATGTGGGGTATATCGAAAACGGGCAACTCTGGCAGTACGGGGCCCTCAAACACGTCTACCGGTATCCGCAATTCAAAGAGGTCGGGCGGTATTTCAGTTATCCGACGATGAATATTTTGCCGGGGACGGTCGAAAAATACGCCAAGGGGGCGGCACTTGTCCTCTCAGATGATTTGCGGGTGGATGTCTCCCGCATTGCCGATCAGTTGGACCAGGAGGTCTACCAGGTCGGTATCCGGGCCTATAATATCAGCACGAGCAAGGAACATGCGGAGATGGTTCCATTTCAGGCCGAAGTGGAGCTTTCGGAGGAGTTGGGGTCTGATACAGAACTCCACGTGCGCCACAACGGCCAAACCCTGGTCGTCTTGCTTCAGGAATTCGCCCGCCACGAGATCGGGCAAAAAGTGACGCTCTACCTGGACAGTACCCGCCTCTTTCTTTTTCATCCGCATACAAACGAACTGGTGCTCAAGACATTTCAGGAAACCACGGCGACGTCAGCGGCCCAGGAGGCATGAGGTATATGGCTAGAATCGTCCTCGAAAACGTTTCCCACACCTACGATACGAGCGACCGGCCGGATTCGGACAAGACCTTTGCCGTTCAGGGGTTGGACATCTGTTGGGACAATGGGACCGCAAATGCGTTGCTCGGCCCTTCGGGGTGCGGCAAGACGACGCTTTTGAATATCATTTCCGGCCTGTTGACCCCGTCGCAGGGCCGGGTCCTGATCGACGGCCGGGATGTGACCACCCAACAGCCCCGGGAGCGCAAGATCGCCCAGGTATTTCAGTTTCCGGTCGTGTATGACGCCATGAGCGTCTACGACAACCTCGCCTTTCCCCTGCGCAACGCCAAATATCCCCGGCAGGAGATTGATGCCAAAGTCCGGGAGGTGGCCGAGATCCTGGACCTGACAGATCTGCTCAAGGCCGCAGCTGCCAAGCTCAATCCCGCGGATAAACAAAAAATTTCCCTGGGGCGCGGAATCGTGCGCGAGGACACGGCCGCGATATTGCTCGACGAGCCGCTGACGGTCATCGACCCGAAACTCAAATGGTATTTGCGGCGCAAGCTCAAAGAGGTTCAGGAAGAACTCGGCAGGACGATGATTTATGTCACCCATGACCAGCATGAGGCGCTGACGTTTGCCGATCAGGTGACCGTCATCCGGGACGGGGTTCTGGTTCAAAACGGCACGCCCCAGGAACTTCACGATGAACCGCAGGATCCCTTCATCGGCTATTTTATCGGCAGTCCGGGGATGAATTTCTTTGAATGCCACCTGGAAGGGGAGCGCTTTGTCTGCCGCGACCAGCTGACATTTCCGGTGCCCCAAGCATGGCGGGATGTTGTGCGCGATCATCAGGGCGAGCAATTTGGTCTTGGTATCCGCCCCGAGTTCGTTCACGTCCATCAGGATGCGCAGCAAGGCGCCCCGTGCCAGGTTCAAGTCATCGAGGATACGGGGGCGTACCGGATTTTCACGCTCTGGCAGGGAGATATCCGGATCAAGGCTCGTGTCTCAGAGGCGGTGCGCCGTCAGGAGGGCGATGAGGTTGGTGTCACGTTCAGAGAGGATAAAATGAAACTTTTCCAAGGCGCGAAACGCATAATATGACGATTCGTTTCCGGACACCCGGCAGGGCCGCGGCTGTCAAAGGAAATCGGTTCAGGCTTTGTCAAAGGGCCGGGCGTCCCGCAAGGTTGCGGCGATGAGAGCGGCTCGTTTCACACACGACGACGTATGGGGCAGGGCATGAAGAACAGGGCGTGGCTCTTTCTGGTTCCAGCACTGGTTTTGATGGCCATCAGCGCGTTTATTCCGCTGATGACCGTCATCAATTACTCACTTCACTATATTTTTGCCGGTTCAGCGCCGACCTTCGTGGGGTTTGAGAATTATGCCGAGGTCTTGCAGGACCCGGCCTTTCAAGGCGCCCTGGTCCGGCAGCTTGTTTTCAGCTCTCTGGTTTTGCTGGTGGAGGTCCCCCTGGGGGTCATGGTGGCTTTGGCCATGCCCAAGAGGGGCCCGTGGGTCGCGGTCTGTCTGGTCCTGTTAGGCATCCCCCTGCTGATCCCGTTCAATGTGGTCGGGATCATCGCCAGGTTGTTCACCCAGGCCTCCATCGGTGTTATCCCGGCCCTGTGTGAACTGGTCGGTTACAATTTCAATGTGGCCCTGGATCCTATTGATGCATCCCTGACGGTGTTCTTGATCGATGTCTGGCATTGGACCCCGCTGGTGGTGCTGTTGTGTTACGCTGGCCTGCAGGCCATCCCCGACGCCTACTATCAGGCCGCTCAAATCGATGGGGCCTCGACCTGGCAGACATTCCGGTATGTGACCCTGCCCAAGCTCCGCCCCGTATTGATTATAGGTGTGCTGCTCAGATTTATGGATTCCTTTAAGATCTATGCCGAGCCCCTGCTCTTGACCGGCGGCGGGCCAGGGAGTTCGACGACGTTTTTGAGCCTGCACGTGGCCCGGAAGGCCGAATCGTATGAACTCGGCTACGCCGGTGCGTCATCTATTATTTATCTGTTTATCGTCATTGTTCTCAGTTTTATTTTCTTCCAACTCATGAGCAATATCGGCAAAGGGGAGCAGAAATGAAGAAACGGACATTAGGCCTGCTCGCGTACTTCATCATTTTGGCTGTCCCCATATACTGGATGATCAATACCTCATTGAAGACAGATAACGAAATTCTCAAACAGCTCACTTTTTGGCCCAAAGATCCGACACTGAAAAATTATATCGAGATATTTACATCCTCAATCTGGCGCAACAGTTTTTTTAACTCCATTGTCTATGTCTGCTTGAATGTCCTTATCACCCTTGTCGCGGCTGTGCCTGGGGCATATGCCTTTTCCAGATGGAAATTCAGAGGTGATCATCATCTGTTTTTCTGGCTTCTGACCAATCGTATGGCTCCTGCCGCCGTATTTATGGTTCCGTTTACGGAACTCTACTACACCATGCATATTTATGACACACATTGGGCGGTGGCCCTGGCGCACTGTCTGTTCAACATCCCTCTGGCCATCTGGATCCTGGAAGGGTTCATGGCCGGGATTCCGCGTGAAATTGATGAGACGGCTTTTATCGATGGTTATAGTTTCGGCCGTTTTTTTCGCAAGGTCTTCTTTCCGTTGATTGCCCCAGGTATAGGTGTCGCGGCCTTCTTGTGCTTCACCTTTTCCTGGATTGAGCTCATTTTGGCCAAGGCGCTGACGGTCACGGAAGCCAAACCGGTGGTGGTCACGTTGACGGTGGGGATTGGGGCGGAAGGTGTCCGCTGGGGACTGCTGGCCGCGGCTGGGGTCTTGACCATGGTCCCCGGGGCTATCGTGGTCTATTTTGTCCGCAACTATCTGGCAAAAGGCTTTGCCTTGGGAAGGGTCTGATCCATGCTGCACTGGTTTCAGGATTTCACCTCGTGGATGTATTGGACATTGCCGAGCGTTTTGGGAATTGGCGGTCTTTTTGCGGCCATCGGGGTCATGACGGTCTGGGATGTGCTCTCGCCCTCAGTGGCCCGGAAGGGGTTTCTTCCCATCACCACCACGCGTGGGGACCGGTTTTTTATCGGCATCATCTCCACGATCGCTATTTTTCTGATTTGGCTCGCCTTTTTGGGGCAGACGCAATTGTGGGCCCCGTTGGGTATTTCCATTGTCTGGTTTGCGATCGAAGGGATCTGGGGCTGAAAGGCCGCTTCAGAGCGCGGCACGAAGTGATTTGATGGTTTTTTTTGGCTGACAGGCACCGGAAACGACGCGACCAGCAATCCAGCACCGGGGACGGTGGTGGGGAACTCAAGCAATGATGGATTTCTGGGGATAAAGAGTTCAACCATGAGCGAAGGAGGGATCGAATCGGTTGAGGCAATGTTGGAAGGCATTTCGCGAATGAACTCGTAGCCAAGGAGCAGGTCATGGTATGCAAACGTCGGGTGGGTTTGGCCGTTCAACTGGTCATTGCCCTAGCTTTGTTGGTCCCCGCCTCCGCAGGGGCCCAGGATACCATTGGAAAGTGGGTCGACGTCTTTCAACCCTCGGTGCTGAACCAAAAGCAGCAACGCCAGGAATTGGAATGGTTCAAACAGGCGGCCGAGCCGATGCAGGGCCTGGAAATCAAATCCGTGGCCGAAGGCATCACCACCCATAAATGGGAGGCCAAGGTCTTGGCCCAGGCCTTTTATGAAATCACCGGCATCAAGGTCACCCATGACATCATTGGCGAAGGTGAGGTTGTCGACCGGGTCCAGCGCCAGATCCAGACCCAACGGAAGATTTACGATATCTACGTCAACGATGCTGATTTGATCGGTACCCATCTCCGCCTCGACAGTGCCCTGAACCTCAGCGACTACATGAAAGGTGAAGGCGCTGAGGTCACTAACCCCATGCTGGATCTGGACGATTTCCTGAACCCGGAATTCGGCCAGGATTATGACGGCAACCAACTCCAATTGCCGGACCAGCAATTCGCCAACCTGTATTGGTTTCGCTACGACTGGTTCACCGACCCGAAGTACAAAAAAGAGTTCCAGGATGAATACGGCTATGAACTCGGCGTGCCCGTGAACTGGGCTGCCTATGAGGACATTGCCGAGTTCTTCACCGGCAAGACCATCGATGGACAGACCGTGTATGGCCATATGGATTATGGCAAGAAATCCCCGTCTTTGGGCTGGCGGTTTACCGACGCTTGGCTGTCTATTGCCGGTGTCGGAGATAAAGGGCTGCCCAACGGGTACCCCGTGGATGAATGGGGCATCCGGGTCGACGGCAAAACCCCTGTGGGGGCCAGTGTTGAGCGTGGTGGTGCGGCCAATAGTCCGGCCGCGGTCTACGCGACGACCAAGTATGTCGAATGGCTCAAGAAGTACGCTCCCCCCTACGCCGCTTCCATGACCTGGTCTGAAGCAGGGCCAACCCCTGCCCGCGGCAATGTGGCGCAGCGGGTTTTCCAGTACATCACCTGGCTCTCCGACCCGGCCTTCAATTCACCGGACAGCCCGGTCACAGACGCTACCGGCAAGCCGGTCTGGCGTGTGGCCCCGACACCGCACGGCAAATACTGGGATGAAGGAATGAAGGTTGGCTATCAGGATGCCGGCAGTTGGACGATCCTGAAGGACAGTGTGACAGGAAAGTACCGCAAGGCCGCTTGGCTGTGGGCCCAATTCTGCGTGTCCAAGTCGGTGTGTCTGAAGAAATTCCTCGTGGGTCGCACCCCCATCCGGAAATCCACGGTTTTTTCCGATTACCTGGCCAAGGAAGAGGAAAAAGGGACGTACGGCGGAATCGTGACCTTCTACAAGTCCCCGGTGGAGCATATGTGGACCGACTCCGGGCCGAATGTGCCCCATTATCCGCTTCTGGCCGAGCAGTGGTGGAAAAATGTCGCCCTGGCCGTTACCGGTGAAGCCACACCCCAGGAAGCGATGGACAGTTTGGCCTATAAAATGGACGACCTGATGGGGAAAATGCGGCTCAACCAGTATTCTCCGAAACTCAATCCCAAAAAGTCCCGGGAATATTGGCTTTCCCAGCCCGGCTCACCCAAGCCGGTCCGCTCCGAAGAAGAGCCGGAAACCATGCCCTATGACGAAATGCTGAAGAAATGGAAGAACCAATAGGCAGAGAGATCTGACGCGTTCGCTTGCGAAGCGCAGACACAAGCGACCCCGGTTCCGGGTATCCGGGACCGGGGTCGCCTGGTTTGAGACCCGGAGCAGGAAGGAAGAGAGGTATGCCGCAATATATCGGTGCCGTGGACCAAGGAACGACCAGCAGTCGATTCATCATTTTTGACAAAGCCGGGCGTATCGTCGGCCAGGATCAAAAGGAACACCAGCAGATTTTTCCCCAACCCGGCTGGGTGGAACACGACCCCATGGAAATCTGGGACAACACCCAGGAGGTTATCCGCGGAGCTTTGACCAAGGCAGGGATATCCGGAAAGGAACTGGCGGCCATTGGGATCACCAACCAGCGAGAGACCACGGTGGTCTGGGACCGCAATACCGGCAAGCCGTTTTTCAACGCCGTGGTCTGGCAATGCGCCAGGACCTACGACATCTGCAAGGAATTGATCCGAGAGGGGGGGCAAGACCGGTTTCGCGAAACCACCGGACTGCCGGTGGCGACTTATTTTTCCGGCCCGAAGATCAAATGGATTCTGGACCAGGTCCCTGAGGCCAGACGAGCTGCCGAGGCGGGGGACGCTCTGTTCGGGACCATGGAGACCTGGATTATCTGGTGGCTGACCGGCGGCCCGAAAGGCGGGGCCCATGTCACGGATGTGACCAACGCCAGCCGGACCATGCTCATGGATCTGCAGACCCTGCAGTGGGACGATTCCATCTTGAAGGTGCTGGGCATCCCCAGACAAGGCCTGCCGCGGATTGTCCCCTCCAGCGATGATCGCTCCTGGGGACCGACCTCGGAGAGCGGTCCCCTCGGTGCCCGGGTCCCGGTGTGCGGAGCGGTTGGGGACCAACAGGCCGCCCTGGTCGGGCAGACCTGTTTCGAGCCCGGGGAGGCCAAGAACACCTACGGCACCGGCTGTTTTCTCCTGCTGCACACCGGACATGAACCGATTCCTTCCAGGCACGGCCTGATCACAACCTTGGCCTATCAGTTCAGCGGCCGGCAACCGTCGTACTGTCTGGAAGGCTCGATCGCCATCGCCGGGGCTCTTGTGCAGTGGGTGCGCGACAATCTGGGGATGATCCAGGACGCTTCTCAGATCGAGGAATTGGCCACCCAGGTCGAAGACACGGGGGGCGTTTATGTCGTGCCTGCCTTTTCCGGACTGTTTGCCCCCTATTGGCGTCCAGACGCCCGCGGTGTCATTACAGGGCTGACACGCTACGCCAATAAGCACCATTTGGCCCGGGCCGTTCTGGAGGCCACAGCCTATCAGACCAAGGACATTGTCGAAGCCATGGACAAGGATTCCGGCGTGACCCTCAAACGGTTGAAGGTGGACGGCGGCATGGTCCAGAACGAGTTGCTGATGCAGTTCCAGTCCGACATCCTCGATGTGCCGGTGATCCGTCCGCAGGTCGCTGAGACGACCTGTCTCGGCGCTGCCTATGCCGCAGGCATTGCTTCCGGGTTCTGGTCCGGCCGTGAGGAATTGCGCAACAATTGGGTGGAGGACAAGCGGTGGGAGCCCGCCATGGAAGCCGGCCACCGGGCCAAGCTCTATGCCGGATGGGGGAAGGCGGTCGAGAGGACCTTGAACTGGATTGACGACGATTAACTCTCTTTGCCGGCCACGCAACAGGAAACCACGGTACAGCGGCCGGTTGGAGAAACATTCTTGAGGGCCGTGCTATGGAGCAGTTGGACAAAGAGATCCGTGCCGCAGCTGTCTCGGAAACGGCAGTGCTGCGCATCCTTCCCGAGCAAAGCGGTTCAGAAATAGCCGCTCGCACTGGGGTCAGCCTTCACGATGTTGAGGGCGCGGCCCTGGAACTGGATATCTTGCCGCAGCGGTACCGCCGCAATTGGGCGGCTCTCCAGGTAGCGGAACAGCTCCTGCTCCATCGCAGCACTGTTGCCCTGGCAGGCCTTGGCGGGCTGGGCGGCTATGTCCTGGAATTGCTGGCCCGCTGCGGGGTTGGCTCAATCCGTGGAGTGGATGGCGATATTTTTGAGTCCAGCAACTTGAACCGCCAACTCCTTTCTGGACAATCGACTCTGGGACAAGCCAAAGCCGAGGCAGCTGCGCTGCGGGTCGAAGAGATCAACCCGGCTGTCGCCTTTTCAGCTACATTGGCCACGCTCGACCAGGACGGGTTTTTGCAGTGGCTTGAGGGGAGCGACCTGGTGATCGATGCCCTGGGCGGGACACGTGTGCGCCTGGCCTTGCACCGGGCTGCGGCCGAACTCGGCCTGACTGTGGTCAGTGCCGCTGTGGCCGGGGCAACCGGGGTTGTGGCTACAATCGCTCCGGGCGATGCGGGGCTGCGGGCGTTATGGACGGATGAGCAAGGGGCTGAAGAGGATATGGGGTGTTTGCCCCATGGGGTGGCTGTGTTGGCTGGAATGCAAAGCGCCGAGGCGGTCAATATCCTTACCGGGCACGGGGCGGCGCTCCAAGGGTTCATGGGAGCGCTGGATCTCAACGATTTCAGCTGGGAACGCATGGAAATCGGCTGAAGCGGCTCGCTTTGACAATGGGCCCGGCAAGCAGCAGCCGTAGCCCTGTTCCCTTTTTTTTCCTGGGCACGAAATGGAACCAGACCAAACGGGCCGGCATGTGCATCATGCCGGCCCGTTTGGTCTGGCCTTGCCCGGAGTGCAAACGAACAATCTGTCCTTTCGGGGGGCTATCGTTATTTCTGCGCGGGGTCGTTCTCCCCATTGGGCTCGGCTTTGAGCCGTTCCTCATTGTCGATGGCTTCGTGGAGTTTGATCAACTCTTCGAAACGGATATCGCCGCCGAGGATGGCCGTGATGTCGTCGTTTTTGTCCAGGACCGGAGCGGAAATCGTCAGGCACAGCTTCCCGGAAAACATGGAACGGTAGAAATCAGTAATGTGCATTTCCCCGGTGTTCATCGGTTGCTGGAACCATTCCCGATCCGAGAAATTCTGGTCAACGAGTTTGTTGCGGTACAGGGTCTTGTCTTCCGGATGGCTGACCTGCCAAGTGATGAGATTGCCCTGGGTGTCGGTCAGATAGATGTACTGGAAGAAGGGGTAGTGCTCCAAAAAGGAGTTCATGCGGGCTGCCACGGATCGCGAGCCCAGGCTCCGGATATTCGAGTCCATTGCCAAGCGATAAAAGATCTTCGTGGCCAGATTCTGGGCCATTTCTTTGAGGTGATCGAATTCCGAAGATTCAAGTTCGGGGAGATACCGTTTGACCAGACCGTGCATTTCTTCGTGAGAAAACGAGGTCGTCCGGCCTTGTTCGTAGGCTTCCATGATCTTCTTATGGATTTTGCCAACGGCCGGATGGCTTTTGCTGACCTGTTTTTCTTTGGGCAATTCCAGGTTGTGGTTGATCCAATACGCGACCCCGGCCCGCCCGGTCTTGTCGGTGATAATGATCGGCACGCTGCGGCCGAGGATGTGGCGGGTGTCGAAAATATTGTAGATCTCTTCGTTTTTGGCCAATCCGTCGACATGGATTCCGGCGCTGGTGGCGTTGAAGTCCCGCCCGACAAAGGGGTAGTTGGGTGGGATGGCGTAATCGAGTTCTTTTTCGAAGTAGTCGGCGATTTCAGCGATACTCGGGGTGTAGGCCACATCGTCGTCGCCGGTCAGAGAAATGTATTCCAGGACCAAAGCCTCGACAGGGGCATTGCCTGTCCGCTCTCCAAACCCAAGAAGGGTTCCATTGGCGCCGGAACATCCATAGAGCCAGGCGGTGACCGCGTTAATCAATCCCTTATGGAAATCATTGTGCCCGTGCCATTCCAGCCATTGCCCAGGTACCTCAGCCTCATCGGTAAAGGCCCTGACGATTTTGGCTACGCTGCGGGGCAGGGCGGCACCAGGATAAGGCACGCCGTAGCCCATGGTGTCGCAGAGGCGGATCTTGACCGGGAGGCCGCTTTGCTTGGAGAGGTCCATCAGCTTGCGGGCAAAGGGGAGGCAAAAGCCGTAGATGTCCGCGCGAGTGATGTCTTCAAAGTGGCAGCGAGGAGTGATGCCCATCTCCAAGGCTTTTTCAATGACCTCAAGGTAATCCTGCATGGCCTGGGCGCGGTCTTTGCCGAGTTTGAGATAGATGTGGTAATCGGAGACCGATGTGAGCATACCGGTCTCCTTGATCCCCATGGACCGGACCAGTTTGAGGTCATCCGTGTTGGCCCTGATCCAGGCGGTGATCTCCGGAAAGGTATAGGATTTGGCCAGACAGGTCTCTACAGCCCGGCGGTCTTTTTGGGAGTAGAGAAAAAATTCGCATTGCCTGATCAGACCGCTGTACCCGCCGAGTTTATGGAGCATGTCGTAAATCCGGCTGATCTGGGCCACGGAGTAGGGCGGGCGAGCCTGCTGCCCGTCCCGAAAGGTGGTATCGGTGATAAACATGGGTTCGGCTGGCCGGTGCATGACAAAGGTGTCGTCAAAGCTTGTCCGGCTGACCCGTTTATACGGATAGAGATCCCGAAAGAGTTCGGGCTCAGATCTGTTCTTCATTTCCAAAGCCGGGGTAGGGCGTTTGAGGTGGAGAAATTTCGAAGTCATTGTGTCCGATCTCCTTATCGAATCAAGTTCACGGGGAATCGATTGAGGTGCCGGTCCTGGTCCGAAGAGCAAGAGGAATGAAATGCCCGTTTGCCTCTGCTCGGGAATTGCCACGCTCTGCGAGAACGGACAAGGAAAGGCAGCGTACCAGTGCTTGTGGGGGGAAGGGCCGGATTCCGTTTCGAGGCAAGGGGTATTTCAACTCTCATCAATCAGGGCGCCAGCTCTTCACAGTGGTTGCTGGGCGTTTGGGTATTTATGGCCTCTGCCCCGGCCCAGAAAAACGCACGAGAATTGTGGTCAGTGAAGCTCTTCGGGGACCTGCGCGGCTGGCAGAAAGCGCATGGAGCAGTATGAAGTGAAAGGGCTGTACGTGTCGTTCCCCGCCAGAATGTTCCCGGGCCGAGCAAAGGAAAAGACCCCGGTTGACGCGATGTCGACCGGGGTCTTGTTCAGGCGCGTCTGGTACGACTTCTAGAAGCCCCAGCCGAGTTCGCTGCGCATGTCTGCCGGTACATTGGCGTCGCGCGGGGGCAGATATGGTTTAGGGGCCCCGGCTTGGCGGCGGCTTTCAGTGAGTTGGTTCTTGGAGAAATCACGGGGGATCGAAAAGACCTGGTTGGGATAGATCAGGTCAGGATCCTGGATCTGATCCCGGTTGGCTTTATAGATAAGGGGCCACATAAAGGGATCGTTGTAGATTTGCTTGTATTCGGCAATCCACCACAGACATTCCCCTTTTTCGACCTTGTGCTGGGTCGGCAACGAGGCGTATTTGTCCGCGTACAATTCCATGGGGGTGGGCGCAGGCGGTTCCGGTTCGCTGATTGTCACTTCCTGCTTGGGTTCCGGCTCTTGAGGTTGCTGCACCTCTTTTTCCGGTTCAGGTTGGCTCGGGGTAGAGGTGACTTTTTTTGAGGCACATCCGACACTGAAAATAACAAGTACAAGCAAAATGGCCCAGATAGATCTTTTCATTTTTCGCCTCTCCTTCCTCGATGGTGTGAACCAGTCCATTCGGCACTTTTGGGCGCCGGACGGAGGTTAAATGCTAGAACCGTAACTGCCCTTGTTGTTTAGCAACAAATTGTTTCTCTTGCAAGGCGGCTGAATTCTCCGGATTGATCTGCAGGGCCTTGTCCAGAGCGCGAGCGGCATTTTCGAACCAGCCGCCCTGTCGAAGGCTTTGGGAAGCCAAAATATACATTTTTTCAGGTGCTTGTGGGTAAAGGCTGTCCAAGAGGGCCGCGAGTTCTTCCTGGCTATATATGGAGTGGATCAAATCTTTGCGGTCATACAACAAGCGCGCCAAGAGCTTGTTGTCCCTGTGCAACACAAGAAACAACCGAAACATGCGGCGACAGCGGACAAGAATGAACCGAATCCGGGAAACTTCACGGGAGATGCTTTCCCGGGTCTGATCAACAATGGCCAGCAATTCCTGGCTTAAAGCGAGTTCTTCGGAGGAGACCTCCCGGCATTGCTGGATCTGTTGAAACCAGGGTCCGTAATTTTGCTGCTGGTAGGCATCTTCCTTGAGCTTGATGGATTCGTGGAAGATATATCCAATCGCCCAGTCCAGAAATTGGCAAATGGTTATCGGTGACGGGTAGTTGCGAAAAAGAAGATGGGCGGTGTCCTTGAGCCGCCAGAGCAGACCTTTATTCGTCTCTTCGCCCAGCAGGTCGCGCATGAAGACAAAATCGACGGCCCCGGTCTGTTCGTAGTTTTGGAATTCTTGATCAAAATAAAAGTGGATCTGGCAAAAATCCCGAAAGACATCACGAACAAATTCTTCTCGCTTGCTCCGGATCCAGGCTTTGGACATGCTCTCTCCTTATTGGACTCGGTTTCGAGCCCCATTCGTGGCACTTGTCAAGAAGTGCCCGCGAGCGAGAGGCTTGTCAACGAAGACTTTCCAAGCTACACGGTGGCTGCTTGCGCGAAAGTTCTCAAGCGCCCGGCAAGCGATACCCGTCAATGCATGCGAGAAGCTCCTGAATTCAGCGTATTGCCGGGATAAATGTGAATTTATAATGGGATGGTCGTTGACTTTGTCAAAAGAGGTGTGCTAGCACGGCTCACGTCTTGTGAATGAATGCACGAAGGGCTTTACCCGGTTGGACTCATGGTCTTTAAGAAAATATTCAAGATAGATGACAAAGACTATATAAACAATCTCGGCCGGGCGAGCATGATGGGCATCCATCTGGTCAGCGGTACAGTCGTCGGGCTGGTCATCGGGATTTATCTGGATAAGTGGCTGGGAATCAAGCCGTGGATGACACTGATTTTTTTGCTCTTTGGGATAGCTGCGGGATTCAAGAACATGCTCTGGGAATTCCGGAAAATTCAAAAGCAGGGCACGCCCCGCGATGACAACAAAGATCAATCGTCGCATTGAGGGGTGGCTGTTTCGGCGGGGATTTGCCGAGCCGGAAGTACGGGAGTTGGTGCGTAATCAGCTCTATGTGGCCGGCTTGATGAGCGTGGTTCTCCTCCTGGTAGCCCAAGGGGAACGTTGGGCAATAGATTTTGCCATCGGCGCTGGGCTCATCACGGCCAATTTCTACTTTTTGGCCCGGTTTATCGCTGAGCTGGTGCGCATGCAAAAAGGGGCGGTGACAGCGCTGTTAAGCGGTTTTTATATCCGTCTCGGGGCCCTGGCGGGGATCCTTTTCGTGCTCATTGTTTTTGCTCAAGCTTCAATACCGGCCCTTTTGGCCGGCTTGTCCACAGCCGTGGTCAATATACTTCTCTGGGGTGCTGGAAAAATGGTAGGACGCGTAAGATAAGGAGGCGTAAGCGAGATGGCTGCAAACATGCATCCGGTGGTGATTGTAGATGCCTTTGAGGCGGTGGGCATCCACATTCCGCACCACATTGTCTACTCCTGGATCGCCATGGCCGTGTTGATTGGAATGGGGTGGCTGGCGACACGCAATCTCTCTCTCGTTCCGGGGAGGGTGCAAAACTTTTTTGAGACCCTCATCGGCGGGCTCGAAGATTTTGTCGTCGAAAATATGGGGGAGCCAGGGAGAAAAGTCTTTCCCGTCCTGGCGACGCTGTTCATCTACATTCTGGTTTGTAATTTGATGGGCCTTATTCCAGGGACGGACGCCTCGACGGCGAATATCAACAACAACGCTGCGATGGCGGTTTTCGTCTTCTTTTATTACAACTATTGGGGCTTTAAGCTTCATGGGGTTGGGTACATCAAGCATTTTATGGGGCCAGTTCTGGCGCTTGCTCCGCTGATGTTTATCATTGAAATCATCAGTCACTTGTCTCGCCCCTTGTCACTGGCAGTCCGGCTTTTTGGGAATATCAAGGGTGAAGAACTCGTTCTGTTGCTTCTGTTCTTCTTGTTGCCTGTGATTTCCACGCTGCCCATTTATTTTCTCTTTATCCTGGTTAAAAGTATCCAGGCTTTTATCTTCTTCATGCTGAGTATGGTTTATCTGAAAGGTGCTTTTGAAGAAGCCCACTAATGGGGAAATGGCTTTTGGCCACAATAATCATATGTAAGGAGGACGAAGAAAAATGCGTAAATTTCTCCTGACCGCTCTGAACACGGTTGCTTTGGTTGCCATCGCCGGCGCTGCTTTCGCAGCAGAAGCTACTCCGGAAGTTATTTCCATGACTTCCATGGCCACCGCCATTGGTATGGCTATCGCCGCCGCCGGTTGCGGTGTTGCCCAGGGCCTTGGCCTGAAGGCCGCTTGTGAAGGAACCGCCCGCAACCCCGAAGCTAGCGGGAAGATCACTGTGACCATGCTGGTCGGCTTGGCCATGATCGAGTCCTTGGCGATTTACGCCCTGGTCGTGAACTTGATCCTGCTCTTCGCCAACCCCTTCCTGTAGGTCGCGGTGTAGCAGAATTGTTAAGGGGGCTGTCCCGCAGCCCCCTTTCCCATCCACGTGATTGTGAAATTTAGAGCAAATGGGCAAATCGATTAAAAGCGAACATATCCCTCGGGCCACCATCCAGCGGCTTGCCGTCTACGTTCAGGTCTTGGAGAATTTTCTTCAGGAAAAGCAAAACGTGGTTTCTTCGGAGGGGCTGGCCAAAGCCTGCGGGGTGAATCCTTCTCAGATCCGAAAAGATCTTGCGTACTTCGGCGAATTCGGCGTCCGAGGGGTGGGGTATTATGTCCAGGATCTGCTGACCGCTATCCGCCAGTCTTTGGGTATTGACCGGACCTGGAATGTCGCTCTGGTAGGGGTGGGCAATTTGGGACGTTCGCTTTTGCGCTACAGCGTGTTCCGCAAGCGTGGCTTTATCATCGTCGGTGCCTTTGATTGTGACCCGTTCAAGATCGGTGAGGTTGTTGCTGGCCTGGAAGTTATCTGTTCCCGACGTCTGAGCGAGAAAGTGCAGGAGTTGGGAATTGAAATCGGCATCATCACCACACCAGCGGAGCGCGCTCAACGGGCAGCCAACTATTTGACCGAAGCAGGGGTGAAGGGCATTGTCAATTTCGCCCCGGCTCGACTTTCTGTTCCCTCGAGCGTGGCTGTCGAATATGTGGACTTTGTCCACCACCTCTTTTCCGTTGCCTTTAATATAAGCTACCAGCAATCGCGCAACCGGTAGCCTCTTCCCGTCTCTTCTCCCTTTCTTTTTTTTATACTTAGCCGCTATTCCGGGTGGTTACGAAGTGCTTGCCAAAAAGGCGAACAGTGGCTAAATTGTAATATTTCCATGTCGCGTATTTTGGGGCAGCGCGCGCCCATCCCTAGTAAATCATGTTTGTCTTGATACGGAGGACACGATGAAAGACGGCATCCATCCCAAGGTGCATCAGGCTAAGATCACCTGCTCGTGCGGCTTTGAGGTCGAGGCCCAGTCCACATGGGGCGAAGAAATCCAGGTGGAAATTTGCTCCCATTGCCATCCCTTTTATACCGGAAAGCAGCGGTTTGTGGATACGGCGGGTCGAATCGACCGTTTTCGCAAGAAATACGCCCAGTTCGAAAATGCCAAGAAGCAAAAATAACAACAAGACCCCGTCTCGGGCGGGGTCTTTTTTTTCAAATCCCACTGAGCCTGCCGTGTGTCTCAAGTGGGGTGACGAGGATAGGGACCGCAATGTTTGCCAAGTTGGATAGCATTGAAGAGCGTTACGCCGAAATCGAACAGGAACTGAGTTCGAGCGATGTCCTGCAGGATCAGCAACGCTATGCGGAGCTGGCCAAGGCCCACGCCGACCTCGGGGAGATTATTTCCGTTTATCGGGAGTACAAGGAAGTGCTCACCGGTATTGAGGAAAATCAGGACGTCCTGTCCGACGGGGATCAGGAGTTGCGCGAGCTCGCCAAAGAGGAGCTGAGCGCTTTGGAAACCCGTCAGGAGGAACTCCACGCCCGGTTGCAAAAGCTCTTGCTGCCAAAGGACCCCATGGATGACAAGAATATCATTCTGGAAATCCGGGCTGGAACCGGCGGTGAAGAGGCGGCGCTGTTTGTTGCTGATCTGCTCCGCATGTATACTCGGTACGCGGAAACCATGCACTGGAAAGTTGAACTCATGAATTCCCATCCGACTGGATCCGGGGGGATGAAGGAAGTCATCGCATCGATTTCTGGGGCCTCGGTGTACAGTCGATTGAAATATGAGTCCGGTGTTCACCGTGTCCAGCGTGTCCCGAGTACCGAGTCTCAGGGGCGGATCCATACCTCGGCGGTAACAGTGGCCATTTTGCCGGAAGCTGAGGAAGTCGATGTGGAGATCGATCCTTCAGAATTGCGAATTGATTACTTTCGAGCCTCAGGCCCCGGCGGGCAAAGTGTGAACACCACTGATTCTGCGGTGCGCATCACCCATATCCCTTCTGGTGTGGTCGTCTCCTGCCAGGATGAGAAATCCCAGCACAAGAATAAGGCCAAGGCCATGAAGGTCCTTCGGTCACGGATTCTGAAGGCCAAACAGGAAGAGGCCAAAAAGGAACTCGACGCTAGCAGGCGATCCCAGGTCGGCAGTGGTGATCGGTCTGAACGCATCCGGACCTACAATTTTCCCCAAGGGCGGATTACAGACCATCGCATCAATTTGACCCTCTACAGCCTGGAAAATGTGCTGGCCGGCAATATGGACGAGGTCATCGAACCCTTGGTCCAGCATGACCAGGCTGAAGCCCTTCGCGCGCAGGCCGAAGAATAATCCCGCCTTTGAACGACTCCATCTTTTCCGAAATATTATGCCAGCCGGGCCCCCTTAGCGCCGTCCTTCGGGCCGCGACAGGGATATTGCGCCAAGCAGGGATCGACTCGGCCCGTCTTGACGCTGAAATTCTCGTCGCTGATGCCCTGAGCGTGTCCCGGCTTGAGTTGTATCTGCAACACGACCGCTGGATCCAGGCAGAGGAACTGCGACGCATTGCCATTCGGCTTGAGCGCCGGTCCAAGTTTGAGCCCGTGGCCTATATCGTGGGGTGTAAAGAATTTTACGGTCTGGATTTTCATGTTCGTCCCGGGGTACTCATCCCTCGCCCGGAAACGGAGACGATCATCGATGCCGTCCGAGAGTGGTTCACTCCTGAATCGATTTTCAGATTCGCCGACACCTGTACTGGCAGCGGGATCCTCGGGGTGGTTCTAGCCACGTATTTTCCCCGAAGCCAAGGGGTGCTCATCGATATAAGCGATGAGGCCCTCGCCATAGCCCGCTCGAATGTTCAGTTGCACGGCCTGAAGCAGCGTCTTCTCGCAGTGCAGGGAGACCTGCTCCATCCAACCGCCCGGAACCAGCTGGACCTCGTGGTGGCCAACCCGCCCTATCTGGCCCCCCGGGAAGTGGAGGAAACCATGCCGGACGTCCGCTTGCACGAGCCCCGCCTCGCGCTTGAAGGGGGAGATACAGGCTGCCTTTTCCTCCAACGACTTGTGGAGCAGGCCCAAAGGGCGCTCAAGCCGGGCGGGATGGTCTGTGTCGAAATGGGGTGGCAGCAGGAGCAGTGGGTTCAGGGGCAATTCCATGGTCCGGCATGGGAACGAACGGCAGTACTCAAGGATCTCGCGGGACACGACCGGGTCGTTGTTGCCCACCGCTCAAAGTGTCAAAGAACAACATAGTTGTTGTGTCAAAGGGACATCTTTTGAATTCTTGAGCGGTAACATTTTGAAATCCAATAGAAAAAACAGTCTCCACAGCGTGGAATGATTTTTGCTTATCCGCGAGTGGAGGTGGATTATGCAACAACATACAATCGAAAAGGCAGTCAGCTGTACCGGCATTGGCTTGCACAGTGGGCGACGGGTTTCTCTGCGGCTCAATCCTGCCGCCGAAGACACGGGCGTCGTGTTTGCTGTCAATACCGGAGATGGAGCACGTTTTTTGAATCTCCATCCTGACGCTGTCCAAGGGACAGGGCTGGCCACCACCTTGGGACAGGGTGATGTCCGGGTCGCTACAGTCGAGCACCTCATGGCCGCAATTCGGGCCATGGGCATAGATAATATCCTGGTTGAGGTCGACGGGGGGGAAGTTCCCATTATGGATGGCAGTGCCGCTTCCTTCGTCATGCTCTTGCGTGACGCTGGGCTGCGCCAGCAACGCAAGCCACAGAAAATCTGGGCCGTCAAACGCCGCGTCAGTGTGGAAGAGGACGGCCGGTGGATTGTGGGCGAGCCCTTTCCCGGATTTTGTGTCGACTACACCATTGATTTTGATCATCCGCTTGTCGGGGTCCAAACCCGGCGTTTTCATCTTGCCCCAGAGGATTTTGAGCGTTCCGTGGCCCGGGCCCGGACCTTCGGGTTCTTGCATGAGGTCGAGAAGTTGCAAAAGCACAACTTGGCCCTGGGCGGGTCGCTGGACAACGCCATTGTCTTGGACGAGTATGGGGTTGTAAATCCGGAGGGGCTTCGGTTCGTTGACGAGTTCGTTCGCCACAAGATTCTGGATTTCGTCGGTGACATGGCGCTTCTCGACGGCCAATTGTGGGGCAAATTCACCGTACATTGTTCCGGACACGCTTTGAATAACGCCTTTTTGCGCCATATTTACGAGAACCGTGCTCAGTGTCTGGAGCGCTGGGAAGCCAAGCCCCAGACCGAACAGCGACTCCCAGGGAGGGAGTGGCTGGGTCAGGAAGTCCCCGCCGATATGTAGAAACTCATCCATGTTTTTCGGGACCTGCGGGCCCAGAGGGTGGCAAACCGGGGCGCCAACGGAGCGCTCCGGTTTTTTTTTATGCCCGCCTCTGGACCGCAGAACCTGAGATTGCTGGCTTGTTTTCGAGGGCATTTACTGGCAGGACAGCAGAGCTGCTCTGAGGCGGCTATCCCGGGAAAAAGAAGTCAGAGCTGTTTTCAAGCCCAATTCGCCAATCAGGCTTTGTGAATATGAACAGCTTTTTCAGGGCTTTAAATAAAAATTTATATTTTTTGGGATAAAGGGGTTGCGTTCGCGGCAAACTCTTTATATAACCCCTCCCTCGTTGCTGGCGTAGCTCAATTGGCAGAGCAGCTGACTTGTAATCAGCAGGTTGCGGGTTCGAGTCCCATCGCCAGCTCCAGATTTCCCCTCACCTGGAGGAGTGCCCGAGTGGCCAAAGGGAGCAGACTGTAAATCTGCCGGCGTAAGCCTTCGAAGGTTCAAATCCTTCCTCCTCCACCAGATTGCATAGTAGGAGACGACTCACGTCGTCAGTGACTACTTAAGATATTGCGGGAATAGCTCAATTGGCTAGAGCATCAGCCTTCCAAGCTGAGGGTTGCGGGTTCGAGTCCCGTTTCCCGCTCCAACGGCCCGCCCGTAAAGGCCCACGTAGCTCAGCAGGTGGAGCACATCCTTGGTAAGGATGAGGTCACCGGTTCAAGTCCGGTCGTGGGCTCCATTCCCATCTTAAGTAGTCGCATTTTCATTTTTACCATATAACTCCAAGTCCGAGACGAGTTCCAAGGGGGTAACGTATGGGCAAGGCGAAATTT
Organism: Desulfohalobium retbaense DSM 5692; assembly: GCF_000024325.1. Taxonomy (NCBI): domain Bacteria; kingdom Pseudomonadati; phylum Thermodesulfobacteriota; class Desulfovibrionia; order Desulfovibrionales; family Desulfohalobiaceae; genus Desulfohalobium; species Desulfohalobium retbaense. The sequence continues at coordinate 2,370,535 of NC_013223.1, read as the reverse complement.
GAGCGTTCGAAGCCGCACGTTAATATCGGCACGATCGGCCACATTGACCACGGCAAGACGACATTGACGGCGGCGATCACCCGCCAGATCCATTTGAAGGGCGGCGTGTCCGACTATGTGCCTTTCGATCAGATCGACAAGGCGCCTGAAGAGAAGGAACGCGGCATCACCATCGCCACGGCGCACGTGGAGTACGAGACTGGACCCCGGCACTACGCCCACGTGGACTGCCCGGGTCACGCCGACTACATCAAGAACATGATCACTGGTGCGGCCCAGATGGACGGCGCGATCCTGGTTGTCGCCGCTACTGACGGCCCGATGCCGCAGACTCGTGAGCACATCCTGCTGGCGCGTCAGGTCGGTGTCCCGAGCCTGGTGGTGTTTTTGAACAAGGTCGACCTGGTTGACGACGAAGAGCTGTTGGAACTCGTTGAACTGGAAGTGCGTGAGCTGCTTTCGAGCTACGACTATCCCGGCGACGATATTCCGGTCATCTCCGGTAGCGCCTTGAAAGCTCTGGAAAGCGACGATCCGAACAGCGAAGATGCCAAGCCGATTTTCGATCTGCTCGACGCTGTGGATGAGTACGTTGCCGAGCCCGAGCGCGACATCGAAAAGCCGTTTTTGATGCCCATCGAGGACGTGTTCTCGATCTCCGGCCGCGGAACGGTTGTCACCGGCCGTGTGGAACGTGGTGTGATCAAGGTCGGCGAAGAAGTCGAGATGGTGGGCATGAAGGATACGACCAAGACGGTCGTCACCGGCGTGGAAATGTTCCGCAAGATGTTGGACCAGGGCGAAGCCGGGGACAATATTGGGGCGTTGCTGCGTGGTGTGAAGCGCGAAGATGTTGAGCGCGGCCAGGTTCTGGCACGTCCGAAATCGATCACGCCGCACCGCCGTTTCAAGGCCGAAGTCTACGTATTGAATAAGGAAGAAGGCGGCCGCCACACCCCGTTTTTCTCCGGGTACCGTCCGCAGTTCTATTTCCGGACCACGGACGTGACCGGTGTGGTGACCCTGGCCGAAGGCGTTGAGATGGTCATGCCCGGCGATAACGCGACGTTTGATGTCGAATTGATCGTGCCGATCGCCATGGAACTGGGACTGCGCTTCGCCATCCGCGAAGGCGGCCGTACAGTGGGCGCCGGCGTTGTATCCGAAATTGTGGAGTAGGTCATGCGCATCAAGATCCAGCTTGCTTGTTCCGAGTGTAAGCGTAAAAACTACGCGACAATGAAGAACAAAAAGAATACGACTGGGAAAATGTCCTTGAAAAAGTACTGCCCATTCGATCGCAAGCATACCTTGCACAAGGAAACCAAGTAAGCCCTCTACAAACTCGTGCAGGCCAGTAGCTCGAACGGCTAGAGCGCCGGACTCCAAATCCGGGGGTTGGGGGTTCGAATCCCTCCTGGCCTGCCATATTTATTATTATGGCCAAGAAAAAAAAGAAAAATCTTGAGCAAGCCAAGAAACAGGACCAAGGGCTGCAAGGCAAAATTGCGCAGTTCAAGGAGTTCTTTGAAGAGTCCCAGGTCGAGCTGAAAAAGGTCACCTGGCCGACTCGCAAAGAAACCTTGCAAATGAGCGGAACTGTTTTGCTCTTTGTTGCTGTCCTCGCCCTTTTCCTTGGGTTGGTTGACGTCACCCTGGCCAAAATCATTGAAGCCGTACTTTCGTGAGTTGTGGGAATTCTATGACAGAAGAAAGCGCCCGTTGGTATATCGTCCATGCCTTCTCAGGTTATGAGCAACGCGTGGAGAAAACCATTGCTGAAATGATCCGAAGTGGACAGGGCGAAGGGCTCATAGAGGAAGTGATCGTCCCTACTGAAAAAGTAGTGGAGATGGTCAAAGGTCAGAAGAAAACGTCGACCCGCAAGTTTTATCCCGGCTATGTCCTGGTCAAGATGATCCTCAACGACAAGACCTGGCACCTGATCCAGTCGATCCCGAAAGTGACAGGGTTTGTCGGAGGACAGAAGCGGCCGAAGCCCTTGACGCAAAAGGAAGCGGACCAAATTCTGCAGACCATCGAGAGCCGCAAAGAGCAGCCGCGCCCGAAATTCCATTTCGAACGTGGCGATGAAGTTCGCGTGATTGATGGGCCTTTTTCCGGCTTTAATGGGGAAGTAGAAGAGGTCAATTACGATAAGGGCAAGCTCAGGGTTTCGGTTTCCATTTTCGGGCGGCAGACACCTGTTGAACTCGATTTTGTCCAGGTCTCCAAAGGGTAGCATCGCATCGTGTCTGATGACGGCATGCTCAAGATCTCGCTGTAAGATAATTACGAGGTAGGAATTATGGCCAAGAAAGTACTGGCAAAAATCAAACTGCAGATTCCTGCTGGATCCGCGAATCCATCTCCGCCTGTCGGCCCCGCCCTGGGGCAGCACGGCGTCAATATAATGGAATTCTGTAAGGCCTTCAACGCCAAGACCCAGGAACAAAAGGGTATGGTGACCCCTGTGGAGATTACGGTCTATCAGGACCGGACCTTCACCTTCATCACCAAGACCCCTCCTGCCTCTGTCCTGCTGCTCAAGGCCGCCAAGCTGGATAAAGGTTCCGGTGAGCCCAACAAGCAAAAGGCGGGCAAGGTGACCATGGAGCAGGTGAGGGAGATCGCTCAGACCAAGATGCCCGACCTGACGGCCAGCGATCTGGACGCGGCTACGCGTTCCGTGACAGGTACCGCGAAGAGCATGGGTATCGAGGTTGAAAATTAGTTGGAGAGGGAGTGAGCATGCCCAAGCACGGTAAAGCATATAAAAAAGCAACTGAAAATCTGGATACGCAGAGCCGCTATTCTTTGGAAGAAGGGGTCGCCAATGCGCTGCAGGCTGCGTATGCCAAATTTGACGAAACCGTCGATGCAGCTGTGTGCCTTGGTGTCAATCCCCGCCATCCGGATCAGATGGTCCGCGGTGCGGTGAGCCTGCCCCACGGCATCGGCAAAGACGTTCGGGTCATTGCTTTTTGTAAAGGTGAGAAAGAGGAAGAGGCCAAAAATGCTGGAGCGGATGCAGCCGGGGCTGAAGAGCTCGTGCAGAAGATCCAGGACGGGTGGCTCGAATTTGACAAAGCCGTCGCCACACCGGACATGATGGCCCATGTGGGGAAAATCGGGCGCGTCCTGGGGCCCCGTGGATTGATGCCCAACGCCAAGACCGGCACAGTGACCTTTGATATCGCGACCGCTATCAAAGAGCTCAAGGCCGGCAAAGTCGAATTCCGTGTCGATAAAAACGGGGTGATCCACGCTCCGCTGGGCAAGGTCTCCTTTGGCCCGGAAAAGATCCAAGACAATCTTGTGAGTCTGTTGCAGACCCTGGTGCGCTTGAAACCCAGCGCCGCCAAGGGGACCTATCTGCGCAAACTCGCAGTTTCAACGACGATGGGGCCGGGGGTGAAAATCGAAACCGCCTCGGTCCGTCGCATGGTCGAGTAATATACCACAGGCCTTCAGATACTGAAGGCCGCTCGAACCAACCCCGATAGGAAGTCGAGTCAAAGACAGCAGGTGGGGTCCCCTTAAAGAGGCCTGCCGAGATTCGCTTTGGCTCCCTTCTAGAAAAGCGAAGAGGAGATAGGCAAGTGAACAGGGCAGAAAAAGCGCAAGTCATTCAAGACCTGCACGACAAGGCGCAGAAGGCAAGTATCGCCCTCGTCACTGACTTCAGGGGGTTGAAGGTGGAGGAGATCAATGAACTGCGCTCCACCTTGCGTCAGAACAACGTGGACTATCAAGTCGTTAAGAACACGCTGGCGCGCATAGCCCTTGAAGACAGTCAGCATGCGTTGCTGAAGGATGAGTTGCGTGACACATGTGCTGTCGCGTTCGGGTACGACGACCCGGTCGTCGCGGCCAAAGAACTCGCCAACTTTGCAAAGAAGCACAAAAAGTTTGCGTTGCGGTTTGGAAGCCTTGAGGGCAAATACCTTGATGCCGACCAGATCAAGGACCTCTCAGAATTGCCGAGCCACGAGGAATTGCTCGGCAAATTGCTGGGGACCTTCAATGCTGTGCCAACGCAATTTGTGGGCCTGTTTGCCAATTTACTGCGTAATCTGATGTACGCACTGAAGGCCATTGAAGAGCAGAAACAAGGGTAGCCAAAGCGAAATTGAAAAAGGAGGATGACATGTCCGAGATAACCAAAGATCAGGTTGTCGAATTTATTTCAAATATGACCGTTCTGGAACTCGCTGAGTTCATCAAGGAACTGGAAGATAAATTCGGTGTTTCCGCTGCCGCCCCTGTGGCCGCTGCTGCTCCTGCCGCCGCTGGTGGAGGCGAAGCTGCCGCTGAAGAAGAACAGACTGAATTTGATGTAATTCTGCAGGAAGTTGGCGGCAATAAGATCGCTGTCATCAAGGCTGTGCGGGCCATCACTGGCCTGGGCTTGAAAGAAGCCAAGGCCAAGGTCGACGAACTTCCGTCCGCGATGAAAGAGCAGGTTGACAAAGAGACTGCCGACGAAGCCAAGAAGCAGCTTGAAGAAGCCGGCGCGAAAGTCGAACTCAAGTAGTTCGCCTTGCCATAATGCTATTATGGGCTGGAGAGCGCATTCTCCACTGGAGAATTGCGCCCTCCAGCTGTTTTCGTTTCATATTTATCCTGGACCGTAGCACGTATTTTCAGAGGCTTCACTGTCTCGTCTTCTCTCCTCTTGCGTTGGACGTGCATTGTGCACAATACAATTGCTGCTCCGCGTATTCCCTACCTGGCTACCTAACAATAAACATATTTTTGAGGGGATGCAATGAACCAGCTGGTAAAATATTTTGGTAAAATTCCCCAAGCACTTGAAATACCGCATCTTTTAAGCCTGCAATGCGATTCGTATCTGGACTTCCTGCAAGCGGACGTCCCTGCGGCCAGCCGTGCAGATAAAGGGTTGGAGGGCGTTTTCCGCTCTGTTTTTCCCATCGAAGATTTCAATAAGACAGCGACACTGGAGTTTGTCAACTACGAACTTGGTGAACCAAAATATGATATAAAAGAATGCATTTCGAAGGGGCTGACCTATGAAGCGACTGTTCGTATAAAGGTCCGCCTTGTCGTATATGATGTCGATGAAGAAAGCTCTCATCGCACCATTCGAGATATTAAAGAACAAGATATTTATTTCGGCACAATTCCATTGATGACTGAAAAGGGAACCTTCGTCATTAATGGAACCGAACGGGTCATCGTCAATCAGCTGCAGCGCTCTCCCGGACTGATTTTTGAACATGACTACGGCAAATCCCACTCCAGCCGGAAGGTGCTCTACAGTTCCCGGATCATTCCCATGCGGGGATCCTGGATTGACTTTGATTTTGACCACAAGGACATCCTTCACGTCCGGATCGACCGGCGCCGCAAGATGCCGGCGACCATTTTGCTCAAGGCCATGGGATTGAGTCGTGAAGAGATTCTGAATTATTTTTATGATGTTGAGCACTATTATGTGATCGGGAACCGGGTCTTTCGCGAGGTTCAGAAAGACTACTATCGCCGCAGCAACGCTTACGTCGATATCACTGATGCCGAGGGCAAGGTTCTCGTCGCCGCTGGCAAAGCGATCAGCAAGCCCATGTGGAGGCGGATCGTCAAGGCCGGCATCGAGCGCATTGAAGTTGATCCTATGGAGTTGGCCCAGCAATTCGCTGCGTCCGAGTTGATCCATCCGGAGACCGGCGAAGTCTTGGCTGAGCCCGGGGATCAGATAGCGCCGGAGACCATCGACCTTTTGGGAGAGACAGCGGAGACTGCCGTACCGACCCTGTTTACCAGTGGTCTGGAGGTCTCGACGTCCATTCGCGACACCCTCGAACTCGACAAAACCGAGGATGAAGAAAGCGCCCAGATCGAAATCTACAAACGGTTACGGCCCAGCTCGCCGCCGACGAGCGAAGTGGCCAAGACCTTTTTCGATAATCTTTTTCGTAACAAAGAATATTACGACCTTTCTCCGGTCGGTCGGTATAAGCTCAACGCACGCTTGGGAATCGACCTGCCGTTGGATCATCAGACCCTGAGCAATGAAGACATCCTGCGGACGATCAAGCACCTGACTGCTTTGAAGGATGCCCACGGCCAGCCGGATGACATCGATCACCTTGGTAAGCGTCGGGTGCGGCCAGTTGGTGAATTGGTCGAGAATCAGTACCGCATCGGTCTGGTCCGCATGGAGCGGGCGATCAAGGAGCGCATGAGCCTTCGTGAAGTCGCGACGCTTATGCCCCATGACTTGATCAACCCTAAGCCGGTGACCGCGGTGATCAAGGAGTTCTTCGGGACCTCCCAGCTCTCGCAGTTCATGGATCAAACCAATCCCCTTTCCGAGGTCACCCACAAACGGCGGCTCTCCGCGCTGGGTCCCGGGGGCTTGAGCCGTGAGCGGGCCGGTTTTGAAGTTCGCGACGTCCATCCGAGTCACTATGGGCGTATTTGCCCTATTGAGACCCCTGAAGGGCCGAACATCGGTCTGATCGTCTCCCTGACCACCTATGGTCGCGTTAATCCGTATGGCTTTATCGAGACCCCATACCGTGTGGTCGACAAAGGCCAGGTGACTTCCGAGGTCAAATACCTGGACGCCGATGCCGAAGAAGGGGAGATCATTGCCCAGGCCAACGCTCCGATGGATGACCAGGGCCGGTTTGTAAAGGACCAGGTCGCTGCCCGTGTTGAAGGGGAGTTTGCTGTTGTCGATCGTGACGAGGTCACGTTGATGGACATCTCCCCGAACCAGATCGTGTCCGTCTCCTCGGCCCTGATTCCCTTTCTTGAGCACGACGACGCCAACCGGGCGCTCATGGGCTCGAATATGCAGCGCCAAGCGACCCCGCTACTGAGGACCGAATTGCCCTTGGTGGGAACCGGACTGGAAGGTGTTGTGGCCCGCAACTCCGGGGCGTGTATTCTGGCCGAGGGCCGTGGACAGGTGACCTATGCCGACGCGGACCGGGTTGTCGTGCGCTACGAGGACGGGACGGCGCCCCAGAGCGGCGGCGTGGCCTGCTATACGATGCAGAAATTCCATAAATCCAACCAGAGCAGCAGCTTCGGGCAGCGGCCCGTGGTCCATACCGGGGAACTGGTGGAAAAGGGCAGTGTCCTGGCCGATGGGCCGTCCATCGAGCACGGGGAACTCGCCTTGGGCAAAAACCTGCTTGTGGCTTTCATGCCCTGGTGCGGATACAACTTTGAGGACTCCATCCTCATTTCCGAGCGGTGCGTCAAGGAAGATGTCTATACTTCGATGCATATCGAGGAATTCGATGTCGTCGCCAGAGACACCAAACTCGGACCCGAAGAAATTACCCGGGACATCCCCAATGTCGGTGAAGATATGCTCCGCAATCTCGACGAGAGCGGCATGATCCGTATCGGGGCCAAGGTCCGTCCGGACGATATCCTGGTCGGCAAGATCACGCCCAAGGGAGAGACGCAGCTGACCCCTGAAGAGCGGTTGTTGCGAGCTATTTTTGGCGACAAGGCCCGGGATGTGAAAAATACATCGCTCAAGGTCCCGCCCGGAATCGAAGGCACGGTTATTGATGTCAAAGTCTTTAATCGCCGTTCCGGGGAAAAGGACGAGCGGACCAAGGAGATTGAAGATCAGGAACTGGCCGTTCTTGATCGCAACGAGCAGCAGCATATCGAAGGGCTGTCCCAGAATGTGCGGCACAAGGTCTGGGAGATCATCCAGGGCCACCGTGTCGACCAGAGCATTATGGGCCAGAAAAAAGGCGAAGTCCTGGTCGAGGCCAACAAGACGCTTTCTGAAGAGGACCTGGCCCGTCTGCCCATCAAGAAGCTGCGGGGCGTTTTTGTTCACAAGGAGACAAACGAGGCCCTCGAGGAATTGCTCGATGAATACGACCGCAATATCCAGTTTATCAAATCCATCTACGACCAGAAACGCGAGAAGGTGACCGAGGGCGATGATCTGCCCCCTGGAGTCATCAAGATGGTCAAGGTCCATATCGCCATCAAGCGCAAGCTCAATGTGGGCGATAAGATGGCCGGCCGCCACGGGAATAAGGGGGTTGTCTCCTGCATCCTGCCTGAAGAGGACATGCCCTTTTTCAATGACGGGACCCCGATGGACATTGTGCTCAACCCCCTCGGTGTGCCCTCGCGGATGAATATCGGCCAGATCATGGAGACCCACCTCGGCTGGGCGGCCAAGGAACTGGGCCAGCAGCTTGCCAAGATGGTGGAGGACAAGGCCGACATCCAGGCCCTGCGCCAGGAGGTCAAAGAGGTTTTCCATTCCGACTCTGTGACCACGCTGGTGGATACCCTGGACGACGAGGAATTGGTGGAGTCTGTCAAACGTCTCGACAAGGGGATTGCGACCAAAACCCCTGTTTTTGACGGCGCCCAGGAAGAAGAGATCTGGGAGTGGCTGGAACGGGCCGGACTCCCCAGTGACGGCAAGGCCGTATTATATGACGGGCGCACCGGTGATCCGTTCTATAGCCGGGTCACGGTGGGGTATATGTATATGCTCAAACTCCACCACCTAGTCGACGAAAAGATCCACGCCCGCTCTACCGGCCCCTATTCGTTGGTGACCCAGCAGCCTCTGGGCGGCAAGGCCCAATTTGGTGGGCAACGCCTGGGTGAAATGGAGGTCTGGGCGCTGGAGGCCTATGGGGCGGCCCATTTGCTCCAGGAATTCCTCACGGTCAAATCGGACGACGTCCAGGGCCGGGTGAAGATGTACGAAAAGATAGTCAAGGGTGATAACTTCCTTGAATCGGGCATGCCGGAGTCGTTTAATGTCCTGGTCAAAGAACTCAAGGCCCTTGGCCTGGACGTAACCCTTTTGCACGACGAGGGTGCGAAACGGCAGTAAGCGCAAGCCCTGACGTACAACCGCTATCAGACAACTCTCCAACAGTCTGTGAGGATATCGACAATGACCCTTGATGATCTCTTTACTATGCGTGGCGCCGGGAGTTCCCAAAGCCAGAGCGAAGAACTCAAAGGTATTCAAATATCACTGGCCTCCCCGGAGAAGATCCGGGAATGGTCGTATGGCGAAGTCAAGAAACCGGAAACCATCAATTACCGCACCTTCAAGCCGGAGCGCGACGGCCTGTTCTGCGCCAAAATTTTCGGTCCGGTGAAGGATTACGAATGTAATTGCGGGAAATATAAACGGATGAAACACCGCGGCATCGTCTGCGAGAAGTGCGGTGTCGAGGTCATCCCCTCCAAGGTCCGGCGGGACCGGATGGGCCATATCGAATTGGCTGCTCCGGTGGCGCATATCTGGTTCCTGAAAAGCATGCCATCCAAGATCGCTACGCTCTTGGACATGACCATGGCCGAGTTGGAAAAGGTTCTGTACTTCGATTCCTATATTGTCCTGGACCCGGGACAGACGAATTTGAAAAAACAGCAGACCCTCTCCGAGGACCAGTATCTGCAAATCGTTGAACATTACGGTGAAGACGCTTTGCGGGTCGGCATGGGCGCCGAGGCGGCCAAGGAGCTGCTCGAGGAGATTGAACTCGAATCCTTGCGCCACACCCTGAAAGAAGAGTCGCTGGCCACTCGCTCGCAGACCAAGCGCAAAAAATTGGCCAAGCGGCTGAAGGTGGTCGAAGCCTTTATTGAATCCGGCAATCATCCGGCCTGGATGATTCTTGAAGTCGTGCCGATCATTCCGCCAGAGCTGCGTCCTTTGGTCCCGCTTGATGGCGGCCGTTTTGCCACTTCTGATCTCAATGATCTCTACCGCCGGGTCATCAACCGTAATAACCGGTTGAAAAGGCTTCTGGAGCTTGGGGCCCCGGACATTATTATCCGCAATGAAAAACGGATGCTCCAGGAGGCTGTGGACGCTTTGCTGGACAACGGTCGCCGCGGCCGGGCCATCACCGGGACCAACGGCCGGCCCCTGAAATCCTTGAGCGACATGATCAAAGGCAAACAGGGCCGTTTTCGCCAGAATCTGCTCGGCAAGCGTGTCGACTATTCCGGGCGCTCGGTGATTGTGGTCGGACCGAAGCTCAAGCTGCACCAATGCGGTTTGCCGAAGAAGATGGCCTTGGAGCTGTTCAAGCCTTTTATCTATTCCAAACTGGAGTCTTTGGGGCACGCCAGCACCATCAAAAGTGCCAAGAAGATGGTTGAGCGCGAGGATGTTGTTGTCTGGGACATCCTGGAAGATGTGGTCAAGGAATACCCCATTTTGCTCAACCGGGCGCCAACCTTGCACCGGCTCGGGTTCCAAGGATTTGAACCCCTGCTGGTCGAAGGCAAAGCCATTCAGTTGCACCCCTTGGTCTGCGCCGCCTACAACGCCGACTTTGACGGCGACCAGATGGCGGTCCACGTCCCGCTGTCGGTCCAGGCCCAGATCGAGAGCCGGGTGCTGATGATGTCCACAAACAATATCCTGTCTCCGGCTAACGGAGCGCCGATCATTGTTCCCAGTCAGGACATCGTCTTGGGCTTGTATTATCTGAGCCTGGCCCGCTCATTTGAGCGTGGTGAGGGCAAGATTTTCGCCGACGCCGAAGAGGTGATCATGGCCCTGGATGCACAGGCCATCACCCTGCACGCCCGGATCAAGGTGCGCATCGATGGCGAGTTGATCGACACCACGCCGGGGCGGATTCTTCTTAAAGGAATCCTGCCGGAGAAGGTGCCGTTTTCGTTGGTCAACTCGATTTTGAACAAGAAGGCCATTGGCCGCCTGGTCGGCGAAGCCTATCGTCTGGCCGGAACCAAGGCCACGGTTCTGCTTTGCGACCGCTTGAAGGACATGGGCTATGAATACGCCACCCAAGCCGGTGTGACCATCGGTGTCAAAGATCTGCTCATCCCGGAGCAGAAAAAACCGCTCCTGGAAAAAGCCCGAGCCGAAGTGGATTCCATTGAATCCCAGTACCGCGACGGCATTATTACCCGCACCGAGAAATACAACAAGGTGGTCGACGTCTGGACCAAGGCCACTAACGATGTTTCTTCGGAAATGATGCGGGATATCTCTGTGGATCGGATCAGCGACGCGCACGGGGAGCGGGTGGAAGAAAATCCCAGCCTTAACCCCATCTTTATGATGAGCAACTCCGGGTCCCGGGGGAATGTGGACCAGATGCGCCAGCTCGCAGGTATGCGCGGCTTGATGGCCAGGCCCTCGGGCGAAATTATTGAGACGCCGATTACGTCCTCGTTCCGTGAAGGACTGACGGTGCTGGAATACTTTACCTCGACCCACGGCGCGCGGAAGGGGCTGGCGGATACGGCGCTGAAGACCGCTAACTCCGGGTATCTGACCCGGCGTTTGGTCGATGTCGTCCAGGACGTTATCGTCGGTGAACTCGACTGCGGGACCGTCGACGGGATCGAGATCTCGCACCTCATGCGCGGTGGCGAGATGCAGACCCGCCTGAGCGAGCGGATTCTGGGACGGATGACCCTGTTTGACGTCACCAACCCGGAAACCGGAGAGGTTGTTGTCCCAGCCGACTCCATCATTGACGAAGAGTACGCCCGGCGTATTGATGATGCGGGCATCAACTCGGTCATGATCCGGTCGGTGCTGACCTGCAATTCCGAGAAGGGCGTCTGCGCCAAGTGCTACGGACGCGATCTGGCCCGCGGCCATCTGGTGAACGTCGGCGAATCCGTGGGGATCATTGCTGCCCAGTCCATTGGGGAGCCGGGTACCCAGTTGACCATGCGGACCTTCCACATCGGTGGCACCGCCTCCAAGGAGATCGAACAGTCCTCGATCACCGCCCAGCACAAAGGGCGCATTGTCCTCAATCGTGTGCGCACGGTCTCCAATTCCGATGGTATGCACATGGTCCTCGGCAAAAGCGGTCAGATCGGCGTGGTGGACGAGCAGGGTCTGGAGCGGGAGAAGTATGTCCTGCCTCCAGGGGCCAGGCTCTATATCCAGCCCGGTGATGAGGTCTCCAAGGGGACGCTTCTGGCTGAATGGGACCCGTTTAACGAACCCTTTGTGACCGACGTCGACGGTGTGGTTTCCTTTGCCGATATTGAAGAAGGCAAGACCTATCAGACCAAGGTTGACGAGGCGACACAACGGACGACGAAAACGATTATCGAATACCGGTCGACAAACTTCCGTCCCTCGATCTCCATTTGCGACGAGAAAGGGGAGGTCAAAACACGCCCCGAGAGTTCGCTGGCCGCGACCTTCCAATTGCCGGTCGGAGCCATTTTGATGGTCGAGGACGGTCAGCAGGTTCAGGCCGGGGACGTCATCGCCAGAAAGCCACGGGAAACGTCGAAAACCAAGGATATCGTCGGCGGTCTGCCCCGAGTTGCCGAACTCTTTGAGGTCCGCAAGCCCAAGGAAATGGGTGTGGTTACCGAGATCGACGGTGTGGTCAGTTTTGGCCCGGATTCCAGGGGCAAGCGGAAAATTATCGTCACTCCGGATACCGGGGACCCGCGGGAATACCTCATCCCCAAGGGCAAGCACATCACGGTTCAGGAAGGCGATTTCGTCGAGGCCGGCGAGTTGTTGACCGAGGGCAATCACGAATTGCACGATCTGCTCCGGGTCAAGGGTGAGAAGTACCTGGCCAACTATCTGGTCGAGGAAGTCCAGGATGTGTACCGCTTCCAGGGCGTGCACATCAATGACAAGCACATTGAGATCATTGTCCGTCAGATGCTCAAGAAGGTGAACATCACCGACCCGGGCGACAGCAGCCTGTTGGTTGGCGAACAGGTCGAAAAGACGCGCTTTATGGAGGAAAATCAGAAAGTCCTCAAGCGCGGCGGGCAGCCGGCAGTGGCCGAACCGCTGGTTCTGGGGATCACCCAGGCCTCCCTGACCACGGAATCCTTCGTCTCTGCAGCCTCCTTCCAGGAGACAACCAAGGTCCTGACCGAGGCGGCGTTGCAGGGCAAAAAGGATTTTCTGCAAGGACTCAAGGAAAATGTTATCGTCGGCCGGATTGTACCCGCCGGCACTGGGTTCCGCCCCTACTTGCAAGCAGGAATCAAGGTTCCCAATCAGCCGGAACGGTCGGAAAGGTTTTTGGAAGATTTGGAAGATGAACAACGATATAACGGTGTTGGGTAGCCAGCGTCAGGAACCGGTCAGCTTGACATCGCGAGTGGCTTAGATTAAGGCTAACCGGTTTCAACGAGCCCATGAGAGACGGAGGACATCATGCCAACGATCAATCAATTGATCAGCAAAGGCCGGAAGAAAATGGTCAAGCGCAAAAAGCGCGCGGCCCTTCAGCAGTGCCCGCAACGCCGGGGCGTATGCGTGCGTGTATACACCACAACCCCGAAAAAGCCGAACTCGGCCTTGCGGAAGGTCGCCAGGGTGCGATTGACCAATGGGATTGAAGTGACCTCGTATATTCCCGGGGAAGGGCATAATCTCCAGGAGCACTCCGTTGTGTTGGTGCGTGGAGGCCGTGTAAAGGACCTTCCCGGTGTACGCTATACAGTGATTCGCGGCACCTTGGATACGGCCGGTGTCCAGGATCGTCGCCAGAGCAGATCCAAATACGGCGCAAAACGACCCAAATAGGAGTGAGGAAATATGCCTCGTAAAGGTCCAGTACCAAAGCGGACAGTGACGCCTGATCCGCGCTTTCAGAGTCGGTTGGTGGCCAAGTTCGTCAATCGCCTCATGCGTGACGGCAAAAAGAGTCTTGGTGAGCGGTTGCTCTATCAGGCAATTGACGACTTGGGCGAGCGGACGAGCGAAGAGCCGCTCAAGGCGTTCGAGCAGGCCTTGGAAAACGTCAAGCCGCAGCTCGAAGTCAAACCGCGCCGTGTCGGCGGGGCGACCTATCAGGTACCTATGGAGGTCCGTCCCGAACGGCAGCAGACGTTGGCTATCCGCTGGTTGGTTACTGCGGCTCGTTCTCGGGGTGAAAAGGGGATGTCCAATCGTCTCACGGCCGAGTTGATGGATGCCTATAATGGGCGCGGCGGTGCCGTGAAGAAACGCGAAGACACGCACCGCATGGCTGAAGCGAATAAAGCTTTCGCACACTATCGTTGGTAGCGGGGAAGAGCAGTGGCACGAGTTGTACCCATACAGAAGCAGCGTAATATCGGCATCATGGCCCACATCGATGCTGGTAAGACGACGACCACGGAACGTATCCTGTATTACACAGGAGTCTCGCACAAAATCGGAGAAGTCCACGACGGCGACGCGGTCATGGACTGGATGGAGCAGGAGCAAGAGCGGGGGATCACTATCACCTCAGCGGCAACGACCTGTTTCTGGAAAGATTATCGTGTGAATATTATTGACACTCCCGGCCACGTGGATTTCACGGTTGAGGTCGAGCGTGCCTTGCGGGTCTTGGACGGTGCAGTTGCCGTTTTTTGCGCCGTGGGCGGAGTTGAACCACAATCTGAAACGGTCTGGCGGCAAGCTGACCGCTACAAAGTCCCCCGTTTGGCCTTTGTCAATAAAATGGATCGCACAGGCGCCGACATGTTTCATGTGGTGGGCGAGATCCGGGACAAGCTCAAAGCCAAACCGGTGCCACTGCAGATTCCCATCGGCGCGGAAGAAAATTTCAAAGGTGTTGTCGACCTCATCGAGGGCAAGGCCCTGTATTTTGATGAGGCCTCCAAAGGCCAGAAATTTATCTACGACGAAATTCCCGAAGATCTGCGCGACGAGTTCGCCAAATGGCAGCAGCATCTGGTCGAATCGATTGCCGAGGAAGACGAGAGCCTGCTGGATAAGTATCTGGCCGGGGAAGAATTCGCACCTGAAGAGTTAGTCCAAGGGATCCGCGCTGCGTGTCTGAATCTGAATATTTGCCCCGTGCTGTGCGGCTCGGCCTTCAAAAACAAGGGCGTGCAGCCGCTTCTCGACGCGGTGGTCTCGTATCTCCCCTCCCCCCAGGAAGTGCCTGCCATTGAGGGGATGGACCCGGATTCTGGCGAGACGATCGTCTGCCCTTGTGAAGACGATGCGCCTATGAGCGCCTTGGCCTTCAAACTGGCCAGCGACCCCTATGTCGGGCACCTGACCTTTTTGCGTATTTATTCCGGGCATATTGAGAGCGGCATGTCGCTTATAAATGCCGCCAACGGCAAAAAGGAGCGCATCGGCCGGTTGCTGAAGATGCACTCCAACAAGCGCGAAGAGATCAAGGAAGCCTGGGCGGGAGACATCGTGGCTGCGGTGGGGCTCAAGCATATCGCCACCGGCGAAACCCTGTGCAGCGGTGATCGCCCGGTCATGCTCGAATCCATGGAGTTCCCTGAACCGGTGATTGAGGTCGCCATCGAGCCCAAGACAAAAAGCGATCGCGATCAGCTGTCGCAGGCTCTGCAGAAACTGGCCAAAGAGGACCCGTCGTTCCGTGTGAGCACGGATGAAGAAACCGGGCAGACCCTTATTGCCGGCATGGGCGAACTCCACCTCGATATCATCGTTGACCGCCTGACGCGCGAATTCAAGGTTGATGCGAATATCGGCAACCCGCGGGTCGCCTACCGCGAATCGATCACCAAGGCGGTCAAGCAGGAGACCAAGCACGTCAAGCAGTCCGGTGGCCGCGGTCAATACGGCCATGTGGTCATCGAGGTTGAGCCCGGCGAAACCGGTTCCGGCTTCCAGTTCAAAAATTCCATTGTCGGCGGGGTTATTCCCAAGGAATACATCCCGGCTGTGGAAAAGGGGATTGCCGAAGCCCTGCAAACCGGTGTCGTGGCCGGGTATCCGACCATTGATGTCAGCGTTAATCTTGTTTTCGGTTCGTATCACGATGTCGACTCGTCGGAACAGGCCTTCTATGTTGCCGGTTCTATGGCCATTAAGGAAGCCTGCCAGAAAGCGGCCCCAGCTTTGCTTGAACCGATTATGTATGTGGAGATCCTGACCCCTGAAGACTATCTTGGCGATGTCATGGGTGATCTGAATGGCCGCCGGGGGAAGGTGATAAATCTGGAACCGCGCATGGGCACTCAAATTGTTCGCGCCCACGTCCCCCTGAGCAATATGTTCGGCTACGCCACTGTGCTGCGTTCGAACACCCAGGGGCGGGCAACATACTCGATGCAGTTTGACCACTATGAACAGGTCCCGGCGAGTTTAGTAGAAGAAATTGTGAAGAAGTAGGGGGTAACGTATGGGCAAGGCGAAATTTGAGCGTTCGAAGCCGCACGTTAATATCGGCACGATCGGCCACATTGACCACGGCAAGACGACATTGACGGCGGCGATCACCCGCCAGATCCATTTGAAGGGCGGCGTGTCCGACTATGTGCCTTTCGATCAGATCGACAAGGCGCCTGAAGAGAAGGAACGCGGCATCACCATCGCCACGGCGCACGTGGAGTACGAGACTGGACCCCGGCACTACGCCCACGTGGACTGCCCGGGTCACGCCGACTACATCAAGAACATGATCACTGGTGCGGCCCAGATGGACGGCGCGATCCTGGTTGTCGCCGCTACTGACGGCCCGATGCCGCAGACTCGTGAGCACATCCTGCTGGCGCGTCAGGTCGGTGTCCCGAGCCTGGTGGTGTTTTTGAACAAGGTCGACCTGGTTGACGACGAAGAGCTGTTGGAACTCGTTGAACTGGAAGTGCGTGAGCTGCTTTCGAGCTACGACTATCCCGGCGACGATATTCCGGTCATCTCCGGTAGCGCCTTGAAAGCTCTGGAAAGCGACGATCCGAACAGCGAAGATGCCAAGCCGATTTTCGATCTGCTCGACGCTGTGGATGAGTACGTTGCCGAGCCCGAGCGCGACATCGAAAAGCCGTTTTTGATGCCCATCGAGGACGTGTTCTCGATCTCCGGCCGCGGAACGGTTGTCACCGGCCGTGTGGAACGTGGTGTGATCAAGGTCGGCGAAGAAGTCGAGATGGTGGGCATGAAGGATACGACCAAGACGGTCGTCACCGGCGTGGAAATGTTCCGCAAGATGTTGGACCAGGGCGAAGCCGGGGACAATATTGGGGCGTTGCTGCGTGGTGTGAAGCGCGAAGATGTTGAGCGCGGCCAGGTTCTGGCACGTCCGAAATCGATCACGCCGCACCGCCGTTTCAAGGCCGAAGTCTACGTATTGAATAAGGAAGAAGGCGGCCGCCACACCCCGTTTTTCTCCGGGTACCGTCCGCAGTTCTATTTCCGGACCACGGACGTGACCGGTGTGGTGACCCTGGCCGAAGGCGTTGAGATGGTCATGCCCGGCGATAACGCGACGTTTGATGTCGAATTGATCGTGCCGATCGCCATGGAACTGGGACTGCGCTTCGCCATCCGCGAAGGCGGCCGTACAGTGGGCGCCGGCGTTGTATCCGAAATTGTGGAGTAGTATATATGGTTGAAATGAACAGTGACCGCATTCGAATTAAACTCAAGGCCTACGATTACCGCATTTTGGACAAGGCCGTCGCTGAAATCGTGGATTCGGCAAAGAATACCGGTGCGAGCATTGCCGGGCCCATCCCGTTGCCGACGCGGATACACAAATACACGGTCAATCGTTCTGTGCACGTGAACAAGAAATCCCGCGAACAGTTCGAAATGCGAATCCATAAGCGGTTGTTGGATATCCTTGAACCGACACAGCAGACCGTGGACGCCTTGGGGAAATTGAGTCTGCCGGCCGGCGTGGATGTGGAAATCAAGCTTTAGGTGAGGATATCATGAGCGCTTTAAATCTCATCGGGAAAAAATTGGGCATGACCCGTGTCTTTGGCGAAGACGGCACAGTGATTCCTGTGACCGTCATCCAGGCCGGACCCTGCCCTGTCATTCAGGTCAAGACGGCTGAGACCGATGGATATACCGCCTTGCAGATCGGAGCCGATCCGCTTCCCGCACATCGCGTGACCAAGCCCCAGCAGGGGCACCAGGCGAAGGCCGGGAAGGGATGTTTTCGGAAACTGCAGGAAGTACGTGTCGAGGACGCGGCCGAATACGAGCCGGGTCAGGAATTGTCCGTTGACATGTTCACCATCGGAGAGCGGATCGACGTGACCGGAAAATCCAAGGGCCGTGGTTTTGCCGGGGCCATGAAACGTTGGAATTTTGGCGGCTCCCCGTCGACCCACGGTCACGAGAAGGTGCACCGGTCCACAGGTGCTGTGGGGCAATGTGCCGCACCATCGCGGATCTTCAAGGGCAAAAAGATGCCCGGACATATGGGTGCGCAGCGGGTCTCCGTCCGCAATGCCGAAGTCGTTGACATCCGCCCGGAAGACAATCTGATCCTGTTGCGGGGTCAGGTGCCGGGTCCGAAAAACGGTGTCATAACCCTCCGGAAGAAGAGCTAAGGGACAGAACCATGCCAGTGGTACAGATAGTAGATAAATCGAATCAAGCGGTGGGTGAAGTGACCCTGTCCAGCGAGGTGTTCGAACGGGAGGTCCGTGCTGAGATCCTCCATCAGGTTGTTCGCTCCCAGCTGGCCGCCAAACGTCGCGGGACTGTTGGGGTCAAAACCCGGTCCCTCATCCGTGGCGGCGGGCGGAAGCCGTGGCGCCAAAAAGGTACTGGACGCGCCCGGGCGGGCACAGTTCGGTCGCCAATCTGGACGGGCGGAGCTATTGTTCACGGCCCGCAAGCCCGGGATTACGACATCAAGGTCAATAAGAAGGTCAAGCGGTTGGCCTTGAAGATGGCCATGTCCTCCCGGTTGGCAGAAGACAACCTGGTCGTCGTGGACAGTGTAACCCCTGAAGAGGTGAAGACGAAAAGCTTTCGGAAAATCCAGGAACAATTGGATTTGAAAAAATGCTTGATTGTCACTGCGGAAAAAGATAATACTCTTGAGCTTTCCGCCCGTAATATCCCTGGGGTCACCGTTATGACCTGGGACAACCTCAATACCTTCGATGTGTTGAACCACGACCAGCTGGTCCTGGAGGCCAAAGCGGTGGAAAAAATCGAAGAAAAACTGGGGTAGCCATGGAATATACACGCGTACTACACAAACCGCTTGTTTCCGAGAAAGCGACTTGGGCCAAGGAAATGGACAACCAAGTTGTTTTTTTGGTGGACAAGGCGTCAAATAAGGTAGAGGTCCGGAAGGCCGTTGAAAAGGCTTTCGGCGTCAAGGTCGAACGGATCAATATTGTCAACAAACGGCCCCGCACACGGCGTCGTTTCGGCCGTGAGGTGGGCAGGGTACCAGGTACCAAAAAAGCCTACGTCACGCTTGCTCCAGGTGAAAAAATCGAATTTTTTGAAGGTGTCTAGTTATGTCTATCCGGAAGCTTAAACCGACTTCCCCCGGGCGTCGATTCCAGACCGTTTCTATGTATGTGGATGTTACCCGGGAGACGCCTGAAAAGAGCCTGACGAAGGGCTTGGGACGCAAAAGCGGGCGTAATAATGCCGGACGGGTAACGTCCCGTCGTCAAGGTGGCGGAAACAAGAGACGATTTCGCGTTATTGATTTCAAGCGCAACAAGGCCGAAATACCGGCCAAAGTCGCCACCATTGAATATGATCCCAACCGCAGTGCCCGGATCGCGCTTCTGCACTATGTCGATGGGGAAAAGCGCTATATTCTGGCTCCCTTGGGCCTGAAAGTGGGCGATTTTGTCTACTCCGGTGACAATGTGGACATCAAGCCCGGCAACGCCATGCAGCTGAAGTCCATACCGGTCGGGACCACCGTGCACAATATTGAATTGGTTCCAGGCAAAGGCGGGCAAATGTGCCGCTCAGCCGGAACATACGCGCAGCTGGTCGCTAAAGAAGGCAAGTATGCTTTGCTCCGGCTTCCCTCCGGGGAGATCCGGCATGTCCTGGCTGCATGCCAAGCTACGGTCGGTCAGGTGGGCAATGTGCACCATGAAAATATTCGAGTGGGTAAAGCTGGCCGGAATCGCTGGAAGAATCGTCGTCCTAAGGTGCGTGGCGTGGCCATGAACCCGATCGACCACCCCCTTGGTGGTGGTGAGGGCCGCAGTTCTGGCGGTCGTCATCCGGTGACCCCTTGGGGACGGCCAACGAAAGGGTATAAGACACGAAATCCCAAGAAACCTTCTTCGCGTTTGATTGTTAAGAGAAGGAATAAATAGGAGTCGCCATGCCTCGTTCACTGAAGAAAGGACCTTTTGTAGATGAGCATCTGCTGAAAAAGGTTGAGCAGGCGCAGTCGACCAACGACCGCAAGGTGATTAAGACTTGGTCCCGGCGCTCTACCATCATCCCTGAAATGGTCGGAATGACCTTTGCTGTCCACAACGGGCGGAAATTCATTCCTGTTTTCGTTTCGGAGAATATGGTTGGCCATAAATTGGGTGAATTTTCTCCCACGCGTACTTTTCATAGCCACGCCGGCGACAAGAAGAAAAAGTAATTGGGGTTGCTACCATGGAAGTGAAAGCTTTAGCCCGGTTTATACGGGTGTCGCCACAAAAGACGCGCGTGTTGGCGAAAAATATCCAGGGCATGCCAGTGGAAGATGCACTGAACACGCTCAAGTTTACCCCGAAAAAGGGTGCCAATATTCTTTCTAAGGTACTGCAATCCGCTGTAGCCAATGCCAACCAGCTGCCGGGGATGGATATCGATGCTCTCTACGTCAAACGTGTGTGCATCGATGAAGGACCCACCTGGAAGAGGATTCGACCCAGGGCAATGGGCCGGGCCACGCGCATCCTGAAGCGGACCAGTCATATTACCGTTGTGGTAGACGAATTATAGGAGGATGTCGTTTTGGGTCAAAAAGTCCATCCATACGGTTTTCGGCTGGGGTATAATAAAAACTGGCTTTCTCGCTGGTTCAGCAGAAAGGATTACCCGCAGTACGTTTACGAAGACCGGCAAATTCGGAATTATGTGAAGTCGAAGTTGTACCATGCTGGTTTGTCTTCGCTGGAGATCGAGCGCTCAGCTTCCAAGCTGCGCCTGATCATCCACACCGCCCGGCCTGGTATTGTCATTGGGCGCAAAGGCGTGGAAATCGAGAAATTGCGCAATGACCTCAAGAAGAAATTCAAGCGTGATTTTTCCATTGAAGTCAATGAAATCCGCCGCCCGGAGACGAACGCGCAATTGGTGGCTGAAAACGTTGCCATGCAGCTTGAACGCCGTGTCGCCTTTCGGCGGGCCATGAAGCGGACCATCAGTTTGGCTCGGAAATTCGGTGCCGAGGGAATCAAGATCTCGTGCTCCGGGCGTTTGGGCGGGGCCGATATTGCTCGTACAGAGTGGTTCCGTGAAGGACGTGTTCCGCTGCAGACCTTGCGTGCTGACCTTGATTACGGCTACGCCGTGGCTCGGACCACCTATGGGGTCATTGGAGTCAAGGTGTGGATCTTCAGGGGTGAAATACTCGATGATGAGGTGTCCAGCTAATGTTAAGCCCAAAGAAAATCAAATTCCGCAAGCAGCAAAAAGGCCGCATCGGTGGGAAGACTGTCCGA
Source organism: Desulfohalobium retbaense DSM 5692 (assembly GCF_000024325.1). Lineage (NCBI taxonomy): Bacteria > Pseudomonadati > Thermodesulfobacteriota > Desulfovibrionia > Desulfovibrionales > Desulfohalobiaceae > Desulfohalobium > Desulfohalobium retbaense. The sequence continues at coordinate 2,349,148 of NC_013223.1, read as the reverse complement.
GGGAGCCAGATCGCTTTCGGTGATATCGCTCTGAAGACTGTTGAGCCCGGCAAGATTACCAATAAGCAGATTGAGGCCGCTCGTGTGGCAATGATGCGCCACATTAAACGTGGCGGTAAGGTCTTTATCCGCATTTTCCCAGACAAGCCGATTACCTCCAAGCCCGCTGAAGTGCGTATGGGTAAGGGGAAAGGTTCGCCTGAGGGGTGGTGTGCTCCCGTTCGTACCGGACGGATTCTGTATGAGCTTGCCGGAGTGGCCGATCGTGAGTTGGCTCGGGAAGCGTTAGTCCGTGCCTCGCATAAGCTCCCGGTCAAGACTGTTATTGTTGAGAAGGAGTCCTAGCCATGGATGCGAGCAAGCTGAGGGAGATGGAACGGACAGAGCTTACGCAAAAGCTTGCCGATTTCGAGAAGGAGTTGTTCAATCTCCGTTTCCAGCACGCGACAGCGCAATTGGATAACACGCAACGCTTACCGCAGGTCAAGCGGACCATCGCGCAAATAAAGACCGTCATGCGCGAGAAAGAGATGGAGAGCGGTGATGAATAGTGAGCTGAAATCTTCGAATAAGCGGATAATGACGGGCTATGTCGTCAGCGACAGAACGGATAAGACAATCGTTGTCCGTGCTGAGACCCTGGTCAAGCATTCGCTGTACAAGAAGTATGTCCGCAGACGGAAAAAACTCATGGCCCACGACCCTGCGAATGATTGCAAGGTGGGTGACAAGGTGCAGGTCATTGAACACCGGCCGCTGAGCAGGCGTAAACGCTGGCATCTGCACAAGATACTTGAAAAAGCTGTTTAGGGGGTGGCCATGATTCAGGTGCAAACAAATCTTGATGTCGCAGATAACTCTGGGGCGAAGAAAGTCAGCTGTATTAAGGTGCTTGGTGGCAGTAAGCGCCGCTATGCTGGCGTCGGTGACCTCATAGTCGTCAGCGTCAAAGATGCCATGCCCCATTCCCGGGTGAAAAAAGGTGAAGTTCGTAAGGCCGTCATTGTGCGGACCAAAAAAGAAATCAACCGCCCGGATGGGACGTTCATCCGCTTTGATACCAATTCGGCTGTACTTTTGAATAATAATCTTGAGCCGGTTGGGACTCGTATTTTTGGACCGGTAGCCAGGGAATTGCGTGGCCGCAATTATATGAAGATCGTTTCCCTTGCACCGGAAGTGCTATAGGGGTTGGCATTATGAAAAAGTATAAGATTCGTGAAAACGACAAGGTCATGGTGCTGGCCGGTAAAGACCGCGGGAAGATTGGCAAGATCAAGAAGTTGGTCCGAAAGAAAGACCGTGTGATCGTAGACCAGGTAAATATGGTCAAACGCCATACTCGAGCCAATCCCTATACCGGAGAATCCGGAGGCATCCAGGAAAAGGAAGCTCCGATCCATATTTCCAATGTGGCCGTGGTGTGCGATGGGTGTACAAAGCCGACCCGTGTAGGGTACCGTTTTACCGAAGACGGTCAGAAACGGCGCTATTGCAAAAAGTGTAATGAACTAATCGATTAAGGTGCTCTCATGACCCGGTTAGAGACCCTGTACAAAGACAATATTGTTCCTGAACTGAGCAAGGAATTTGGCTATTCCTCGCAAATGCAAGTTCCCTCTATGAAGTGCGTCGTGCTCAATATGGGCCTGGGCGCTGGAAGTCAGGACAATAAGATTATTCAGGATGCGGTGCAGGAACTGGCTTTGATAGCCGGTCAGAAACCTGTTGTGACCCGCGCCAAAAAATCCATCGCCGCGTTTAAATTGCGCGAAGGGATGCCAGTTGGCTGCCGTGTGACATTGCGTAAACGCCGCATGTGGGATTTTGTGGACAAGCTTATCAACTTTGCCCTTCCCCGTGTTCGCGACTTCCGTGGCATCGCTGATCGTGGCTTCGACGGACGCGGCAACTTCACTCTGGGCATTCGTGACCACACCATCTTTCCTGAGATCAATATGGACAAGGTGGACAGGATTAAGGGACTTAACGTGACTATGGTCACGTCCGCTCAGACCGACAAGGAAGGCAAAATGCTGCTCGATCAACTGGGCATGCCTTTCAGGAAGTAAGGAGGGAGTTTTGGCACGTAAAGCATTAATGGCGAAAGCCAAGAGAAAGCCGAAATTTTCAACACGGGCCTATAACCGGTGCCCCATTTGCGGGCGCAGGCGTTCGTTTATACGTCGTTTTGGTATTTGCCGGATTTGTTTCCGGAATATGGCCCTTGCCGGCGAATTGCCCGGCGTGAGAAAATCGAGCTGGTAAAGGAGTGAGGGAAATGGCCGTTGTCGATCCCATTGCCGATATGCTGACGCGTATCCGCAATGCCCACTTAGCCTTGCAGAAGGAAGTGGTCGTTCCCAGATCAAAAGCCAAGAAGGCGATTGCGGAGATCCTTCAAGAGCAGGGGTACGTCCTTTCCGTCACCGAAGGTGAGCGCGAGTTGACTTTGACTTTGAAATACGTCGGGCGGAAGCCGGCGATCAGCGGTCTCAAGCGCAAGAGCCGTTGCGGGTTGCGCCAGTATGTCGGAGTCGATGAGATTCCGCAGGTGCAAAATGGCCTTGGTATCTGTGTACTTTCAACATCGAAAGGAATTGTCGATGGGGAAAAGGCGAAGCAGATGCATGTGGGCGGTGAATTAATGTGTGAAATCTGGTAAGGCGGAATTGGATATGTCTCGAATTGGCAAGCTTCCAGTACAAATCCCGCAGGGTGTCGAAGTCACGCTGAATAAAGACAGTGTTGATCTTAAAGGGCCCAAGGGGGAACTGCAGGTACCTGCGCATACCAAAATTCGGTTTGCTCAAGAAGGTGATGCTATCCTCGTCAATCGTGTTGATGATAGCCGGCCGGCAAAGGAGCAGCACGGACTGCGCCGGACTCTGTTACAGAATGCGGTGGACGGTGTCACGAAAGGCTTTGAGAAAGGCCTTGAACTCGTTGGCGTTGGGTATCGTGTTGCTGTCAAAGGGCAAACTGTTGAATTGAACGTCGGATATTCCAACCCGGTTGAATTTTCGCTTCCTGATGGGATCAGTGCTCGCGTCGAAGGAAATAAGATTTTCATCGCCGGAATTGATAAACAATTGGTCGGCGAGATTGCGGCACAGATCCGTCGTGTTCGTCCCCCAGAGCCGTATAAAGGCAAGGGCATCAAGTTTATCGATGAGCAGATTCGCCGCAAGGCTGGTAAATCCGCCAAAAAATAGGGTACGGCCATGAAATTCAATCGTCATAAAGCCCGGCTGAAACGGAAGCAACGCATCCGTAAAAAGATTTCGGGGACTACTGAACGACCCCGTATGGTAGTGTTTCGTTCCAATAAGCACCTTTCAGTACAGCTGATTGATGATCTGCAGGGGCACACCCTTGCAGCTGCATCGACGATGGGGAACGAAGCTGCGAACGGAGTGACCAAAGAATCGGCCTCTGTCATCGGACAGGAAATCGCAAATAAGGCCTTGGCCAAGAACATTCAGGAAGTCGTTTTCGACCGGAATGGGTATTTTTACCACGGTCGAATTAAGGCTCTGGCCGACGGTGCCCGCCAAGGTGGACTGAAATTTTAAGTTGGGGATGGCCATGGAACAGAATGATCTTGGGCTGATAGAAAAAGTCGTGTATTTAAACCGTGTGGCGAAGGTGGTCAAAGGTGGCCGCAATTTCAGTTTCGCTGCTCTTGTTGTTGTCGGTGACGGCAACGGGAAGGTCGGGTTCGGCCACGGGAAAGCCAATCAGGTCCCTGATGCTATCCGGAAGGCCACTGATCGGGCCAAAAAGGATATGTTTGACGTCGCATTGCTGGAAGGGACTTTGCCGTACGAAGTTATCGGACATTATGGAGCCGGGCGAGTCATGCTCAAGCCCGCTTCCGAAGGGACCGGCATTATCGCCGGCGGTCCGGTTCGTGCCGTCATGGAAGCAGTTGGCGTCCGTGACATCCTGACCAAGGCAATTGGTACGAACAACCCGTATAATGTTTTGAAAGCCACTATTGCCGGATTGCAATCTTTGCGTAGTGCCGAAGAAGTCGGTCGCTTGCGCGGAAAGCAGTTGCAAATCAGCCGCAAATAGGGGGACGCAATGCTGAAGATCAAGCTTGTTCGCAGTAAGATAGGCGCGTCTCCCAAACAGCGTCGGACCCTCGAAGCTTTGGGATTGCGCAAAATCCACCAGGAACGCAGTATGGAATCCAGTAAGACTGTGTTGGGCATGGTGGACAAGGTTAAGCACTTAGTAGAGGTCACAAGCGATGAAACTGCATGAGTTGAATCCGTTTTACGAAGAACGGAAGAATAGAAAGCGGTTGGGCCGGGGACAGGCGACTGGCACCGGATGTACCTCCGGTAAGGGCAATAAAGGGCAGCGCAGTCGCGCTGGCTCGAATCCCCCGGCATGGTTTGAGGGTGGGCAGATGCCATTGCAGCGTCGCACCCCAAAACGTGGCTTCACCAATATCTTTCGGGTCCGTTACCATTCGCTGAATCTCGATACGCTTGGCGAATTTTTTCCTGAGCAAAACGAGGTCCGCTTGACGGACATTTATGAGCGTGGATTGTGTCCGAAGAATATGCCGGTCAAAATCCTGGCGCGTGGGGAGATGGACCGAGCCATCACGGTTGAGGCCCATAAATTTAGCAAGCAGGCTGCTGAAAAGATCAAAGCTGCCGGTGGCGAACCGATTGCCATAGAAGGATAGACTTGTGCTGCCAAAAGCGGACAACCTCCCAGGCTCCAGTGAACTGAGTAAGCGGATCATAACCACCTTTTTGTTGCTCGTTGTCTATCGGTTGGGGATTCACATTCCCATACCGATGGTTGACGGCCAGGCACTGGCTGAATTTTTTGCCAACGCCCAAAATACCCTTTTCGGGTTGTTTGACATGTTTTCCGGCGGCGGACTGAGTAAACTCTCCATTTTCGCCCTCGGAATCATGCCCTATATTTCGGCGTCGATTATCATTCAGCTCTTGACGGTCGTTAGCCCCAAGCTTGAGGAATTGAAAAAGGAAGGGGCCTCGGGGCAAAAGAAGATCACAGAGTACACCAGATATCTGACAGTGCTTATAACCCTGGTCCAAGGGTTCGGGATCTCTTTTGGCCTGGAGCGGATGACCAGTCCCACTGGGGCTCCAGTTATTCCTGATCCGGGCTGGATGTTCCGGCTGACCACTGTGATCACCCTCACAACCGGGACCGTTTTTCTCATGTGGCTTGGCGAGCAGATCACTGACCGGGGAATCGGCAACGGCATTTCCCTGATCATCTTTGGTGGCATTGTCGCCCGGCTCCCCGGGGCTGCTGGCAATACCTTCCGGCTCATGTCCGCCGGGGAGATGTCGCTCTTTCTGGTCTTGCTGCTTTTGACCGTAATGCTCGGCGTGTTGGGTTTTATCGTTTTCATGGAGCGCGGGCAGCGTCGGTTGCCCATCCATTATGCCAAGCGACAGATGGGCAGGAAGATGTATGGGGGGCAAACGAGTCATTTACCACTTCGGGTGAATACCGCCGGGGTCATCCCGCCAATTTTTGCCTCCTCGATTCTGATGTTCCCGGCGACGGTGGCGAATTTTTCGCAAGTGCAGTGGATGCAGGAGTTCTCAAATTATTTTCGTCCAGGCTCAACCATCTACACACTGGTTTTCGTCGCCTTGATCCTGTTTTTCTGCTACTTCTATACCGCGATCATTTTCGATCCCAAGGATATAGCTGACAATCTGCGCAAGCAGGGAGGCTTTATTCCCGGGATCCGTCCGGGCCTGAAAACAAAACAGTATATCGACAAGGTCCTGTCGCGGATCACATTGTGGGGCGCCTTGTATGTGGCAGCGATATGTGTACTGCCCATGCTCCTGATCTCTCAATTTAATGTCCCCTTTTACTTTGGCGGCACAGCGTTGCTCATTGTCGTTGGGGTGGCCATGGACACGATGGGCCAGATCCAGTCCCATGTGATCTCGAATCAGTATCAGGGACTGATGCAAAAAGCCGGTCTCCGAGGAAGGCGCTAGTCTTGAAAAAATTTCGAGGAGTCTTTCTCAAAAATGATCGCGAAATTGGCCTCCTCAGGGAGGCCAATCGCATTGTGTCCGAGATCCTTGACCAGTTAGGTGAAGCGGTTCAACCCGGCGTACAGACTCACGAATTCGAGCGTCTTGTCGATGCGGTCTGTGCCAGGTATGATGTCCGTCCGGCCTTTAAAGGCTATTGCGGTTTTCCGCATTCACTGTGCTGTTCAGTCAATGAGGAGATCGTTCACGGATTTCCTTCTGACAGACGTCTGCTTGAAGGGGATATTGTCAGCTTCGATGTCGGGGTGGTCTATAAAGGATTTTACGGGGATTCGGCCCGGACCTTTGCGGTGGGCGAAGTCCCTGATACCACGCAAGAGTTGCTGGACACGACCAGAGAATCCTTGCATCAAGGCATAGAGAGCGCGCGAGTCGGGAACGAACTTGCGGATATCGCCCGAGCAGTGCAGACATATGTTGAAAATCGGGGCTATGCGGTAGTCAAGCGGTTCGTCGGTCACGGTATTGGCCGCCAGTTGCATGAAAAACCAGAAGTCCCTAACTTTATTACCAACCGTATGGCGCGGCTGCCATTGAAGTCAGGCATGGTCCTGGCAATAGAGCCCATGGTCACCATGGGTACGGATGAGGTCGAGATTCTCGAGGATAACTGGACAGCGGTTCCGAAAGACCGCTCTTTGTCGGCCCATTTTGAACACACGATCGCAATCACTAAAGATGGGCCGGAGATCCTCAGTCGTTCCTGAGGGTCTGCCAATCTCGATGGGGGAGAAAATGAAAGTAAGACCATCGGTTAAGAAAATCTGTTCTGGCTGCAAAATTATTCGCCGTCGCGGCGTATTGCGAGTCATTTGTAGCAATCCCAGACACAAACAGCGTCAAGGTTAAGCGAGGGGGATGAGCTGTGGCGAGAATTGCAGGTGTAGACTTGCCCAGGAATAAGCGGGCCGATATTGCTCTGACGTATATTTATGGCATTGGCCGGACCACGGCCCTGGCTATCCTGGACAGCGTAGGTGTAGACTGGACCAAAAAAACGGACGCCTTGTCGAACGACGAAGTCAACTCCATCCGCAATGAGTTGGAGAAGACCTACAAGGTAGAGGGCGACCTTCGCCGCGAAGTCCGTGCGAACATCAAGCGTTTGATGGACATTGGATGTTATCGTGGCTTGCGCCATCGCCGGTCGCTCCCCGCTCGGGGACAGCGGACCGGGACCAATGCGCGGACGAGGAAAGGTCCGCGCCGGGCTGTCATGGGTAAGAAAAAGAAGTAGCGACAAGACCTGAGAGGAATTGATATGGCCAAGCAAAAACGGCGTACCGTCAGCAGGAAAAAAGTTAAAAAGAACGTTCCTGTTGGACTAGCGCACATTCAAGCGACCTTCAACAATACAATCATTACCTTTACCGATATGGACGGCAATGTGATCAGCTGGGCGACTTCCGGTATGTCCGGGTTTAAAGGGTCCAAGAAAAGCACGCCCTATGCCGCTCAGATTGCCGCTGCCAATGCGGCGAAAAAGGCGCAAGAGCACGGTATGCGTTCCGTTGGCATCTTGGTAAAGGGTCCGGGGTCCGGACGGGAATCCGCCATGCGGGCGATCAATTCCGCCGGTTTTAAAGTGACCTTTATTCGTGATATTACCCCGATCCCGCATAACGGTTGCCGTCCTCCCAAACGGCGCCGAGTCTAATTTCTTGTCGAGACAGGAGGAAGACCATTGGCTCGATATACAGAATCCAAGTGCCGTCTGTGCCGGCGTGAAGGCGAGAAACTCTTCTTAAAGGGTGACCGCTGCTATACAGATAAATGCGCATTTGAACGGCGCGCCTATCCCCCCGGACAGCACGGGCGGATGCGCAAGAAGCCTTCAGACTATGCAATTCAGCTGCGTGAAAAGCAGAAAGTGCGCCGCTTGTACGGCATCCTAGAAAATCAGTTTCGGAATTACTTCAAAAAGGCCGAAGCTCAGAAAGGTGTTACTGGTACCAACCTCTTGCGGCTCTTGGAGACCCGCCTGGACAATGTTGTCTACCGGCTCGGTTTCGCCAATTCCCGCGAACAGGCCCGTCAACTGGTGCGCCACGGACATTTTGAGCTCAACGGACGCCGTGTGAACATTCCCTCCCTGCAGGTGCGCGAAGGCGATGCCATTGAGGTTCGGGAACGGAGCCGCAAGGTCCCTGCGTTCCAAGAGGCTCAGGAAGTGATCGCCCGGCGGGGTTGCCCGGAATGGTTGGAAGTGGACAGCGCTGCCTTCAAGGGGGCCATTAAAGCCCAGCCGCAGCGCGAAGATGTCACATTCCCCATCAACGAGCAGCTCATTGTTGAATTGTACTCCAAGTAAGCAGGTGGAATATGATCGTCAAAGACGGTGACAAACTTGTCAATTGCCGTAATTGGTCGACGCTGGTTCATCCAGAGACTCTTGAGCGGGATGAAGACAGCACGGAGAACTATGGCAAGTTTTCCTGCGAACCTTTGGAGCGGGGTTTTGGAACGACCTTAGGCAATGCCCTGCGCCGGGTGCTGCTGTCCTCTCTGCAAGGGGCGGCCATTGTAGCGGTGCGCATCAAGGGTATCCAGCACGAGTTCACGACGATCCCCGGGGTAATGGAGGACATTACTGATATAGTCCTCAATTTGAAGCAGTTGCGTTTGCGGATGAATACGGACGAGCCTCAGCGTATTGAACTCAATGTCAATACCAAGGGTGCCGTGACGGCTTCCGCGTTTCAGACAACGCAAAACCTCGAGATCCTGAATCCGGACTTACATATCGCCACCTTGTCGGAGGATATCGAATTCGGCATTGAGGCTGAAGTGCGGATGGGAAAAGGGTATGTTCCGGCGGAGATGCATGAAGGATTGGAAGAGGAAATCGGGCTGATTTCCATGGATGCCAGTTTCTCTCCGATCCGCAAAGTCGCGTATCGTGTGGAACAGGCCCGCGTGGGCCAGATGACCAACTATGACAAACTGGTCATGGAAGTCTGGACTGACGGGTCCGTGTTGCCCGAGGACGCTGTGGCTTATAGCGCCAAAATCCTGAAAGAACAGCTGGCCGTGTTCATTAATTTCAATGAAGACAGTGCCAATGTCTGTGAATCCAAGGGTGCCGGCACCGAGTCATTGAACTCGAACCTCTTCAAACATATTGATGACCTCGAACTCCCCGTCCGGGCCAGCAATTGTCTGAAAAGCGCCAACATCAATCTTGTTGGTGAACTGGTCCAGAAGACCGAGGGCGAGATGTTGAAGACCAAGAATTTTGGTCGCAAATCGCTTGAGGATATCCGCAAGGTGATCCATGAACTCGGTCTCGACTTCGGAATGAAGCTGGACGGCTTCGAGGAACAATACAAGAAATGGCGAGAGAGGAACCAGCAAGATGAGGCATAAGAAATCCGGTAGAAAGCTCAATCGGACCTGGGAGCATCGGAAAGCCCTGATGCGCAATCAGGTGAAGTCGTTGCTGACCAATGAGCAGATCCGTACTACTGAGGCCAAAGCCAAGGAATTGCGCAAATTGGCTGATCGGTTGATCTCCATGGGCTTGGAAAATACGGTTCATGCCCGTCGGAAAGCATATAAGGTTCTTGGCAACCATGCTTTGGTCAAAAAACTCTTTGATGAAGTGGCGCCGCGGTATACCGCAGCCAAAGGGGGATACACCCGGGTGATCAAACTCGGTGAGCCCCGGCGCGGCGACGCTGCACCTATGGCGATGGTCGCTTTTGTCGAACCTCGCCAAGCCGGCAGTGATGCGGCTTCAACGCCAGAAGCGTAGATGATGGGGCAGGCCTTAAGGGGCCTGCCCTTTTTTTACCGCAAGGCATAGATTTTCTCTATACGAAGGGCTGAAATCGCTGTATACTCAATGCCTCCTTGAATGGCGATCTTCGCGACAAAAAGTTGAGACAGCGGCACCTTCGCCCGCGTTGTCCGCAACGTTGCCATCTCCGGCAACGCGCAATTTGGAGAGGCAGCCTGGTAACCGTCCGGTGAGATCAGCGGTGAGAGTGGGCTGGAATGTGAGACGGTCTTGCCAGCAACCGTCCCTAGGTTCAGGCGTACTGCGCCTGGGCGTGTCCTGTCAGGAAGAGAAAGGATGACCATGGATTCACGCCGGTTAGAGGTCTTTTCGTTTGTTTACAGTGAACGGAGCTTTTCTAAAGCGGCCCAGGCACTTTGTTTGACTCAACCGACCGTCAGTGCCCATATCTCTGAACTCGAGCAGTATCTTGGCACCCGGCTCTTCGACCGTTTGCCGCGGAAGATCGTACCCACAGCCGCCGCGCGAACGCTGTACACCTATACGCAACAGATTCAAGGGCTTCTCAAAGAGGCCGAGGCCTCGGTCTGGGCTTTGGAAAATCGAATAGTCGGGCAGTTGCTGCTCGGCGGGAGTACGATCCCTGCTGAATATCTTCTGCCAGACCTGCTGGGCCGCTTTGTGCAGCGCTACCCTGAAGTCCGCCTGGACCTTCAGGTGGGAGATTCCCGCACCATCACCGAAGCCGTCCGGACAGGGGAATTGGAAGCTGGCGTAGTCGGTGGGCGGTATTCAGAGTCTGAATTGGCATATTCCCCGTATATTAAAGACGAATTGCTCGTTTTGGCCGGGCGGCACACCGATGTCGCCAAGTCGGGTCCCCTGTCTATGGACCAATTGTCCCGTTTGCCCTGGGTCTTGCGCGAACCGGGGTCCGGGACGCGCCGCGCCTTGCGCCACGCTTTGAAGAGGAGCGGATTGCGCCTTGAAGATCTGTCCGTGCGTGCGGTATTGGGCAGCACCGGGGCTCTTCTGCGTGCTGTTCGTGGCGGCGTGGGCGTGACGGTCAGTTCTCGTCTTGCCGCTGCCGGCATGTTAGACCGCGGCGAATTGGTGCATATGCCTGTCCCGGAATTTGTCAGTGAACGGGATTTTGAACTTGTTGTCCATCGTGGGCGGAGTCAAAGTCCCATTTTACAACGTTTCATCGCCTGTGTTGCTCGTTCAGGAGAAGACAATGCCCATGAATGATCTTGTTTCACGCGTCAAAGCGTCCGGTTGAGCGGCAAAGCTTGCTCCAGGGGACCTGGAGGCCGTTTTACAAGGATTGGATATTCCCCAGGACTCGCGGCTCCTGACCGCCTCGGACACCTGTGAGGATGCCGCTGTGCTCCGTTTTCCTGATGGGAAGGCACTTGTGCAATCCGTTGATTTTTTTACCCCAATCGTCAACGACCCTTACGCCTTCGGGCGTATAGCCGCTGCTAACGCCCTTTCCGACATCTATGCCATGGGTGCTGACCCGCTCTCGGCGATGAATATCGTCTGTTTCCCGGTCAAGGCTATGGACAAGCAGGTGTTGACCGATGTGCTCAAAGGCGGCTTAGATGCTGTACGGGAGGCCGGAGCTGTCTTGGGCGGCGGGCATAGCGTGCAGGACGAAGAGTTAAAATATGGGCTGGCGGTCAACGGGTACGTCGATCCGGACCGCTTGGCCTCAAACGCCGGTCTCGTGCCTGGCGATGTCCTGCTGTTGAGCAAACCGCTTGGGACCGGCGTCTTGGCCACAGCGGTCAAAGCCAATTGGGCCGGGTATGAGGCGATGGAAGAAACATTGCTGAAATGGGCTGGTCGACTCAACGCCGGACCCGGTCGAGCCATTCAGGAATTTGGCCTCCGTGGAGCGACGGATGTGACCGGATTTGGCCTTGGCGGGCATCTCCTGGAAATGGCCAGGGCCTCCAAGGTTTGTATCGAGATCGACAGTGACAGTGTGCCGTATCTCGACACCGCTTTGGAACTTGCGGGCATGGGGCTCCTTCCAGCCGGGAGCTACGCGAACAAACATTATTGTGCAGCATTGGTCGCTGTCGCCCCCCATGTGCAGACCCTCCACGCGGACTTGATCTTTGACGCCCAGACTTCCGGGGGAATGGTCTTGGCGGTCAAGGAGGATCAGGTGGAGGCGGTTGGCCGTTTCCTTGAACAATGGGGAGACATGGCCGTCCCCATCGGCCGTGTCGGATCAATGGCACCGGACGAGCCATTGCTAGAGATCAGGTAGGAGGGCGAATGGCTCTCTCTCGCCTCATTGTAGAGGATGCGGGCCAGGCTCGAGAAACACCATTGCGGGCGAGGCCTGACGAGACCGTGGCCCAGGCCCTCTTTCGGCATGGCTGGCTTCAAAACCGACCGCTTTGTGCGGGATTGGGACGTTGTGGCCACTGCCGAGTTCGCTTTGCGGGCCGTACTCCGGAGGCCGGAGCTGATGAGTTGGAGGCCTTGCCCCCTGAAGAGATCGGGAACGGATGGCGCCTTGCCTGTCGCCATCTCGTGGGGGAAAACGGGTGGCGTGTCCAGATTGATTCAGCTCCCTCAGGGGCTTTGACCCCGCAACCGCGGTGCTCCTCTCCTGAGGCCGTGGCTCTGGATATCGGCACTACCCAGCTGAAATGGGCCGTGCAATGCCAGGAACAGGTTGACATAGGCGGCATCTTCAATCCCCAGATGGGAGCGGGGGCGGAAGTCGTCTCCCGCCTGCATTGGGCATTGAACTCCCCCCAGGATCAAGCCTTTCTCGCCGACATGGTCTGGAAGCGCCTTGGCGCCCTTTTTGAGGTCGCCTCCGAATTCGCTGCCCCGGTCTGCCTGGTCGGCAATCCCGTCATGACCGGTATCCTCGCCGGATGGGATCTATCTCCCCTCACACGTCCTCCGTATGTCCTGCCTGTTCAAGACGACTCCCCTGTCTTGGGCTCCCCCCCGGTCCATGTCTATATTCCGCCCGTTCTGGGATCGTTTGTCGGGCCGGATGTCAGCGCCGGATTGTGCGCCCTTTTTGCACAAAATCCCTCCCTCGCCTTTCCCTTTCTCTATATCGATCTGGGAACGAACGCTGAATTGGTCCTTGCTGTGGACGCGACCCATTGGGTGGCGACCAGTCTGCCCTTGGGACCAGCGCTGGAAGGCGTGGGGCTGGACTGCGGCACTGTTTTTTCCGAACAGGCCTGGAGCCGTTTCGCGCTTGGCCCCGCCGGTTTGTCCGGCGAGCCCGCTCAGCAGTTTCCGGCTGGGTTATCCGGCTCAGGGGTTCTGTCCTTGCTTGCCCAACTCAAGCGGGCCTCACTCCTGGATGGCGAAGGGCATTGGCAAGCCCCGGAAACGCCGTGGGCTTCACGTGTGGCCAAAGCGCTGGAGATGAAGCAGGGAGAACTCCGTTTTGGCCTTGCCCCCGGGGTGTGGCTGAGTTCGCATGATGTGGAGGAGGTCCTCAAATTGAAGGCCATCTTCAACTTGGGAGTGAGTAGTCTTTTGCAAAGCGCTGGATTGGATTTCATACACTGCCGGCAAGTGCATCTGGCAGGGAGCATAAGCCGTGTCGTTGCCGAGGAGGATCTCTTCGAACTCGGTTTTTTCCCCCGCTTTTGGCGGGGGCGGGTTCTGGGCCACGGCAACCTGGCCCTGGACGGGGGGTTGCTTCTTGCGCAGCAAAAGACCTGGCGGGAGTGGATCGCCGAGCGCGCTGCCCAAGTACGTCTGGTGGAACTTGCTCGGCACACTGGTGGGCCGCATGGATTTACACGCGCCATGCGTTTTGACTTTGTCGTGCCGAAGTAAGCCTTATCTTTGTGCCCCGGGGATTCCAAGCCGCACCGGCTTGTCAGTACAGGGTGAGATGGAGTTTTGGCTTGGCGACGCGGTTGCCTTTAGCGGACAAACACGGCACATACACAGGGCTGCGGCCGGGTTTGCCGGGAAATGTACGTAGGCAACACCGTTTTGGGGCGCAGTCGCTCCGGGCCACTATCCCAATGGCGGCAAGCGGCAACACATTCAAATGTGGACTTCTTCGCGCTACGAGCGGAAGTTGTGTGCAACGGATTTGTGAATTGGTGGACGGCCTGGCAAGGTTGCGGTTTTTTTACACGCAGTGAGGTGTCCCGCGGAAGGCGGGACAGAAAATGACCATCAGCAATGCGGGGAAGAGGTATGCTCGAAGGGGATTCCGGCCGGCGGTACGCTGAAAGCCTTATGGTCCACTTCAGACGCGTGGAGCGTTTGAAGCAAGAGGCCGTGCAATGTCCCTCGGTGGATTTGAATGCGCGCCAGGTCTGTGATCTGGAACTGCTTCTCAACAGGGCCTTGTATCCCCTCGAAGGGTTCATGGGCCGGGGCGATTACGAGTGCGTTCTCGATTCCATGCGCCTGGAGGAGGGGACAGTCTGGCCTGTACCGATTTGTCTTGATCTGCCCGAGGCAGTGGCAAGCCGCCTGGAGCTTGGTGGGCTCCTGGGACTGCGAGATCCGGAGGGCTTTTTACTGGCGATTTTGCAGGTCAGCGATGTCTGGGCCCCGGACAAAACACGGGAAGCCGAGGCTGTGTTCGGCACGAGTGACCCTGAGGTCCATCCCGGTGTGCGGAGGTTTTTGGAGCAAACACACCCTTTTTATGTCGGAGGGCGTATTGAAGGGCTCCATCTGCCACAACATTATGATTTTTCCCAGTTGCGTCTTCCTCCTTCAGAGACCCACCGCCGTTTTTCGCAAAACGGCTGGCGCCGGGTGATCGGGTTTCAAACCGAGCGTCCGTTGCATTGTGCCCATAAAGAGATGATTCAACATGCAGCACGTGAAGTGGGGGCCTCGATTTTTTTGCAGCCCGTGGTTGGGCATGGGGTCTGGGGCCGAGTAGACCATTTCACCCGGGTGCGGTGTTTCCAAGAATTTGCCGCGCGGTTTCCCAGGAATATGATCGATGTCGGATTGCTCCCCATGGCGCTGCGCCACGCCGGGCCCCGGGAGGCGCTGCTCCAGGCCATCGTTCGCCGCAATTTCGGGTGTACCCATTTCATGGTCGCGGACGACCAGGCTGACCCATACGCGTGCCAAAACGGAGCAGAACGGTTTTATCCGCAATACAAGGCCCAGCACCTGGTTCAGGAGTATGCCGGCGAAACTGGGATCGACATGGTGCCGCTCAAGCATATGGTCTATGTGGAGGACAAGGCTCAGTATCTGCCCCAGGACGAGGTGCCCGAGGGGATGCGGGTCAAAGAGATCAGTTCCCGGGAGTTGGAACGGCGACTAGAATTCGATCTTCAGATCCCGGAGTGGTTCTCTTTCCCTGAAGTTGTCCGGGAGTTGCGAGTCGCCCACCCCCCGCGGCACAAGCAGGGGTTCACCGTTTTTTTGACCGGGCTCTCCGGGGCCGGCAAGTCGACATTGGCCAAAGTTCTGTATGTCCGGTTCATGGAAATGCGCGACCGTCCGGTGACTTTGCTCGACGGGGACATCGTGCGCAAAAATCTTTCCAGTGAGTTGAGTTTCACCCGCGAGCACCGGGAACTCAATGTGCGCCGGATTGGTTTCGTGGCCAGCGAGATCACGAAAAACGGCGGTATTGCCGTATGCGCCCCCATCGCACCTTATGAAGATTCGCGACGGCTGAACAGGGAACTTATCGAAGGGTATGGCGGGTATATTGAAATCTTTATGGCCACTCCACTGACTGTGTGTGAACAACGCGACAGGAAAGGGCTGTATGCCAAGGCGCGAGCCGGGGTGGTTCAGGGCGTGACTGGTATTGATGATCCCTATATCCCTCCTTCGGATCCGGAATTGGAGATCGACACCTCCGAGATGACACCGACTGAAGCCGCTCAGGAGGTCCTTCTCTATCTTGAGGAGCAGGGATATATTCGCTGAATGGGGTGAAACATCCCGATTCGCTTCAAACCCCTTACGAGCTCCGCGTAGATTCCTCTACGCGGAGCTTTGTTATTTCGAGGAATGTGGCAGGGAGTCCACAAAGTTCAAAAATGTGTTGCGGGTCTTGAGAGTGTCGTGTATACTGCTACTGCAATTTTTATTAATTTTGGAAATTGAATAATTTAGAGCAAAATATGTGGGTCTGATGTGCTCTTGGTATTCCAACTCGCACATGCAGATAGTGTCTGTTTCACCATTCTAGCCAAGGAGTTTGTATGTCCAAGGAGAAATTCCAAAAAATCTTAGGCGCGCTGTGCTGTGTCTGTCTCCTGTTCGCCGTTCTGGGGACGCCGGTGTTTGGGAGTGAGGCGGTGAATATCAACACAGCGACAGTGGCCGAGCTTGAAACCTTGCCTTCGGTGGGTCCAGTAATCGCCAAACGGATTGTCGAGTATCGGGACAAGCATCCCTTTACAAGCACCGAGGATATCCAGGAAGTCAAGGGTATTGGTGCAAAAACATATGAAAAGATTGAAGGAGACCTTGCAATTGAATGATGGATCGCATCCAGCCCTCTCTTATCTAGGCAGGCAGTTGCCGGAATCTTCCGTAAAGAGATGATTGGACGAGGGCGGCTGGAATAGACTGGGTGAAGTATCGCTTCCATTGAGCAATACAGGGAGCGCGCTTCTCTTCACACGGGAAGACCGGGTTGCGGCTGGATGTCGCAGGCCGGTCTTTTTTTTTGCCGGCAGTCCAAAAGGGTCTGTGGCATGGGGAAACAGCGGTAGATGAAAGGGCAACAGGGACAGGTTTGATGTGTGGGGCAGGTCTGGAAAACGACGCGCAGGGAAAAACGACGCGCCACGCGGCGCCACTTGGACAGGGTGCTGCCGTTTTCCCTATGCCAGCACGTTGCGAGGACATTTACATACCTCGCCACGAGAACGAGGAGGTTGTGGTCCTGCAGGACTGTGTGTCGTTTGGGGATAGCGCGCTACCGGGCTTTTCAGGGCACAGTAAGATCAGGATCTTGGGGCGCGTTGTCCTTGCAGCCAGGCTTCGAGGCGGGAGATCTGAGTGGCCAGGGTGAAGTTCTCGGTGCAGGCTTGCCAGCTTGCAGCCTTGTAGCGCAGAAGCTGGTTTTCGGGTTGGACGAGAAGGTCACTCAACGCCGCGGCCCATGTGGCGGGGTCGCTGTCCTCTGGCAGGAGAAAAGGGGCGAGCGAATCCGGCCAGACTTCTTGAACGCCGCCTACATTTCTGGACAACGGGATAAGGCCTTCAGCCATCGCTTCCAGCAGGGTGTTGGGCAATCCCTCTCGGTATGAAGGGAGAAGAAAAATGTCGGCTTGCCGCAAAAAGGGGCGCACGTCGGGTTGGAAGCCGTGCCAGATGAGATGGTGGTCCAATCCCAGCTCTGAAGCCAGGTCCTGGAGCTGGTTTTCGAAAGGGCCAGTGCCGAGGATGTGGCAGACAAAGCGGTGCTGCCCACGCAGCCGGGCCAAGGCCTGAAAAAGGTCACTGTGGCCTTTTTCCTTGCTGAGTTGGCTGGAAATGACCAGCCGCAGTGGATCGGCGACCTGGCCGGGGGGAACTGTCACGGGAGTCTTCCCGGTATGCACGGAGGTGACCGCCTCCGGCGACAGGAACGACAGCTCTCGCAGCAATCCGTTTTTAATGAATTCACACGGAACGAGATAGGATGGCTTGAGGAAGCGGTGAACCAGGCGCACGTTCCATTTGTCTCGCATGTCTCCCGGAAGACCGACACGGTGGATGACGGGAATACCGCACAACGTGGCGGCAATACCGGCGGTTCGCAGGTCTTTGCCGACATTGGCGAGAATCAGATCTGGGGTCCAGGCGCGAAAGTCGCGGACAAAAAAACCGATACTGCGGGGACTGAAATCGCTGCCAAAGGTGACCGACCTCCCAGGCAACCCGGCTGCGGTCCAGGCGTCGACAAAAGGGCCGCGACGGCCATAGAGCGTCACCGCGTGACCGCGTTCGGAAAGGGCCTGGCCGACATCCAGCATCCAGGTTTTGACGCCGCCCCAACGGTGTGTGGAATTGATAAAGGCAATGCGCATAGGTTGTGTGGCAGAAGGTCAGCAGTGTTCAGTCGCTGAGCAAGGTGGACGTTTTGCATGGGGGCCGAAGCAGGGCGGGTAAGGGTGTTTCCTTATGCCGTCTGCAGCGGCGGAAGGCAGCAACGGCGGGCCGCTGCGCTCAGGTTGCCTCGCAACGTGGGCCCGTGAATCCGAAATGGGATTGGTACAAAAGCCAGAGCGTTTCAGGGCTTCAGGTGACACAATTTACGGGCCATGGCGGCAGCCCCGAACCCGTTGTCGATATTGACCACCGCCACGCCTGGGGCGCAACTGCTGAGCATGCCCAAAAGTGCGGTCACTCCCTGAAACGAGACCCCGTAGCCCACTGACGTGGGCACAGCGATGACCGGCTTGTCCGTGAGGCCGGCGACGACAGAGGGCAAGGCCCCCTCCATCCCGGCAACCACGATGAGCACTCGGGCCTGGTCACAGGCCTGGAGATGGGGCAAAAGCCGGTGCAGCCCGGCGACGCCGACGTCACTGACCAGTCCGGCCGTCAGTCCGAAATATTGGGCTGTGGCGTAAGCTTCCAGGGCCACGGGGAGATCGCTGGCCCCGGCGCTGAGGACCAGCGCCTCACCTTGTTCGGGCCAAGGAGGGGTCAGCGAGAGATCAGCGCCGAGGGTGAAAAGGCCGGCCTGGGGATGCACCTTCCCCTCGGGAAACAAGGCGTGTAACGCTTCGCCTTGACCGGGACTCAGCTTGGTGACCAGCACCGAGGCTCCCTGATCAGCCAGGCCTTGAACAGCCCGTTCGAGCTGCGCCTCCGATTTCCCCGACCCAAAGACGACTTCGGGAACACCGGTGCGCAGCCCGCGGTGGCCGTCCAGGCAGACGCCCTCCCCGGATGCGGTGAACGGGGCAAAACGGAGTTCGCGCGCGGCGTCCTCGACAGAGAGGCGCCCTTGGGCCACGCGCTGCAAGAGGTCGTGAATGTCCATAGCGGTCTTACATCTGCATCCGGGCTGATGCCGGAGTGAGTTTATTTTCCAGTCGCCGGGCCATAAGGCTCATAGAATAGCAGCAAATGAAATAAAGCGCCGCAACAGAAGTATAGATCTCGAAAGGATAAATCATCAACCGATTGTTCAGGCCCTGTGCGACAAAGGTGAGTTCCAGGACCCCTATCACAAATGCCAGCGAGGTGTCTTTGAAGATGGCGATGAATTGGCCGACAATAGCCGGGATCATTTGTTTCAGGGCCTGGGGCAGGACGATATGGCGCATGGTGCTCCAATATCCCAACCCGGTCCCGTAGGCGGCCTCAAACTGCCCCGGAGGAATGTTCTGGATCCCCCCCCTGACGATTTCAGCGATATAGGCCCCGGTAAAGATGGTCAGGGCGATGGTCGCGCTCCAGAAGACATTGAGATAGGTTTTAATGAAAATGGGCAGAAAGAAATAGACCCAGAAAATGACGATGATAAGCGGGTTGCCCCGGATAACCTCTATATAGACCATACAGGGCAGGCGCAGGATACGGTTTTTGGACATCCGGCCAAGCCCGACAATAAGGCCGATGAAAAAGCTGATGGATATGGCTATCACCGCCATTAAAATGGAGAAACTCAGTCCGCCAAGACCCCACATAAAATTCTCTTCTCCCCCGCCGCTTTGGGGAAAACGCCAGATAAGCAGGGTGTCGAGATTTTCCCAGACCACGTCCCAATGAAATGACATCAACCCCTGACCGATCTTGTAGAGGATATAGAGAAAGACCAGGACGAATCCCCCTTTGGCCAGCCAGGCCATTGCCTGGAAAAGGGATTTTTTCGCCGTCTCCCACATTCGTCTGCCGGGGGACATTCGCAGACTGTCTGCCGGCGGAGCGCACAATTTGCAGACGGGAAGAATGCCGAGTTTCCAGATCTGCGTGAAGGGCCAGAAGAGCGCGCCGGTCAAGTGGTAGGTCAGTCCTCCCTTTTTATGGACATCTTCAATGCGCAACCGGGTGTTGATCATGTTCAACAGCCCCGAGATCGCCAGGGACAGCCCGAGATACAGGACAGTCGCGCCAGTCGTGGCTTCAAAGCCTCGGAATGTCAGGGATTCGATTTGCTGGGACTGCCATGTGAGTTCAGCTACGCCGACGACCATGGCCAGGGAGGAATTTTTCATATTGTTTAAAAATTCACTGCCCAAGGGGGGGATGATGGCCCGGAAGGCCAGGGGCAGGATCACCGTGCGCAAGGCCTGGAAATAGGTCAGTCCCGAGGAGTACGCCGCTTCCAGAAGGCCTTTGGGGATCGACTGGACGCCGGCGCGAATGACTTCGGCCATAAAGGAACTGGTGTAAATCGCCAAGCCCAGTGTTGCAGACCAGAATTCGTAATCGAGGCTGAAGACAAAATTGCGAGCGGCTTCCGGGAGGGCTTTGGGCAGTGCGAAATACCAGAAGAAGAGCTGGACCAGAAGGGGCGTGTTCCGGAAGAATTCGACGTACCAGGTCGAAAACAGATAGAAGGGTTTGAAGGACGACAGGCGCCCGAGCCCGAAGACAGTCCCCAATCCTAGAGCAATCCCCGCGCTTATCAACGAGATGATGATTGTGACCTTCAATCCCTTCAGCAGGTTCAACCCAAGGTATTCGCCGTAGGTATCATTGAAGGTGAAGAGAACAGACCAATCGAACTCATACCCGAAGTCGAAAATCCAGCCCCAATAGTATATGGCCGTGCCGACCAGGAGAAAGAGGACAAGATATTGGGCCCAGGATTTTTCAAGAACGTAGCGCAGGGTACTCATAGGGCATCAATCGAGGTGTTGTGGGTGGCCTCAAGTGAGGACGGTGGTCCAACGCACGAGAGCTGGTTGCCCGGCACCGAATAAGGGGTGAGGACAGTCCCGGAAGCGGTTACAGGGCGAGACCGGCGCGGGGTTGCTCCGACAGGGAGCAAGCGGCAGACCCGCCGGCTTCAAGAAAATGGCCATAGGGACTACGGCCGCAACGGCCCTGCGTGGCAAAAAGCAAAAGAAGAGCCCGGAATACGCGTCATTCCGGGCTCGGTCAATCCATGGTCGCTTGCCGTTCTAGGGCCAGACTTCGATTTGTTCAGTCATGGGGAAGGAGTACGGAGTGTCCGGACCATACCATTTGTTGTAGATGTCCATGTAGGTCCCATCCAGCCACATGTCCTGGATGGTGAAGTTGATGGTGTCGCGCCATTTGGAATCGTCTTCAGGCAGGCCGATGCCATAGGGTTCGTCGCTGATAAAGTCGCCGATGAGTTCGTATTCTCCCGGACGCTTCGCGGCATAGCCCAGAAGGATGGTCGAGTCTGTGGACCAGCCGGCAACGCGGCCCATTTCCAGGGCCTGGAAGCATTCCGATTCCTTCTGGAAGGAGATGACGTTGTCGTCGGCGTTGGTGTCACCGAGCTCTTCCAGCTTGTTTTTCAGATTGACCTCCGAGGTCGTGCCCTGCATGGTGGCAATCTTCTGGCCTACGATCTCGTCCCAGTTCGCGAAGCTGCCCTTTTTGACGAGGAGCTTTTGGCCGTCGAAAAAGTAGGTGATCGAAAAGTCGATCGATTTGTCCCGTTCGCGTTTATGAGTCATGTTGGCCACAGACATGTCGATGCGACCCTGCTGAACAAAGGCGATCCGGGTTTTGTTGGTCACCGGCACCCGTTTGAGTTCGCAATCGAGTCGCTTGGCGATTTCTTTCGCGATGTCGACGTCAAAGCCGACCCACTCGTTGTCTTTGTTGTAAAATGCACCAGGAATGGAGTCGGTCATCAAGCCGGCGCGGATGACCTTGTCTTTCATGACCTGGTCGTACGTGGGGCCGGCAAGCACTGCCTGGGCAGAGAACAGGGCAAAAATGACGGCCAGAAAGAGAATTTTGCCGAAGCGCATAGGGCAGCTCCTTTGATAGGGGGTTGCAGGATGGAAAGTGACCTTTTCTGGCTCTTACCTGCTTGGAGCGCGACTGACAAGTATTTCCTGACATTTGGCGCTAGGGCTCACCTTGAATGCGATATTGCCTTCAAAGGGAGCTTTTTGTCTCTGGCAGGCAGAAAGACGTCCCAGAGGGCACCTCATAAGAGGCGGTTTAATGGGCCAGGATTTTGCTCAGGAAAAGTTGGGTCCGCTCGTTTTGCGGGTGGTGGAAAAAGTCTTCCGGGGTGTTGGTTTCGATCATTTCACCCTCGTCCATGAAGATGACCCTGTCGGCCACTTCCCGGGCAAAGCCCATTTCGTGGGTGACCACGATCATGGTCATGCCTTCCCGGGCCAAGGTCTTCATGACCTCAAGGACTTCGTTGATCATTTCCGGATCCAGGGCTGACGTCGGTTCGTCAAAGAGCATGATCTTCGGCTGCATGGCCAAACCGCGGGCGATAGCTACCCGTTGCTGTTGCCCGCCGGATAATTGGGCCGGATAGGAATGGGCCTTTTCGGGAATGCCGACTTTGTTCAGCAGCTGCATGGAACGGTCTTCCGCGGCCGAAGGAGACATGCGCCGGACCAAAAGCGGGGCAAGGGTCACATTTTCCAGAACCGACATGTGCGGGTAGAGATTAAATTGCTGGAAGACGAAACCGATTTCAGCTCGCAACTGGCTCAAGCTGAGTTCCGGATCCGCCAGGTCGACCCCATCGACCCGGATCTGCCCCTGCTGATACGGTTCCAATTTGTTGATGCAGCGGATAAGGGTGCTTTTGCCTGATCCGCTGGGGCCGCAGATGACCACGACCTCGCCGCGCTCGATGTGGAGGTTGATGTCCTTTAAGACCTGGAAATCGCCAAACCACTTGGAGACGTGGTTGAATTGGATCACGGTTTGCTCCTTATGCCAACGCCCCGGGCCGACACCTCCCGCGGCCCCTGTCGTATGGAGCCGGGCCTGGAGCGCCAAACGGCATTGGCCAAGCCAAAACGTTTTGGGGGAGAAGGTGAGGTTTTCAGGGGAAATGGAGTCTGAAGGTCAAAAAACGAATCCCAGGCCTATATGATTTTGAGGTGCTGGGCAAGATTCGGAGCCGGGCCTGGGTTGGGTTGGAGCCACGAACCGTGAAACGGCGGTCCAATTTCCCCCGCCGTCCGGACCGGATGCAGGTTTGGATATTGAAAATCGGTGCTCTTCACGCTAGCAACACACAGCGGTGCCCCTTTGCCGAGGGTTGGCAGAGGTTTTGTGCGAAGTTGAGAATCCGCAGGCACGACCCCCAGTAATTGAAAGGAGCGGGATATGTCGATGTTGAGCCAACAGGTGCAGACCTATTTGGAAAGTTCCTCATGGATCCGCCGGATGTTCGAGGCCGGGCGGGAGATGAAGGCCAAATACGGCGAAGACCAGGTGTATGATTTCAGTTTGGGCAATCCGGACCTCCCCCCGCCTGCAGCCGTGACCAAAGGGTTGCAGCGCCTGGCTGAACAGGCGCAGTCGTCCTATGCCTTCGGGTATATGCCCAATGCCGGGTATCCTGATGTCCGGCAAGCCCTGGCCCAGCGCTTGTCCCGCGAGCAGCAGGTCGCGCTTTCCGAGCAGGAACTGTTGTTGAGCTGTGGGGCCGCCGGAGGGCTGAATGTGTTGTTCCGGGCGATCCTGGAGCCCGGGGACGAAGTGGTCTGTCCCGCGCCCTTTTTTGTGGAGTATACCTTTTACGTCCAAAACCACGGCGGCGTCCTGCGCACGGTCCCCTCACGCGAACCGGATTTCGCTCTGGATATTGAAGGCATTGAGGCGGCTCTCTCGGAGAAGACCCGGATTGTGCTCATCAATTCCCCCAATAACCCGACCGGGCGGGTCTATTCTGCATCGGAGCTGCGCCAACTCGCGGCTGTCCTCGACGCAGCAAGCCGCAAGTACGGCCGGCCCATCCTGCTTGTGTCCGACGAGCCGTACCGTTTCTTGACTTTTGACGGAACGCAGGTGCCCCCTGTTTTGCCGGCCTACCAACACAGTGTGGTGGTCAGTTCCTTTTCCAAGAATCTGTCCCTGGCCGGAGAACGGGTCGGGTATTTGGCTTTGAATCCGGAGATGCCTGGAAAAGAGGAACTTATGGACGGCTTGGTATTGACCAACCGCATCCTCGGTTTTGTCAATGCTCCAGCCCTTGGCCAGCGTCTTGTCGGCTATTGCCTGGAGGCCTCGGTGG
Organism: Desulfohalobium retbaense DSM 5692; assembly: GCF_000024325.1. Classification (NCBI taxonomy): domain Bacteria; kingdom Pseudomonadati; phylum Thermodesulfobacteriota; class Desulfovibrionia; order Desulfovibrionales; family Desulfohalobiaceae; genus Desulfohalobium; species Desulfohalobium retbaense. The sequence continues at coordinate 2,325,186 of NC_013223.1, read as the reverse complement.
ATCTCGAGGTCTATGAAAAACGACGGGCGGCCATGGTCGAGGCCCTTGACGCCGGGGGCTATACCTATGCCGTGCCCCAAGGGGCGTTTTATTTCTTTGTCCAGGCCCCAGGCGGCGACGATGTCGCCTTTGTCCAGACCCTCCAGGAAGAGCGGGTTTTGGCTGTCCCAGGTTCCGGATTCGGTTTTCCCGGCTATTTCCGGTTGTCTTTTTGCGTTCCTGAAACGGTTATTCGCAATGGCGCCGCCTCCCTGGCCCGGGCCCGTCAACGGTGGCAATGAGAACGTTTTCCCGGGGGTGACGGGACGGGCCTGAGAGTTGTCCGTTGACACCTCCGGGATTTGAGTTTATGTTTTCAAACTTTTGTAATGCCGTTTTGCGGCAGCCCAGACAGCGAAACTGCGGAAGCGCCCATGTTTGATACCCTTTCTGACAGACTTGACTCGATATTCAAGCGCATTAAAGGCCAAGGTCGCCTGGACGAGAAGGCGATCCAGGAGGGGTTGCGTGAGGTGCGCCTGGCCCTTTTGGAAGCGGACGTCAATTTTAAGGTGGTCAAGACCTTCACCGATCGCGTCCGGGAACGGGCCATGGGCCAGGAGGTCCTGTCCAGCCTGACACCAGGCCAGCAGGTCATCAAGATTGTCCACGAGGAGATGATCGATCTGCTGGGTGGCAGTCAGGAAGGATTGAATCTCAAAGGCCCGGCGCCGCGGGTTATTATGCTCGTCGGCCTCCAGGGATCGGGAAAAACGACCAGTTCCGCGAAGCTGGCCCTGCAACTGCGCCGCGATAACCATGCGCCGCTGTTGGTGCCCGCTGACGTTTACCGGCCAGCGGCTATCGACCAACTCCATCGTCTGGCCTCTGAGATCGACATTCCGGCTTACCCGTCGACTTCTGAGATGAATCCGGTGGATATCTGTCGCGACGCCCTCGAAAAGGCGCGCGAAAACGGCCAGGATACCGTTTTGCTGGACACGGCCGGCCGGCTCCATGTCGATGAAAAACTCATGGATGAGCTGGCGCGGATCAAAGAGGTCTGCGCTCCCAGTGAAATCCTGCTTGTGGCCGATGCCATGACCGGACAGGACGCCGTCAATGTGGCCGAGCGCTTTGACGAATTGCTCGACTTGACCGGCGTTGTGCTGACCAAGATGGAGGGGGATGCCCGCGGCGGGGCGGCCTTGTCTATCAAGTCCATCACCGGCAAGCCCATCAAATATATGGGGGTTGGGGAAAAGCTTAAGGATATTGAGGCTTTTTATCCTGATCGTGTGGCATCGCGCATCCTGGGTATGGGCGATATCCTGACCTTGATTGAAAAAGCCCAGACCGATGTCAGCGAGCAGGAAGCCCAGGAGCTCGAAGACAAATTTCAGCGGGCGGATTTCGATCTCGATGATTTCCGCAAACAGATGCGGCGGCTGCGCAAAATCGGCTCCCTGGACAGCTTATTGAAGATGTTGCCCGGGGCCGGAAAAATGCGGGAGCAACTCCAAAACGTCCAGATGCCGGAAAAAGAACTGGTCAAATTGGAAGCCATGATCAGTTCTATGACCGTCACGGAACGGAGTCGTCCGCAGTCCATCGACACCAGCCGCAAGGAACGCATCGCCCGAGGCAGTGGGACCACTGTTTCGGATGTGACTCAGCTGCTCAAAAATTTCAACCAGATGCAAAAGATGTTGAAAAAAATGGGCGGCAAGGGCAAAAAGAATACTGCGGCTATGCCCTCGGATATGTCAGCAATGGCTGGCATGTCCGGGATGCCTGGAATGCCGGGGGGGTCGGGTGGCACCGGCGGTGGCCAGGATCCGCGCAAGCGCCAGAAGGAAATTGAAAAGCGGCGGAAAAAAGCCAAAGCCAAAAAGAAACAACGCAAAAAGAAATAACCCATTTGCGTTGTGCTACAGCGAACCCGCCAGAAGCGATGCCCGCACGGCATTGTCTTGGATACAGTTTGGGGACGCATTCTTTTGAGTATATGGAAGGCCTGACGGAGCCAGATGCTGAGGTGGCATGGGGCCTCCTGCGGCTTGGAATCGTGTTTGTATCTCAACACCAAACGACAGAGTAAGACAAGAAGAGGATCACAGCGTATGGCCTTGAAATTGCGATTGACACGCATGGGTTCGAAAAAACGCCCCTTTTATCGTATTGTTGCCACGGACAGCCAGAACCGCCGTGACGGACGGGCCCTGGAATATCTCGGATATTACAACCCCATGGTCAGTTCCAACGAATTCAAGATCGATATGGACAAAGTCCAGGCCTGGATTGATCGCGGCGCCAAGCCGACGGAGACTGTTCGTTCCTTGATGGCCAAGGCCAGCGGGCAAAAATAGCCTGCCGTGCCGTTTGCTTGCCCCGTGTTGACGGGACCGCTTCCTCATAAGGCATTGAGCACAGCGTGCCGTTTGACGGGACGATCGGACGTGAGATTGACGACCCAGTGCATGTGGAGGTGATACCATGCTCAAGGATCTAGTGGAGTATGTCGCCAAATCATTGGTTGATGTTCCTGAGGCGGTGGAAGTCAAGGAAATTGAGGGCGAGCAAACGACCGTCATCGAACTGAAGGTAGCCAAGGAAGATCTGGGCAAGGTTATCGGTCGCCAGGGGCGCACCGCGCGGGCCCTGCGGACCATCTTGGGGGCGGCCTCGACCAAGGCGCAGAAACGGGCTGTTCTGGAAATCCTGGAATAACCGTCAGCAAAGCTATGGGCAAGATACGCCTGGTGCCCATCGGCCGGATTGCCAAGCCACTCGGGTTGAGAGGGGAAGTCTGCCTGGAGCCCCATGCGGACTTCCCTTTTGTGTTTGCGTCGCTGGAGCGTATCTATCTCCAATTCGAGCGGCGTCGGCCCAAGCCGTATGCCGTGCTGTCGCATCGGGTCCACAAAGGGCGCGATGTTCTCCTTCTGCACGGGATCGAGGGCCGTGACGCCGCCGAGTCCATCCGTGGGCGAGAAGTCCTGGCCCGGGCCCGGGATCTTCCGGAACCGGATGACGCGGTCCTTCTGCGCCAGGATTTGCCTGGATGCCGGGTCGAGTTGGAGGACGGCGCTTGGGTTGGAGAGGTGCTCGAAGTCCAGGACAATCGCGCCCAGGACGTCTGGGTTATTCTGGGCCCGCAGGGTCAGGAGATCCTGTTCCCTGTCTGCGAAGCCTTTGTCCTGGATGTCGATCTTGAGCGACGGGTGGTGGTGATCCGCCCCCCTGAAGGGCTGTTGGACCTCTACCTCCACAACGGCGACGACACGCGTTGAGGGCCTCCTGCCGGAGTCTATTGTGCATTTTTCCCTGGTGACCTTGTTCCCGGAATTCTTTGCGTCACCGCTACAATGCGGGTTGATGGGCAAAGCGTGTCAAGAATCGCTGGTGTCCTTCGCCACAATCAATCCGCGGGAGTTCACTGAGGACCGCCACCGCAGTGTGGACGACCGGCCGTATGGCGGCGGGCCGGGCATGGTCATGATGTGTGATCCCTTGCGCCGGGCCCTGCACTCCATCCCCCGCCGGGGACGGACGCTGCTCTTGTCTCCGAAGGGACGGCCCTTCGACCAGACCCTGGCGCGGGAGTTGGCCGAAGAAGAGGCCCTGACGCTCATCTGCGGCCGGTATGAAGGGATTGACGCCCGAATTGAATCCCTGGAAGCCATTGAGCCCGTTTCCGTTGGCGATTACGTCCTCAACGGCGGCGAAACCGGGGCCTTATGTATCATCGAGGCCGTGGCCCGGTTGCTGCCGAGCTTTATGGGCAAAACCGATTCGGCCACCGAAGAGTCCTTTTCCACGGGGCTTTTGGAGTATCCCCACTATACCCGGCCGGAAACCTATGAGGGGCTCCAGGTCCCGCAGGTCCTGTTGTCCGGGGACCATGCCCGTATCGCCCGGTGGCGGCGGGAAAAGGCCCTGGAGACCACGCTGGCATATCGACCGGAACTGCTCCGGAACGCTTCCCTGTCCGCTGCGGACAAGCACTGCCTGCAAGCGTTGCCCCGGCAGTGGCGGGGACGGAATTTGTATGTCGGGCTTCTGCACCACCCGGTGCTGACCAAATCCGGGGAAGTGGGCACAACTTCTTTGACAAATCTTGACATTCACGATATTGGACGCGTTTCCCGTTCCTACGGCCTTGGGGGCTATTATCTGGCCACTCCCCTGGCTGACCAGCGGGAATTGGCGCATCGGCTGCTGGACCATTGGCGGCAGGGCGCTGGATGCCAAACCAATGCTGACAGGGCCAGTGCATTGGCCGACGTCCATGTGGTCACGGATTTGGAAGCCATTCGGGACAATATTTTGCAACGCACCGGTCAACCCCCGCTCGTGCTGGCCACGAGCGCTCAGGGGCAAGAGACGGTGCGCCTCGAGGAGGTGCGGACGGCGCTGGAGCATCGTCCGGTTCTCCTCGTCTTCGGGACAGGGTCCGGGCTGGCGGACGAGGCCCTGGCCCAGACAGATGGATTGCTGCCCCCGCTGCGTTTTTTGAGCACGTATAATCATCTTTCCGTACGTTCCGCAGCAGCCATCTATATCGATCGGGTTTTGCAGGACTGGTATTGACTGAGGGGTACAGACCCTCCTGATACCGTATTTTTGAGACGACAGAGCAATTCAAGCCGCCTCCCCGGAGCCGGGGCGGCGCCAGATACAAAGGAGCTGCCAATGGATGCCTTGCGGAAAATCGAACGGGACCATTTGCGGATCGATATCCCTCAATTCCGCGCCGGCGATACTGTGAATGTCCACGTGCGGATCATTGAAGGCGAGAAAGAGCGCATTCAGGTCTTCAAGGGCACAGTGATCAAGGTGCGTCGCGGCGGAACCGACGCCACGTTCACGGTACGGAAAATTTCCGGCGGAATCGGTGTGGAGCGGGTCTTCCCCTTGCATTCTCCCGCCATTGAGCGTGTTGAGGTGGTCACGGAAGGAAAGGTGCGCCAGAGCCGCATTTACTATCTCCGCCAGCTCAAGGGCAAAGCGGCCCGCATCAAACCCCGGAACACCATGGGCAGAAAATAGCCTTTTTGCGCATGGCGGGCACGGGGACGGCGTGCACCGCGGCCGTTTTGCAATAAAGTGCCTCAAGGCAGGAGGGTAAGGGATTTCTCCCCGGCCTCCTGCCTTTTTTTTGCCGCGACGCAGGCTCCCAGGCGAGCCTGCTTTCCAGGGTTTCTGGTCTCAATGTGCAGGGTGAACCATGAACGAGTCGTATCGCGTAGCTGGGGTGGATGAGGCTGGGCGAGGCTGCCTGGCCGGGCCCGTCGTTGCGGCGGCGGTCATTTTGCCAAAGACCTGGGATCTGCCCGGAATGACCGATTCCAAGCAGCTTTCGGCCAAACGCCGGGAGGTCCTGGCCGGAGCCATCAAGGAGCAGGCCCTGTACTGGGCATTGGGAGTGGTCTGGCCTCCGGTGATCGATACGATCAATATCCTGCAGAGCACCAAGCGAGCCATGCTGACCGCCATCGAGCGCCTGGGACACGTCCCGGATATGGTCTATATCGACGGCAACCAGCCCGTGCCGACCTCGCTGCCCCAGAAAAGCATCGTTGGCGGGGACAGTAGCGAACCCTGCATTGCGGCGGCCTCTATTGTAGCTAAAACCTTTCGCGACCGGGTCATGGTCAGTCTGGAGCGACGCTATCCAGGGTACGGATTCGCCCGCCATAAGGGGTACGGCACCCGCGCGCACCTGGAGGCGTTGCGCCGCCTCGGGCCAAGCCGCATGCACCGGCTGACCTTCAAGGGGGTTGTCCAGCGCGAGGAGCATTTGTGTCTGCCAGGCATTTGAAAACAGGCCGGGACGGCGAAGAAGCGGCCCGGGCCTATCTGGAATCGTGCGGCTATGTCATAGTGGCCCGCAATTGGCGTGGCGGTGGCGGCGAGCTTGATCTTGTGTGCCGTCTTGGAAGGGAGATTATTTTTGTCGAAGTCAAGACCCGGGCCTCCTCCGGCCGGACACTGCCGATTCAGGCCCTGACTCCAGCCAAGCAGCAGCGATTGATCCGGGCGGCCTCCGCGTATCTGAGCCGGAACCGTTTGTGGGAGACACCCTGCCGGTTTGATGTTATTTCCGTCTTTTCCGGCCCCTCAGGCAACCAAGTGGAGCACTGCACCAATGCCTTCGAACTCTCCAACATTGTGGATAGTCGCCACTCCTCTTGGCAACCCTGGTGACTTGTCGCCGCGGGCCAGGGAGGTCTTGACGGCGGTCGATCTGGTGCTGGCCGAGGACACCCGACGTGCGGGCAAGCTCTTTGAACTGGTCGGCCTGACGGGCCCTGGTTTTTTGAGTTTTCATGAGCACAACGAACAGGCCCGGCTGCAGACTGTTCTGGGACACCTGGGGCAGGGACAGGATGCGGCCTTGATTTCGGATGCGGGAACGCCTTTGGTGGCCGATCCGGGATACCGCCTCGTCCGTGCCTGCCGGGAGGCGGGGTACGCGGTCCGACCGGTCCCTGGCCCTTCGGCTCCGGTAACGGCTTTGATGGCCAGCGGACTGCCGCCGTATCCCTTCACCTTTCTGGGATTTTTGCCGCGGAAAGTCGGCCAGCAACGTCAGATCTGGCGGCAATACGGGGGGCTTCCGTGTACGATTGTTTTTTTTGAACGAAAAAGCCGTCTGGTGGAAACCCTGGCTGTGGCGGCTTCCGAACTGGGTTCGCGTGAACTCTGTCTGGCCCGTGAATTGACCAAGACCCATGAGGAGTTTATTATAACCCGTCTGGACCGGTGGGCTTCTCTTGACCGGGAATGGCGGGGAGAATTCACGGTGGTCATCGGTCCGGCCGAAGAGCAGGTCGCCTCGACCGAAGAAGCCCGGGCCTGGCTCAAGCGGGCCAGTGACGAGGGCGGCCGTCCCAAAGCCATTGTTCGTTCCGCTCAGGAGCATGTGCCGGGATGGTCGGCGAAAGCCCTGTACGAACTGCTGATGCAACTGCAAGGCAAGGAGTAGAGCGAATCGTGGCGTCACTGCGTTGGCCTACACTTTTGCGCTGTTTTTTGCGCACCTATCTGGTAGGGGCCAACTTCAATCCCCGCGGATTGCAGAATATGGGGCTGGCGTACGCCATGGACCCGGGCCTGAGGGCGTTGTACGAGAATGGGCGCATGTTGCGGCGCGCCAGAAAGCGGTATCTGCACCACTACAACACCCACCCGTGGTGGACCCCGCTGCTGGTCGGCTGCTTTTTACATCTCGAGCAGCGCCTGGAGGCGGGCGGTCTCACGCCCCAGAACATTATCTCCATTCGCCAGACCGTGACCTACACCCTTTCGGCCATTGGCGATTCGTTTTTCGGCGGTTCTCTGCTTGTCGGCTGGGCACTGGGAGCTGTTGTCTTTCTTATGCAGGGGATGTATGCCGCGGCCGTCTTGTGGCTTGCGGGAAGCCTGATTTTGCTGCAGGTGTTCAAGATCTGGCTTTTTGGGGTTGGGGTGAGCCAGGGCATGGGATTTTTGCAGCGCCTCAAACGCTGGAATCTCATCAATTGGGGGCGGCGGGTGAAAATCGGCAACGCCCTGCTTGCGTTGGGGATTGTGTGGCAGGTTTTTCCTGTGGCCTTGCCCGAATGGGCGATAGTGCTCTGGGCGGGGATGCTCACGGTCTTGGCAGGTCTTGCTGCTCGCAGTCGCGTGTGGCGGGAAATATGGATCATCGGGTTGTGTGTCGTGGCTCTGGTTGGGATGCTCGGCGTATAACCATGAAGACAAAGGTGCGACCAGATGACTGAGGAGAGGGCCGCTCGAGCCCCTCAGGGGACGGAGTCCGCCGAAGGGGACCAGGAATACACCGCGGATTTGGCGTTGCGTGTGCGCAACGAATTGGGATTGCATGCCAGACCCGCGGGGCAATTGGCCAAAGAGGCCCAAAAATTCATGGCCCAGGTCTGGGTCCTGGTGGACGACCGCCAGGCGGACGCCAAATCGGTTCTGGATATACTTTCCCTGGCCGTCGGCCAGGGCCAGAGGGTGCGTCTTAAGGCCCACGGTCCGGATGCGCATGATGCTGTGGACCATCTGTCGGACCTGTTTCATAATCTGTTCGGCGAGGCGAAATAGATGGCCCGACATATTTTGTCTGGAATCCCTGTCTCCACCGGCATTACTATCGGCCGGGTCTATTATCTCAACCGGGGACGGTTTTGTCTCAGTGCCAGACAGACCGTGGCCGAAGGGCTTGTGGACCAGGAAATCCATCGGCTCAAGTACGCCTTTGACCAAGCCCTGGTCGAGCTTGAGGAGATACGGGCCAAGGTCCCTGAGGAACTCCGGGAGCACGCCTCGATCATCGATTCGCATTTGATGATCCTGCGCGATCCGAAACTGCGCCAGTCGGCCCAGAACTATGTCCGCGAAATGCGTTTGAACGCGGAATGGGCTCTGGAAAAGGCGGTTGACGATATCGAGAAGGTCTTTGCCAGCATCGAGGATGAATATATCCGGGACCGGATTCTGGATGTTCGCTCTGTGGCCGAGCGGGTCTATAAACAAATGCTCGGTTGCGAGGAGGGCCCGAAGGCGATCACCAGTCGGGTCATTCTGGTGGCCCATGACCTGACTCCCGCTGATACCATCGAGATGGAGGTGGACAAGATCATGGGGTTTGCCACCGCCCTGGGCGGGAAGACCTCGCATGTAGGCATTCTGGCCCGGTCGCTGCAGATTCCAGCCGTGGTGGGGGTGACCGACCTTGAAGATTCGATTCAGGATGACGACGAGGTCATCATCGACGGTCTGCAGGGCAAAGTGTTCATTGCTCCCGACAATGAGGAACTGGCTCAGTATACCGAACTCAAGGATCAGTTCGAGGCCTACCAAAGCACGATCATGCGCAGCTGCCACTTGCCCGGGGAGACCATCGACGGGTACCGGGTCAACGTGCTGGCGAATATCGAATTGTTCGAAGAGGTGACCTCGGTCCTTGATCACGGCGGGGAGGGCATTGGCCTGTACCGGACTGAATACAGTTACCTCAATCGCAATGAACTGCCTTCGGAAAATGAACTCTTTGAGGAGTATTGGGACCTGGCCTCCATCGTCGCCCCGGAGCGTCTGGTCATCCGCACCCTCGATCTGGGCGGCGACAAATTGAGCGATCTTTTCGGGCACCTGGAGGAGGCCAATCCGGCCCTCGGATTGCGGGCGATCCGGTTTTGCCGCCAGTACCCCTATTTGTTCCGCACGCAATTGCGGGCCATTCTCCGGGCCAGTGTGACCGGGAATGTTTCGATCATGTTTCCCATGGTTTCCGGACTCAATGAGCTGGTCGAGCTGAAGCGGTTTGTCGAGGGCGTCAAACAGGAATTGCGCCGCGAAAATATCGCCTACAATCCGGATACCCCCATCGGAATCATGGTCGAGCTGCCGTCCGCAGTGATGACCGCGGATATCCTGGCCAAAGAAGTCGATTTTTTCAGTATCGGGACCAACGATCTCATCCAATACTCACTGGGGATCGACCGGACCAATAAATACGTCTCCTATCTGTATCAGCCGCTGCACCCGGCCCTGTTGCGCAGCATCAAGTCTGTTGTCGACGCGGGACACCAGGCCGGTATCGAAGTCAGCCTCTGCGGCGAAATGGCCTCGGACCCGTTTTGCGTGCCCATTTTGATGGGCATGCAAGTGGACAATTTGAGCATCAATCCGCAATCGATCCCGGGAATCAAGCGGATCATCCGCAACGCGACCATGGAAGAATGCGCCTATCTGCTCAAACAGGTCATCAATAGTTCGTCGGTGGCCAAAAATAACGCCCTGGTCCAGGACATTATCTTCAAGCGTTTTCCGGAAGAAATCATGTTCTATTCCTCCATGCTCGGCAACGATGAGGAGCGCCCGGGCGGATTATTCGGGTAATCCTGCCCCTGGTTGCGGTCCGCATATGCGACGCAGGTGTTGCGCTCGCGGGAGGCACTGCATCGCAGGAAAACGAAAGGAAATGTGCGTTCATGTCAGGAATAAAGGTTGTGGCCCAGAACAGAAAGGCCCGCCACTATTTTGAATTTATCGAATTCATCGAAGCCGGTCTGGTGCTGACAGGGTCGGAAGTCAAGTCCCTGCGCGCCGGGCGCATCAGTTTCAAGGATGGCTATGTCCAGTTCCGCGGCGGAGAGGCCTTTCTGGTCGGTGTCCATATTGCGCACTACGAAAATGCTGGATATGCCGGACATGATCCGGACCAGCCGCGCAAATTGCTCCTGCACCGGCGTGAAATCGCCTCCTTGCGGGGGAAAGTGGAGCAAAAAGGCCTGACGATGGTCCCCACAAAGGTGTATCTCAAAAACGGCCGCTTCAAGGTCGAGCTGGCTTTGGCTCGGGGCAAGAATGTCCGGGATCGGCGTCAGGAACTCAAACAAAAGGCCATTCAACGGGACATGGACCGGGAAATGGCCAAGGCCAAATAGGTTTCCCGCCACCAATGTCCCTCCCGCACCCCACGCCCCTCAGCCGCGCCCATAAGCGGTTTTTGCGCTCGCTGTTTCCCGCCGAGGGGTTGCTCCTGGCTCCGGAAGCTATGCATGTCTATGGCATTGACGCCAGCCGGTCCCACGCCATGCCCCAGGCCGTGGTCCGCCCCAGTTCCGTGGAGCAGGTCCAGCGTCTTCTGGCCTGGGCCGATGCCGAAACGATCCCTGTTTATACCCGAGGGCGGGCGACCAATGTCGTCGGCGGCTGTGTGCCTGAGCGGGGCGGGGTTGTTCTGTCCACCCTGCATTTGAACCGTATTCTGGAGATTGATGCCCATGACTTTGTGGCTGTGGTCCAGCCTGGGGTGATTACGGGGGAGCTCCAAAAAGAGGCCCGGGCCAAGGGATTATTGTATGCGCCGGACCCGGCCAGTGCGGCGGTCAGTTCCATCGGGGGCAACGTGGCCACCAATGCCGGGGGAATGCGAGCCGTGAAGTACGGCGTGACCCGGGACGCCGTGCTCGGTCTGGAGGCGGTGCTGCCGGGCGGCAGAATCATCCGGACCGGAGCGCGGACCCATAAGGACGTCGCCGGACTTGATTTGACCTCTCTTCTCGTCGGATCCGAGGGGACTTTGGGTGTTGTGACCCGGGCCTGGCTCAAACTCCTGCCGGCACCACCGCAGACCGCTTCTGTGCTCGCCTTTTTCCCTGAGCTTGAGACCGCCCTGGAGGCGGCGCAAGCCGTTTTCATGGCCGGGATGCTCCCGGTGGCCCTGGAATTTCTGGACCGCGACGTGCTGGGATGCATTCGGCAGATAGCCCCGCTTCCCAAGGCCGAGACCGCTGCTGCGGCCCTGCTGATCCAGGTCGATGGGATCAGCGCCTGTGTGGCCGCTCAGAAAGAGGCGGTGGAGACCGTCTGTACCCAGGCCGGAGCCACAACCCTTTATACCGGCCTTGGCTCTCAGGAGGAGCAGCGGGTCTGGCAGGCCCGGCGGCTGATCAATCAGGCCTCTTTCCGGATTGCTCCGCATAAATTCAGCCAGGATGTGACGGTGCCCCGGGGCCGCGTGGGGCGGTATATCCAGGGCGTGAAACAGATCGCCGCTGAGGAAGGGGTGACCATTTTGACCTTTGGCCATCTCGGTGACGGGAACATCCACACGAATATCATGTACGACAAAGGCCGACAGTCCCAGCGCCAGGCCGTTGGACGGGCCTCCCGGCGCATTTTGCGCTTCGTGCTGGAACTCGAGGGGTCCTTGTCCGGCGAACACGGTATCGGCCGGAGCCGACGGACGTTTGTCCACGAACAGATCGGACGGGAACAGCAATCCCTGATGCGCCGGGTGAAACATGTTTTTGATCCAAACGCCATTCTCAATCCGGACAAGGGATATTGATGGAGCGCTTTGCGTCGGACATCCATCGGGGCGAATGTGTCATGTGCGGCAAATGCCTCGAAGTCTGCCCTCTTTTTCAGGCCACGGATAACGAGGAACTCAGTCCGCGGGCCAAGGCCGATCTGCTCCAGGCGATGGCAGGGGGCGGCGATCTTTCCGAGGCCGCTGTGCGACGTCTGGCCGGTATCTGTCTTGGGTGCCAGCGGTGCCGGGATGTCTGTCCCCAGAATGTCGATGTCCCCCGGCAATTGCAGGCCTTGAAAGCCGCACACCCGGGCTGGCGCAACTGGATCTGGGGGCGTCTGGTGGACAACGCCCCGCGTTTGTACCCCCTTTTGGCAGCCTGGGGGCGCCGCGCTCCGGGGTTGGCCCCGTCAAGCCGCCGGGAGCTTCTGCGCAGCCTCGGCCGCAACCGCTCCTTGCCGGACCAGGTGGAGACAGGTAAAGCTCGGGAGGGCCTTGTTCAAGAGGCCTGTATGCTTTTCCCGGGCTGTGCGGCCCGTTTTGCCAAGACCGGCTGGCTTGGCACGACTGAGGCCGTTTTGAAGCAGGCGGCGGACACGGTCCTCGCCACGCCGGACTGGGCCTGTTGCGGTTTTACGTTGGGCCAGGCCGGATTGCCGGAAGAACAGCACCGGCTGCAAGCGGAAAATGTGCGATTGTGGCGCGAGGCAGGACGCCCGCGCCTTGTGGTTTTTTGTGCGACCTGTCTGGCCGGCCTCCAGGCGTATGGCGCCCTGGACGATGTCTGGCAGGACGCTGCTGAGCGCGACGCCTGGCTGACCTGTCTGACGCCGCTTTGGCGGCTCATTCCCGAGCCCGGACCGGTGCCGGTCCCCCCGTTGGCCGGCTTTAAAGTGGTCGCCCACTCGCCGTGCCACAGTGAAGCGGGGGAAGGGCAGTGGCTCGCAGCCGTGTTGCGCAGCCAGGGGGCAGAAGTTTTGTCCCTGGACCAGTGCTGCGGCCTGGGCGGAAGCATGCAATTGGAACATCCTGAGCTGTGCACCCGCGTGGGGCACGCGTTTTGGGACCGGGTTCCTTCACAAATCGATGCCGTGGTCACCGGATGCGCCGGGTGCGTCATCCAACTTGGAGCGACTGCGCCGGCAGGCATTCAGGTCGGCCATTGGCTGGAATTGTTGACAACACAGTGACGGAGTACACATGTTCGGTGGAATCGCCAAAAAAATGTTTGGCTCGAAAAACGAGCGTTTCTTGAAGACGGTCTGGCCCATGGTGGAGACCATCAATGGGTTGGAACCGCAGATGCAGGAGTTGGAAGACGCAGATTTTCCGGCCAAGATCAATCAATGGCGCGAGGAGGTGGCCCAGGGGCGCTCAGTGGATGAGTTGCTGCCCCAGGTCTTCGCTCTGGTTCGGGAAGCCGGGAAACGGGCCCTCGAAATGCGGCATTTCGACGTCCAGCTTATGGGCGGTATTATTCTGCACCAGGGCCGGATCGCGGAAATGAAGACCGGTGAGGGGAAAACGCTGGTCGCGACGTTGCCGTTGGTCCTCAACGCCTTGAGTGGCAAAGGGGCCCATCTGGTGACGGTCAACGACTATCTGGCCCGCCGGGACGCGGAATGGATGGGCCAGCTGTACAATTTCCTCGGCCTGTCCGTGGGGAGCATCATGCACGGCATGACCGATGAGGAACGCAAAGCCGCCTATGCCGCGGATATCACCTATGGGACCAACAACGAATTCGGTTTCGATTATCTGCGCGACCACATGAAATTCTACGCCGATCAGTTGGTTCAAGGCGAACTCCATTTCGCCATCGTGGACGAGGTCGACTCCATTTTGATCGACGAGGCCCGGACACCGCTGATCATTTCCGGTCCGGCGGAAGATTCCACCGCCATGTACAAACGGATCAATACCATCGTGCCCCAACTCAAGCGCGACCGGGATTTCAACGTCGACGAAAAGGCCAAGACCGTCACCTTCACTGAGGACGGTGTGGCCCGCTGCGAACAGATTCTGGGGCTGGAAAACCTTTTCGACGCCCAGAACATCCATTTCCAGCACCATATCCTGCAGGCGCTCAAGGCCCACGAACTCTTCACCCGCGACGACGACTATATCGTCAAAGACGGCCAGGTCATCATCGTCGACGAATTTACCGGCCGGCTCATGCCGGGGCGCCGTTTCAGCGACGGCCTGCACCAGGCCCTGGAAGCCAAGGAAGGGGTCAAGGTCGAGGCGGAAAACCAGACCCTGGCCCAGATCACCTTCCAGAATTTTTTCCGCATGTACGACAAGCTTTCAGGCATGACCGGTACCGCGGATACCGAAGCCGTGGAATTCAACCAGATCTACAACCTGGAAGTCTCGGTCATTCCGACCCACAAGCCGATGGTCCGTGAAGATTTTTCGGATGTGGTCTACCGGACCCAGCAGGAAAAATACGAGGCCATCGCTCAGGAGATCAGCGACCTGTACACCAAGGGCCAGCCTGTCCTGGTGGGCACCACCTCCATCGACAAATCGGAACTCATTTCGAACCTGCTCAAGAAGCGCAAGGTGCCCCACGAGGTTTTGAACGCCAAGCACCACGAGAAAGAAGCTGAGATCGTGGCCGGCGCCGGTGAGCGGGGCAAAGTGACCATCGCCACGAACATGGCCGGCCGCGGGACGGACATCGTGCTCGGCGACGGGGTTCGCGAACTCGGCGGGTTGCACATCCTGGGCACGGAGCGCCACGAGAGCCGACGGATCGACAACCAGCTCCGGGGACGGTCCGGTCGTCAGGGGGATCCTGGCAGCTCCCGGTTTTATCTGGCCCTGGACGATGATCTGCTGCGGCTTTTCGGGTCTGACCGGATTTCCGGGCTGATGCAGAAGCTCGGCGTTGAAGAAGGGCAGGCCATTGAAAACAAGATGATTTCCCGGGCCATCGAGAATGCGCAGCGGCGGGTCGAGGCCCATAACTTTGATATCCGCAAGCAGCTGCTGGAATACGACGACGTCATGAACCAGCAGCGCGAGGTCATTTACACCCAGCGCCGGGAGATCATGGCCAGCGACGACCTGGAGTCCATGATCGACGAATTCGTCGATGAAGTGGTGGACGTCATCTACCAGCCGGTGCACATGGCCGACAAAGAGGGCCCGGACCAGGAGACACTGGATATGGTTCAGGCCCAATTGGAGGATGTGTTCGGGCTCAAGCGGTGGCTGGACACCTCCGCCGGCCTGCCGGACCAGGAGACGACCCGGGAGACGGTGCGCAAGATTCTGGCGCATCTCAAAGAAGAGGCCGGGGAGCACTATCTGGAAATTCTGCGCTTCTTTCTGCTGGAGTCCCTGGACCGGATCTGGAAAGAGCATCTGCTGACCATGGACCACCTCAAGGAAGGCATTGGCCTGCGCGGTTATGGACAGAAGGATCCGAAACAGGAATACAAGCGTGAAGGGTTTGAACTCTTTCAAGACATGCTTTTCCGGATCAAGGAAAGCACCTTGAAGGCCCTGAGCCATCTGCGTCTGCAGCGGGTGGCTGAAGAAGAACTCAAGCACAAGGAACAGCCGCAGGACTTGAATTATTCCGGGGCCGACGAAAGCGGCGAAGCGCAAAAGACCTACAAGCGGGAGCAGCCCAAGGTCGGTCGCAACGATCCGTGCCCCTGTGGCAGCGGCAAGAAATACAAACGGTGCTGCGGCCAATAAGTCCGGCACAAATGCCCCGTTTTTTCGCCGTTTCTTTCCGGAATCGAACGCCAGCGGTCAGAATTCGAAAATCTGTGGCGTGCATTGGATGAATGAGGAGCAGCGCATGATCCAGGTCCCGCAAGGGTTTTATTTTGCCGCCCACGGCGCGGGGTTTAAATATACCGGACGCGATGACGTGGCCTGTCTCGCCAGCGACCGCCCGGCAGCCGCAGCCGGTGTCTTTACGCAGAATGTCTTCCAGGCCGCCCCGGTCCTTGTGGCCCGGGAGCAACTGCAAAAGCGCCAAACAGCGCAAGCCGTTTTGGTCAATGCTGGTCAGGCCAACGCCTGTACCGGGCAGACCGGCGTGGACAATTGCCGGCAGACGCTGCGCTTGGCGGGTGAGGCCCTGGAGATGGATTCCGCAGACATCCTTCCCGCCTCGACGGGCGTGATCGGGGACCAATTGGTGATGGATCTCTGGCCCCAGGCTGTTCGCGGGTTGCGTACTTCCGCTGGCCAAGCGGGACCGCTGGACGCGGCTAAAGCCATTGTGACCACTGACAGCTTTCCCAAGATTGCCTGGCGCAGCGTGACCGTCGGGGGGAGAGAGATCCGTATTCTGGGCCTGGCCAAGGGGGCGGGCATGATCTGCCCGAATATGGCCACCATGCTTGGCTTTGTCCTTTGCGACGGGGCGATTGAGCCCCAGCTGTGGCAGACGATGCTGGCCCGGGCCGCAGACCGGAGTTTCAACCGTATCACGGTCGACGGCGACACGAGCACCAACGATTGTGTGCTGGGGTTGGCCAACGGCGCCAGCGATGTGACGGTGGACACTGCGACGCCCGGCTTTCAGGAGGCCTTGGAGGCGGTCTGCCGTGATCTGGCCTATTTCATCGTCCAGGACGCTGAGGGTGGCACCAAGGTGGTTCGTATCCATGTCCGGGGGGCGTCGTCCGACCAGGACGCCGAGCAGGCGGCACGGACTATCGCCCATTCGCCGCTGGTCAAAACAGCGCTTTTCGGGCGGGATCCGAATTGGGGGCGCATCGTGGCGGCCCTGGGACGGTCCGGCGCGACTGTTGCCCCGGAATCGACGTCGGTCTGGATGGGCGGATTGCCGCTCTTCGAAAACGGGGTCCCGGTGGATGCGGATTTGGACAGCCTTTTGGCACCGTATTTGGACCGCAGGGAAGTGCCACTGGAAATCGACCTCGGTCTTGGGGACAAGAGCGCTGAAGTCCTGACTTCGGATTTGACCCTGGACTACGTCCGCATCAACGCCGAATATCGGACGTAACTATATGGCGTCGCGATTGGCGTGGCGTCCTTTGTCTTTTGGCGGGAGCCTATGAACGGACAGCAGAAACGTTTGGCCGATTTTCTTTTTGAAGTGGGGATGCTGCGCAAGACGCCGCGCACAGGATACCAATTTTTGGGCTCGGGCTCGGAGAATGTCGCTGAACACTCGTTCCGAACCACGGTCATCGGGTATATCCTGGCCCGGATGACCGGAGCTGACGTCAACCGCACCGTTCAGCTCTGCCTGTTTCACGATGTGCACGAGGCGCGCATCGGCGACTTCAACTATGTCAATCGGATGTACAACACCTCCGCCCCGGAAAATGCCTTGGCCGACGCCTTGCGTGGCACAGGCCTGGAAGAGGAGATTCTGACGCTTTTCGACGAGTTGGAACGTGTGGCCAGCGAGGAGGCCCGTCTGGCCCAGGATGCCGATCAGATCGATCTGATCCTCAACCTGAAGGAAGAACTCGATCTCGGCAATCCCTATGCGGCCAAGTGGATGGAATGCGCTTTGGAGCGGTTGCGTACCGAGACGGGGCGGCAATTGGCCCGGACGATCAGTGAGACCGACCACACCGATTGGTGGTTTCGCGGCCCGGATCGTTCCTGGTGGACGCGGGGCAATGGGTGGAACACCGAGCATGAAGCGGAGGCCAGCGGAGAGTGATGTGAGGCGACATCTGGGATTGTGGGGGGCCATAGCCCTGTCCCTGGCGTTGCATCTCGCCCTGGTCTGGCCCTGGCTGACACCGGATCTGGCGGGCAACGAGCAGGAGCCCCTGGAGTTGCGTCTCGTGGCCCAGCCGGACGATGCTCCGGCCCGCTCGGACCCGGCCTCTTCTGTCCCGCCCAGGCCTGCTTCCCAGCCACAACATCAAGCGCCTTCGGGTGTTCTTTCCGAGTCCGCCCTGGGCAGCAGCTCGGTGCACGATGCTGATCTCCTTGCCCGGCTGCGGCAGATCCAACGCCGGATCGCCCCGCATTGGGAGCGAGCCGATCCGCCGGGACCCGGCCAGGTGGTTGTTCAGGTCCAGGTGGATGTCCAGGGGCGGGTACAAGATGTGCGGATTCCATTGCGCACTGGGCCCGCGTCGCTGGAGCGGGTCGTGCGCGATGTGGTCGCCCGCGGCGCCCCCTATGCCGAAGCCATGCGCGGAGCCACAGCCCCGGTATGGGTCGAATGTGAATTTCGGACCGGTTCGACGGATCCATCCCGAACCGGCACAACGCCAGACAACTCCCCGTCGCCGGTTTCCGGCAACGGATAACGATGATAGACGTGTATGGACCATATTGAATACGAGCGCCATCTCAACCAGGCGCAATTGGAAGCCGTGCAGACGCTGCAGGGCCCGGTGCTGGTCATCGCCGGCGCTGGTAGCGGCAAGACCAGAACGGTGGTCTACCGTTTGGCCCGGTTGGTGGAAAACTCCGTCCCACCGGAATCGATCCTGTTGTTGACCTTCACCCGCAAGGCCGCCAACGAAATGCTCACCCGGGCGGCGCATCTCGCCGGACAGGGCTTGCATGGCGTGGCCGGGGGGACTTTTCACGCCTTCGCGTTCGGCATGCTGCGTCGCTTCGGGCAACGCTTGGGCTATGACCAGGGGGTGAGCATCATGGACCGCTCCGACGCCGAAGGGGTGGTCAAGCAGGTCCGGGAGATGGAGGGGGTCGGCAAGGGAGACCGGTCCTTTCCGCGCAAGGGGGCGGTTTTGTCCCTGATGAGCAAGGCCCGGAACAAGGAACGCGACCTGGAAGACATCCTGGCCAGCGAGGCGGGCCACCTTTTGCCCCATGCTGAAGGGATCCAGATTATCCAGCGCGGGTACGAGGCGTTCAAGGCCAAGCACGGCCTGCTCGACTACGACGACCTGCTGTTCAAATTCGAGACCCTGCTTCGCGAACACGAGGATATCCGGGACTTTCTTGTCCAGCGGTACAGCCACCTGATGATCGATGAGTTCCAGGATACCAACCTGGTCCAGGGACGACTGGTCCGCCTCTTGTCCGGCCCGGAGGCCAATGTCATGGCTGTGGGGGACGACGCCCAGTCTGTGTACGCCTTTCGCGGCGCCACGGTGAACAATATCCTCCAATTCACTTCCGATTTTCCCGGGACCAAAGTCATCAAGCTGGAGCAGAATTACCGCTCTACCCAGCCCATTTTGGAACTCACGAATCAGATTCTCGGTCAGGCCACAGCCAAATACGAGAAACATTTGTTCTCCGAGCGCATCGAAGGCCCGAAACCGCAGGTGGTCCGTCCCCTGAGTGATATGACCCAGGCTCAGGGTGTGGTGGACAAGATCGTGGAATTGTCCCGCACGACCCCGCTGCACGATATCGCGGTCCTGTTCCGGGCCGGGTACCAGTCGTATCCGCTGGAAGTGGCCTTGAATAAACTCGGGATCGGGTATCAGAAATTCGGGGGCATGCGCTTTGCCGAATCGGCCCACATCAAAGATTTTGTGGCCCATTTGCGCCTGGTGGCCAACCCTGCGGATCTGCCGGCCTGGCAGCGGGCACTTTCGCTATTGCCCGGCATCGGCCCCAAGACCTGTGAACGGATCTACGAGGCCACCCTGCACGGCGACGAGGCGTATATGCGCCGGACCTGCAAACGGGTCCCGGAACTCGAAAACACCTTGACGCTCCTGGATAATCTCCGCAACAGCCGCCTCGGTGTCGCACCGGTCATCGAACAACTGCTCGATTATTACCGGCCCCATATGGAGGAGCGGTATCCGGACGATTATCCCAAGCGCCAGGCCGGGCTGGAAGAGCTGGCCCAGATTGCGGCCGGGTATACCAAACTCGAAGATTTCCTGGCGGATATGAGCCTGGACAATCCTGATCCCGGCAGCGGACATGGGGTCGAGGAAGACAAGGTCGTGCTCTCGACGATCCACTCGGCCAAAGGGTTGGAATGGTCGGCTGTTTTGCTTATCGATCTTGTCGAAGACCGCTTCCCCTCCCGTCACGCCTTGTCCCGGCCTGATGACATGGAGGAAGAGCGGCGGCTGATGTATGTGGCCTGTACCCGGGCCCGAGATTTTCTGGGCTTGTATGTCCCGGACACGGTCTACAAACGCAATCAGGGCTCCACCCCGGTCTTGCCCAGTCCTTTTGTCCAGGAATTGCCGAGTTCGACATATGAAGAGTGGCGGGAAGGGTATGCCGGCGGATTCCGGCGGCAGCAGGAGCCAGCTCCGAAACCAGCTGCGCAGCGTAGCGTGCAGGACGACGCCCCGGTCAATTCCGCATCCACGTCTCAGGCCCAGCCCAGCAATGGGTATTGCCGGCACAAGATTTTTGGACGGGGCAAGATCCTTTCGTTTATACCGCCGAATAAGTACAAGGTGAACTTCAGCGGTTTCGGGATCAAGACCATGATCGCTGATTACCTGCAAATGGAAGAGTCTTGAGCGGTTAGGCTCCGTTTTCGAGGCTCAGGTTCTTGGAGGTCGGTTCCGGCGTGAGCCGAAGCCGACCTCCAGCTTGCAATTGCCATAGCGTCTCTGTGCAGCAAACTCTCTCGTTGAGGCCACCGCATGACCCTTCGTTCCGAAGACAGTTTTCTTGCCTTGATCGACCGGTATTTTCCCAATACTCACGCCCATATGCCATTGGGGCGCGGCGATGATTGCGCGGTGCTGCGCGCGCCGGACTGGATGTGCCTGACCGCGGATATGTTCGTGGAGGACGTCCACTTCCGGCGGACCTACTTCAGTCCCGAAGACATCGGATACAAGGCCCTGGCAGTGAATCTGTCTGATATCGCCGGCATGGGGGCCCGGCCGCTCGGCTTTGCCCTCAATTTGATGGCCACAGGGCGGGAAAGCGATGAATTCTGCGAGGGGTTGGTCTCAGGTATGGCCGATCTGGCGCGGGAGCATGATCTGCCCCTGGTCGGTGGGGATCTCAGCCGAGGACCGGCTTTGGCGGTGGCTATCACCATGTGGGGCAAGTCGCAGAAACGGTTTTTGCTGCGCCGCAATTGTCAGCCTGGCGATCTGCTTTTTTGTCTCGGCGATGTCGGTCTGGCCCGCTGCGGGCTGTCCGTGCTCGAGCGCGATGATGAGTCGTTGCGCTGGCGTTTTCCGGAAGCCGTCGAGGCGCATTTGCGGCCCCAGATCCGGTTGGAGCAGGCCCAGACTTTGGGCGAATTCGAGCAGGTGCGCGGGCTGATGGACGTTTCGGACGGCCTGATGCAGGACTTGCCCCGCTTTGTCGGGCCGGGCTTCGGCGTCGAGGTCTTCATGAGCGAAAGTGAAGTCCACCCGGAGGTGGTCGAATTCGCACGGGAGTTTGCGGGATTGCCGGGAGTGGAGCAGGCCCTTCTCGGCGGCGAGGACTACGCCCTGCTGGGTGCGGCGGCCCCGGGGGCGAGCCATTTTCTGGAGCGGGAGTTCCCGGAGATCCTGTGGTTGGGGAAAGTGGTCGAACGCTCCGGGATTTATCTCGACGGCGCCCGCCTGGATCTCAAGGGTTTTGACCATTTCGGCGCCGATTTCCCGGAACACAGTGAAGACGGAGAGTAAAAGGGACACCTGCTCCCGTCATTGCCCGGCCCTCTCTGGCTGTTGGAAAATTCCGTATACCGCCGGTCGTTCAATCCACCCAAGGGTTGGCCAAATAGTTCAAATTCGCAGTGTATGCAGTTGTGCGTGCGAGTTTGAACGTATTGGAGCTTTGCTGCCATTGGGAGATTTTCAACAGCCTGTTAGGCATTGAGCAATCCAGCGAAAATTCCTGCGTTGCCGCACGGATCCTCTTTCAGGCATCCGTGGGCGGTGAGGTGGGGCCCACCGACAGCTAGTCCTGCTCCATGATCCAGGACCGCAGGGCGAGCATCTCCTCGCGCCATTCAGGGCCCAGGCGGGTCTGCAGGAATTGCAGATAGAGTCCGTCCAAAAATTCCAGCGCTTTTTCAATCAGATACATCTTTTCATAAAACGGCCCGTCCGGGTCGTCACCCTCCTCGGCCTTCATTGCGACCTTCGGAGTCTTCAGGCTGCCGAAGCTGAAATCTTCCGCTTTGAGCTGGAATTGCCATTCGTTGGCGTCTTGTTCGAGGCGGACCCGGGCCTGGTTGACCTTCTTGCCCGTGGTCAGGCCCAGCCGGGCTTCGCGCATTTCCGCCTGCGGCCCGCTGCAGACCGCGGTCTCGACATTGTCGCCGTCGCCGCCCTGGACCGCAATGCGCTGCTCAATATACAGGGCAAAGTCCTCACCGGAGGTTGAACGGAACATGCCGGAACTTTTCTCGCTTTTAAACCACAGCCAAGTCAGGAAATCCTGCCCCAGATAGGGATCCAGGGTCGCGGCTTTATTGAGATCGATGTCTTCGGTCATTTAGATCAGGGCTCCCGGTTCGTAGTCGTCGAGTTTGGCGCGGTCCTTGGCTCCCAGGACATTGCGAGCCAGGAAATACGGAGATTGCGGTTCCAGATGGAGTTCAAACGTCTGGGTGAAGAGGTCTTCGAACATGTCCTGGATTTTGGCCTGGGTGGACCCAAGGTAGATCCGGTTGGTCCCGATGTTCCAGACCACATCAAAGGTGGCCGGAATAGGCAGGGTCCGAGCCAGGAGTTTCAGGCGGACCTGTTCCTTGAGTTCTTTCTTCTGGTCCCGGGTGACGTACTTCTGGCCCTGTTCACGAGCCCGGGCAGTGAGTTCCTCCAGGTCCAGGGTGTAGTGCTTTTTGAGCACCGCGGCCGGGATGCGGCGGGTGTCGAGGCGAAGTTTGAACGTCAGGTAATCGCCCTTGTGCGGCGGGGCTGTATGCCATTCGTTGTCCAGCATGTTGTCGAAACAGACCCAGCCGAAGGAGCGCTCGTCGGCGGTGTTGTCGATGTCCTGGAAGGCAAAGCGTTTCAAACGGTCGTCGATCTCACCCCACGTGGTCTGGGGCACGGTGTCGGTGATCCGATAGCGGGTGAAGCTTGAACTTGCGGAAAGGAAGGCCATAGTGCATGTCCCGGGTGTTGCGTTTTGTCAGGTTTTATAAAAACAAGATGGATATAAAAGATGGGTAGGTGAGCGAAAAAATGGTTTACGCCGGAAGGCAAAAGGCGTTGAACCTTCAGCTTGGGACGCGTTCGCTGTCAAAAGACTTCTATCTTGCCGTGACTTCGTTTGCAAAGCAACCCAGCTAGCCAGCCCCGGCGCATGGGGTGTTTGTGCCGGCCATCGAAGGGAAATGCTCACAGCCGTTTTGGGTGTGTGACTGAATGGGCCTGACTAGGCCTTGAGGCTCAGGGACATGCCCGTTGTCGCCCGCATCTGGCTCTTCAGTTCTTCGGCCCACCAAATCCCCCCCACCCAGGCTTTTCATTCTTTGCTTTTTGCAGCCCTTGGCCCAAAACAACCTGCTACAGACTCTCTCGCCCCACGCCACATCAAATGCTTCCAATTCTTCAATACCTCAATTTTCAAATCCCCCAATCTCCCTCCCCCCTTGCTCTTTGCTCATCAAGTGAAGTATACAGCGCCTCATTCGACATTGCACTTCATACACCCATAGTGTTTCCGGATGCCATAGATGCTTCTTTTTTACCGAGTACTGCTGTTTCTGACCGGTCTGTTGGCCGTGAGTTGCGGTCTGCTGGCAGTAGTCCGGCCTCGAGCCGTACAGCAGTTCAACCTGCCCCTCGCGCGAATGCTCGCTCTACTCCAATCCGAGATCCGCGTGGAGCGATATTATTACCGCTATCACAAGGTGACCGGCCCCGTGACGATTCTGGGTGGAGCCATTCTCTGCCAGGCTGCCTGGATTGTGTCCAGTCCCGGCATTTTCCCAGAATCTTGTCGCATTGTGCATCAGAGTTTGGCCATTACTTATGCCTTGTTTGGAATCGCGGTTGTGGGCTTGGGTGTGGTCGTGACCATCAGGCCCAGCGCGTTAAAATCGTTGGAATCGTGGTCCAACACACGCATCACACGGCAGACGCTCCGAAAGCGGATGCTCCGTTTTCGAATGTTCATTGTGGATTGGACCCTAAAATATCCCAGGGGTTTTGGGATTTTGGCTGCCCTTGCCGGTTCGGGATTGCTCTGTGTGGTTCTACGTTCTCTGCAATGGTAATCAGCTTAGCTATTTTAAGGGGTGTTTCCCTGTAACGGCGAGGCATAGCGGTTACTATCTAGAATGATTGGATGATAGTTGGTTGGGAACCTTTGCCGTTTGCGTATACAAGAGGGTGCTTGCATGGAAATGCAAGGTGTAACGCTTTTGTAATAGTTGACAATCATTATTATTTGTGAAATTGAGAAATCCGAAATCCGGTGCGCCGGAAAGTGTGCGAGTTTTTTGAACAGCGCCCGCGGGCGCGGAAAATTTGAGAGGTATTTCATGGAAAACAAAGACATCAAAAAGTCGCAGGGCGGTTTTACGTTGATTGAGTTGGTGGCCGTACTGGTTGTGCTGGGCGTGCTGGCGTCCTTGGCAGTGCCTAGATTTGCAGATCTTCAGACTTCGGCAGAAAAAGCAGGGGCTGCTAGTGCTGCTTCAAGTGAGGCTATGGGGGCAGCTGCAAGTGCTGGAGTAACATGGAATGGGACTTGTTCTGATGTGCCTACTGACTTTTTAGAAGATGTTGAGGGACTTAGCACTATCGAAACTGGTACTGAAGATGGTGGAACCGGCCACTTTACAATCCCTGGTAAATGGACTGAAAATGGCTTTGAAGATCCAGTTTGGTGTCAAGTGAAGTCATAAGACTAATATTTGGAAAAGGCTATTGCAATCTAACGCATCAATATGACTATTTTCTTTAAAATCCGGCCTTCATTTGTAAGGCCGGATTTTTTATTTGCGGTTCCTCACACAAATCTGTGCATAATTTGGGGTTCAGGTAGCCCGCCCATGCAATGGTACAGATTCCGGATGTAGTTCTTGGCCGACCTGAACCCGTATGCTCTGTGACTAATGACTTTAGCCTTATTGTTGAGGCCTTCCACCGAGCCATTGCTGATGGGCATGTCGAAATAACTGAGAATATTTTCTTCTTTGCGGCGCAGCATCCAAGCAAAATTTCGCATTGGCTTCAGCCTGGAATGCGTCGCCCACCAGAACCACTTGTCGAGGAAATCTTTGGCTGAAGTCCTGCACTCATACGACCAGAACTGGCGAAATGATTCCTTGAGTAAATACGCCCTGTTGATTTTGAGATTGAGTTTTTCCAGTGCACTCAACCGAGATGCCTGCTTGTCAGTCAGGTTCCACGGGTTCTTGAGCCAGATATATCGGGTGTCTTTAACCAGATCCTTGTGCTTTTGGCCCTTCTCCCGGATCTCGTCTCTACGGACCTGGTCAACGGCTTCATTGAGATGCCGGACAATGTGGAATTTGTCGAAGACCATCGTCGCTTTCGGGGCCTTGTCTTGAATGACCTGGGTATACGGCTCCCACATGTCGCAACAGACCCCTTCAAGCTTATCGATCTTGCTAGGGCCAAGCGAGGTGAAGAAGTTGGTAATTGTTGCCTTTGTCCGTTTTTCCCCGCTCCATACGAGTCTGGAGGTATTCAGGTCGTAGACATTGGTTAGGTATACTTGGCCCTTTTCTCGGGAGATTTCGTCAATCCCAATGTGCGTCAGATTCGAGAGATCTTGATGGGCCAGACCATACTCGACAATCTGGTCAACAGCAGCGGCCACGGTACCCCAGGAGCAACCAAAAAGCTGTGCTACATGTTTCCAGGGCAGTAACCGGGCCCACGAAGCCAGGAAGTGGGCAAAAGCCGTTGTGAACCGATGTTTGCCTGTGCTCCAGGGGAAATACTCCACCTTGACGCCACAATGTCCGCACCGAACTCTGCGGGGGCTGTACCGGAGCCATACAGGGATCCCCCAAAGAGGGACATGGCGAAAATAGCGACTTGTAAGGGTATCCCGATACTTGGCAGCGCTGCCGCAGCGGCTGCAAAAGAGCAGATGACGCCGGTCTGGGGCTATATCTACGGTGATCCCGCTCGTATCACCTTGAACCCGACCGACACGAAATCCTTGAATATCCAGCGTCAATTTGGTTAACTGGGACACGAGCATGAGTTCCTCCTGGGTGATAGGTTTGTGTGGTAACTACCTAACTACCCGAGAGGGCTCATGCTTTTCAAGTTTTTGGCCTCAAGTCAGGCACAGATTTGTGTGAGGAACCTTATTTGCCCGGCAAAACCGGAAAATCTCTCAGCTGAAAGATGCTGTGTTGGCCCGGACCGAAGGGAAGAAGATCTGACTCGCAAGGGCGCTGTTGGCAACGGCAGGGGCTGCAAGAAGCGATAAAGTTTGCAATGGCCGGAATGAAAATGAGCTTGATTCGGCAGATTAATCGGGTGAGTTTTTAAAACCGGATAGTATCGGTTGTTGTCCCCACGCATAGCGTGGGAACAACAACATCCCCGACAATTCCTTGCTTGCTCTTTCGATTGATTAGGGGAAAATCCTGTGGCAAGGTGTGATTTTCTAGAAGCACACCCGACCCGACTATCTCGCGATGCAGGAATCGATAGCCGCAACAAAGATGGCTCTATACATGACACAACTCCCATCCAAGTTCAGAAGACCCAAACTAGGCTTTACCCTGCTGGAGGTCATTGCCGTGCTGGTGCTTCTGGGGGTGCTGGCGACCCTGGCGCTGCCGCGACTTTCCGGGCTATACAGCTCGTTGGACGTGCAAGAAATCCGGGACCAGTTCATCGGTGATTTGCGTCAGGCCAGGTCCATGGCTCAGGGGTGTGCGAAAACTGTAGTTAATGTTACGACCAGTGGGAATGATTGGTCGGTTGCCCCAGACCCGGATGATTGCGGGTACTCTATTTCCAGAACAAATCTCCCTGATGAGATCGCAATTGCCATAGACGGACCAATCTTATTTCAATACCCGGAAGGCAATTTATCGGGCAGTTCGGTCACGATCACGCTCAGTGCAAATGGTGATAGCCAGCACGTCTGCGTAGATGGCTCGACAGGGGCAATACAGCGCCGGGCTTGCAATTAGGAGCAGAAAATACAATGCGAACCTGGAAATATCAGAAGGGAGTGACTCTGCTGGAGTTGGTCATTGGCCTGGTGCTGTTCGGTATAATTGCCTGGGGTTTTACCGCGGCCATCCTCCCCAGCTTGAAGAATATGACGCAGCGCTCGGAGGCTCCGGAGGAGTGGCTGCATGCAGCTCGAAGCGAAATGGAAGAAATAATCCACGAATGTGATCAAGGTGTGAACGGTAGTATTTGCAATAAAAACGCTGAGGTTACTAATGCTACAATATGTGACAATGATCATATCAGTGATGGCTATTGTGAAATAATCAGATCCGGTTCACCTAATGATGATTACGGAGACATAATACTCCGGTTACCCCTTCAATAGAGGTCAAGAATGGCTGACTTCCTTTCCTCGGTAATTCAGCGACGATCCCCAAAAAAAACGGCTTCGGGCTTCACTTTGCTCGAGCTAGTGGTTGTTTTGGTCTTATTGGGCGTTATAGCGGCCTTTGCCGCCCGACCTGTAGCCCAGACCATGGAGGTGTGGCTGGGCACCATGCGCGGCCAAACAGACCGGGTTGAGGTTCACTATGCATTGGAAAGGGTCGCCCGCGAAGTGCGTGAGGGAAATATTTCCTGCGATGACATGGGAGATATTTCAATAAGTTGCACGGAAACGGAAAGTGGTGGCTTATATGAAATAGAGGCAGAATTAGACGGATATAAAAACTCAACAGATGTATTCAACCGCAACCAGTGAAATTCTACCACCCATCCATACATATAAGGTGATGTTTTTGCCATATGGAGGCTAAACCGTGATGCGTCCACAATCTGATACACAATGCCACGCCCAGCATGGTTCGGTGATTATCGCTGCCATGGTTTTCTTGGTGGTGGTCGCGGCTGCTGCCGCTGGCATCTCTCATCTGACTTTTTCCTCTGCCATGGTTTCCACTGAGCGTGTGGATTCAGAACGGGCCTTTTATGCCGCAGAGAGTGCCCGATTGATGGGGTGGTCTAGGACTGAATCTATAAATTTTGGCAATAATACTGATGATCTTGGAGCGAATTATGATGGTGGGGAATATCGAGGCTGGGTTGGGGACAGCTGGAATGATGCCCGTGCCAGGCATGCAATTGAAACCGGTGGTGGGCCATGGAAGGACCCTAATGATCCGCATTGGGATGAACCCGATAATGCTTACAATCCGGATGACATCAAGGATACGACATTTAACGATTTAGCTATAACAAAAAAAATAAGTGGTGGACCTCATGTGACGATTACAGGCGGTTTGTATATTAACGCAAAAGTAGCAGGATCATCACAGTGGGAAGTACAAGGTGATGCATGTATAGGCAATGATGCTGAACTTAAAGGATGGCCAGGACAATCAGCGTTTGAAGGTAATGTTTTTTTTGAGAATGAAGAAGCAATAGATGCAGTTGAAGTCGGTGGAGGAGGGCCACCAGGCGGTGGAGGAGGGCCACCAGGCGGTGGAGGAGGGCCACCAGGCGGTGGAGGAGGGCCACCAGGCGGCAATTATGACGGCTGCGTATACGTGAACGGAGAATTAGATGAGGAGCGTTCTGGTGCGAGTGGTTGTGATGAAGATAAGTCAATTTGGTGTGGTATAGGTGGTTTTGATGGAGGTGGAGGCGGAGGTTCATGGGGATATGCAAGTTCTGATTGAAGTATACCTCCAGACATAGAAAAAAGAGTGCTGTGAAAAGCATTTTCCTGCAGCGTTGGTGTTACGATGTGCAGGGGTGTATGGGTAGCATGAACCGAGGGAGTAAAATCGAGGAAGGATACCATGTTCCGTAAATATGCAATTATTGGACTTTGAGGGTGCGCCACCGGCGTCCTTTTACAGGTGAAGGGTAAACATTTCAGCCCCAGTAAAACTTCCCGCAGGTGACCTAGTTTAGGATGAAATGCCAAAATCCCAACTCCCTGCCCCTTGCCTCTTCCTTCTTCTCCACGCCCCATGCCCCATGCCTCTTTAAATAGTCTTCGCCAAATCCCACATGGGCAAAAATACTGAGGCGGCAAAAAATCCCACCAGCACTGCCAAGAGGGCGATCAGAACCGGGCCCAGGTTGTCAGCCATGCGTTTGACTGCAAAATCCACTTCGTCGTCGTAATGCGAGGAAATCTCGCTGAGCATCTCGTCCAGATTCCCGGACTCTTCGCCTACAGCCACCATATTGATGACCATCGGCGTGAAATACTTCGCGGATTTCAACGGTGTCGATATCCCTCTCCCCTCCCGGAGCTGATCTTGAATCTTGGCAAACTCCCGGGAAATGGCAGCGTTGCCAATGGTCCCAGACAGGACGGACAAGGTATTCAAAACCGACACGCCACTGGCCTGGAGGATGGAAAAGATATTGGCAAACCGGGCCATGGCGCCTTTCTGAAAAACCGACCCGACAAGGGGCAACTTCAGGAATAGCCAATCCTTGTGGTACTGGCCTGTGGAGGTCTTGAGGTACATCTGTAATCCAACAAAGGCCAAAGCGGATCCTGTCACAAGGACCGGCCAATAGCCCAAGATAAGTTCGTACAGGGCAATATTGATCCGGGTGGGCAGGGGCAAGGCCACGCCGGCCTGTTCAAATATTTCAATGAATTGGGGCAGAATGAAGGTGAGCAAAAATAAAAAGGCAATAAACATGGCTACGAGCACGATCTTGGGATAGCGGGTGGCGCTTTTGATATCGGAGCGCACCTTGTGCTCATGCTGCAAGAGGTACACGAGCCGGTCCAGGACTTCGCCCAGCCGACCACTATCCTCCCCAGCCTGGATCATGCTGCAGTACAGGTTGGAAAAAATTCTGGGATGCTTGACGAAAGCCTCGCTCAAAGAGATCCCGCCTTGGATATCCTGGCCAATGGCGGCTGCGGCTTTTTTGAGCTTCAGATTTTCAGTTTGCTCTTCCAAGATTTGCAGCAAGTTGGTTATGTTGATGCCGGCGTTGAACAGGGTCCGAAACTGCTTAGTAAACAAGATGAGTTCCGGGGTCTTGACTGTGGACAGCATCAGATTAAGGCGTTCTTCCACTCCATTGAGGGAGGAAAAAGAGGAGCTTTTGGCCGGGGACACTTTCTGGGGAATGTATCCTTGGCTGGCCAGCTTTTCCTGGGCCTCATATGGGCTTGTGGCCTCAATGAAGCCATTTACCGAGTTTCCTGTACCGTTTATGGCCTTGTAGTTGTATTGCATATTCCTAGCACGATGTTTGAGGCATTAGGTCATCACCACGGATACGGCTTCCTCAACTGTGGTCAAACCTTGGCAGACCTTGCTGGCGGCATCATGTCTCAATGTTTTGAGCTTGCCCGACTGGACTGCGGCGGCAGTAATTTCCCGGGTGGTGGCGCGTCGGTTAATCATGTCCTGGATTTCTTCATCTATGTTGAGTATCTCAAAGACTGCTATTCGTCCCCTGTACCCGGAATTCATGCACATGTTGCATCCGCGGCCCTGGAGAAAAGTGCAACCGGAGGATTGCTCCAGGCCCAAGGCGCGCAGGCCCTCGCCAGTCGGCTGATATTTCTCAGCGCAATTGGGGCAGACCCGACGCATCAGGCGCTGAGCGAAGGAGACCAAGAGCACTGATGAAACAAGAAAGGGCTCTATGCCCATATCTATGAGCCTGGTAATAGCCCCGGCTGCGTCATTGGTGTGAACCGTCGAGAACACCCTGTGCCCGGTCATGGCGGACTGCACCGCAGTATGGGCGGTCTCAGAGTCCCGGATCTCGCCCACCATGATGACGTCCGGGTCCTGGCGCAGGATGGAGCGCAGCCCCGAGGGAAAAGTCATCCCGGCCCGGCGATTGAGTTGCACCTGTCGGACACCCTCCACCCGGTACTCCACCGGATCCTCCAAGGTAACGATATTGATATCCGGGTGGTTTATCCGGCGCAGGCTGGCGTAGAGGCTGGTACTCTTGCCGCTGCCTGTGGGGCCTGTGGACAAGATCAAGCCGTAAGGCTTGTGAATAGCAGCTTCCATTTTGGCCAGATCGTCCTCCTGCATACCCAGGTCATCCAAGGTAAAGGCCTTGGCGCTCATATCCAAAAGCCTGAGGACGACATTCTCCCCATAAATGGTGGGGATGCAAGAGGCTCGGACATTGATTTCTTTTTTTTGCAAAATGATTGTAAATCGTCCATCCTGAGGAATTCTGGTCACGGAGATATCCATGTTCGCCAAAATTTTAATCCGGGAAACAAGGGCAGGAAAAAGATTCTTGGGAGGGGTGGACATTTCCCGCAGTTTGCCATCTATGCGGAATCTGGTTTGGACCTTCTCTTTTTCAGGGCTGAGATGGATATCGCTGGCCCTCTCTTTGATTGCCTGCGCCAGTATGGAGTTAACCAGCCTGACAACTGGAGCCTGATCCGCCTGGTCTTCGAGGGAACTTACATCAACATCCGTCGCTTGCTCTGTGTCTTGGCTTTCATGGGTGAGGTCCATGTGCTCCACATCTTCCATGACCTCTTCCATGCCGCTGTCTATGCCGTACAGAGTCGTATATATTTGTTCAAATTCGTTTTCGGTGCAGACGACAGGCTCAATCTCCATGTTGGTGTGTACTTCGAGGCCGTCCAAAGCTTCTATATCCAAGGGATCAGAAGTCGCAACACCAAGCACATTCCCCCTGCGAATCAAAGGTATTGCCTGATATTTTTGGGCTATCTCCGAGGGGACAATCTGGGCCAAATGCATATCCAAGGGATACTTGGAGGGAGTGTACCTGGGGATTCGCATTTGTTGGCTTAAAAGTTCAACAACCTTGTCTTCCCGGATGATATTGAACCGAACAAGATACTGACCTAGCTTAAGGCCTTGTTTTTTGTGCTCAGCCAAAGCGCTGTCAAGCTGTTCTTTGGTAAGCATGCCTTGCTCTACGAGCATTTCCCCAAGCCTGATCTTTTGTCTCAAGAACTTATCCTTTGTCTATTCTATGTCTTGCGCAATATTGCCAATGTACATATTATTTGCATCCAGTACCTGGGCACCTGCAAAAATATTGTATTCGACATCTTGCATAGTTTTTTTTGCTTGTTTCGACTGCCGAAAGGGCGTCTTGACTACTACATGGTATTGAAGGCCATTTTTGGAATCCCAGGTGCAGAGAACGCGGAGTCGATCCGGGCCATCCAACATGGCATCATAGGCTTCATCAAGTTTTGTATGGGTAGAAGTGACAATCCAATATTGTTGATTTTCCTTCGCAGGCTCAAATCCTGTTGCGGGGATATGTATCTGTTGACCCTGGTGAATGATGTCAGGGTTTTCAATTTCCGGATTCGCCTGGATGAGTTCCTGTAAAAGATCCTCGCTGCTGGTGCCATATATCCCCTGGGCTATATTCCACAAATTTTCATTTCTGTTGACATGGACGGAACCAAGGAGTTGAGGAAGACTGGGGTTTTGATCATCTATGGGGGATGGAGTAGGTGTAAACTCTGTAGGTGGCAGATTCTGAGGTTCGCCCTGGGCATGGGCACCTTCGGGGCTCCTCTTTGCTAGTGGTGACGTATGTATTTTTTTTTGGATCGGCTGGAGGACAGCAGGTTGTGAATTGTGTTCTTGGTCCGGGGGCGGTGTCGAGGAGAGTGATTGCTCTGATGTTGATCGATTCAGGCTTTCAAAGACAGTGGGGTCCATAAATGCAGAGTTGGTATATATAGCGTTAAAAGTCCACAAGAGAGCCAGTATAACCATACCCCCTGCGCACCAGAACAGTCGTGTCCAGGGCAAAGGGCAATGCAGGGCTTGGAGGTTGCGGGCAGCATGGCGGACCACTGCAGGAGTGACCTTGTGCGTACCTTTGATGATAAGGGTCAAAAGGATATTGTGGCCCAGGTTTATGATCTTGCGGGGATATCCCCCAGTCATGGTGTGCACGAGACGCAGGGCCCGGCGAGTAAAGACGACTTTTTTTTGCTCTGGGTCGCTTGCGCAGGACCGGTCCAGGCGGTAGCGGATGAACAAATCCGTGTCTTTGCGGCTCAAAGGCAACAGCTGGTGATACAGGCTGATCCGGTCAGCGAAATTGGGCATTTGCTCCAGGAGCTGGTCGATCTCCCGTTGGGCAAAAATGAGGATCTGTACAAGCTTTTGCGAATTCGTTTCGAAGTTTAACAGCTCGCGCAAAATTTCAGCCCCGGTGCTGGTCAGCTTCTGCCCTTCGTCAAGCAAAAGCGCAATCGTCTTTTGCCTGTCGACTCCCTGTAGGAAGAGATAATCCTTGATCATCTCCTTATGCTGCCCGGCGTTCTGGCATTGACCGGCCTCACCTGGACCATTGAACATAGAGTTGATGGTGCTCAACATTTCCAGTTCATCGTTAAAGGAAGGATCCAGGATCAGGTGCATTTCCAGGGAGTCATCGTCGACTGTGGACTGGAGCAGGTGCCTGCAAATCGTAGTCTTGCCAGTGCCTACCTCTCCACAGACAACGCAAAGTCCTCTGTGTAGTCGGAGAGCTATTTCAATATTGTGCAGGCAGTCCGCATGTTTGGAAGAGCGAAAAAATAGGTCTGGGTCCGGAGAATTAGAAAATGGTTCCCGGGTGAGGTTCAGTAGCTTGTAGTAGTCCATTGCTTTGGAAAGAATCTCAATATTTCGTCTAAAAAGAAAATTTTCATGATCCTGGTTGATCCAAAATGGTGGGAGTGATGAAAACCATGAACTCCTCCATATCTTCACTTTTATCTATACCCTTGAATAGCCAACTCAGACCAGGCACTTTTCTGAGCCCAGGGACTCCATGTTCAGTGCCACTGACGGTTTGCTTTGATAAGCCTGATATGACGATGGTTTCGCCGTTGCGGACCAAGAGGTTGGTTTCCGTCTCTTTGGTTCGGATCAAGGGATTGCCTTGGACATTCTGGGAAAAATCCACTTCGTCTTTGGTGACAACAATGTCCATAGCCATCAAATCCCCTTCAATTATTCTGGGGTGAACTTTTAGGCCCATTGCCACATCCTCAAATTTAACGACACGATCACCATCTTCATCAGTGGTTTCGTAAGGCACTCTCTCTCCGTGCTGGGTTGAGGCGCTTTGATTATCCATAGTGGTCAGGGATGGACTAGCCAAGATATTGACTTGTCCCTCTTTTTCCAAAGCTTGAAGCTGAGAAAATAATACGTTTCCGGCAATTTCTCCGACGACTGTCCCTAATTTTAAACCACCGAGTGTATCCGTTCCGCTACCTGGAAGGGTGGTGATAGCAGATCCCCAGTCCTCGGGTTCTTGTGCATCGCCTATGATGCCCACATCTTCAATTCCCCTTCCTGACGTCACATACCTTCCTCTCCAGCGCATGCCTAATTCTCGAGCGGTATTTTGGGTGGCCTCTACGATACTGGCTTCAATATGGATTTGTTTTCTGGGGCGTTCCAAATGATTGAGAACGTGAAGAATGCGCTGAGTGTCCTCTTTCGTGGCTTGGATAATTAGGGCGTTGTTTTCCCTGTCCACAAACAACGTCCCTTCCTTGCTTCCTCCACTTGCATTTTTTAGAACTTCCCGCAAGGTCTTTTCCAGTTGATCCAGATTGCCGTTGTCATTGGTATTTCCGCTCTTTACGCCTTTGTCTACAATGTGGGCATAGTCAATATCGACAACAGTCGTTTGCAGGATCTGGGTTTCCTTTTGGATTTGCTGGAGTTCTTTCTCCATTTGCATATCTTTTGGGCTTTGAACTTGAATTATATCTCCCTGCCAGGAATAAGTCAGGCCGTTGGTGGTAATAACACTCAAGAACGCTTGGCTCCAAGGAATATCTTTGACATCTAAGCTCATGGTGCCACTAATATTATTGCTCATGACAATATTTTGGCTAGCTGCCGATGCTAGAGTACGTAAAATAACTTGTATTTTGTTATCACGAAATTTTAAAGAGACTTTCTCCCGAGGCAATTTGTGTTTTTCTTGTTGATGACGCTCTAAACTGGTAAAGGTATCAGGCTCATGAGTATTCGCTTCTTGGGGTACAGGCGAATGGCCTTTGGATTTTTCCGCCAGTTTCTGCCACTTATCTATAAATTCAGGTGCCTTTTCCTGATCGGTGGTAGCGCATCCGGACAAAAGCAGAATTGTGAATATTGCAATGCATATTGTGGTTGACCTGAGCATAAACTTGGGACTCCTTCAGAGATCATTCCCCTGGTAGGAAATAGATATTTTAGCCTGGTTTTCCTGATTTTTTAGGGTTACTCGATTCGGTTGGATGTTGACCAGGATATATGTGCCTTGTTGTAATTTTTCCCCTGTCTGATATTCAAGCCCGTTTATAACAGCCATTCTGGTGTGCCCCATTTCCAGGTATCCAGTGTACGTCAATTTCGGAAGATCTTCCTCCGCCTTCTTTTTCACCTCATCAGGAGTCCTGCCCTCATCTTCAAGTGGGGCAGGCCGGGGGGCAAATGGGTTTTGTTGCGGCCACTGAGTGGCGGCTGCTTCAAGGACATAACGCTGGACCTCTTCCATTTCGACCTGTTTTAGAGCCTGACTTGTTCCCGCCGTGAGTTCTTGGACTTTATCAACGTCAACATGAGCTGTCTTTTGTGCAGAGCGATCATCATTCGAAATAGAAAAGATCAGTTCAAACCCTGCATATATAAGGGCAATGATCATAAGTCCTACAAGTATTTTTTCTCTTTTAGCCATAGTCTATCAATTAAAATGGTTTGAAGTGTTATTTTTTTGATTGTCAGAACCAATAGTCAACCAGAATTGGATTCCATATTCAGTACGGCTCTGTCTGCCAAAAACTTCGAGTGCTTCCAGGTTACTGAAATTTTCCCAGGCAATAAGTTTGAGAAAAAAAATCCTGAAATCCAGAGGATTACCTCGAAAAGAACCTTCCACCAAGAGCTTTTTCTTTTTTCCAGATAGAGACATGGGCACTGGAAAAAATAGAGCGTCTGTCAGCCCGACTGCTTTCGCCATAGTCTCAATTTTCGCTGCGGCATTTTCAATATGTAGAGGAGTGAAGCCTTTTTTAAATTCTTTAAATGTGTTTATACGCCTATTGGTTGTTTTTGTTTTTTTATTTAAATTCGAATAGAGGGGTTGAAGAGATTGATGAAATTCTATTTTAGATGCAAGTTTTTTTGATTTGGACTGGAGGGCGGATATTTCAGATTTAGTAGGCAAAATAAAGAATAAAAATATGAAAAGCAAAATCAAAGCACTAGCAAGAAGTAACGCTAAACTTTTTTTTGTAAGACCTATCTGACCTAATTTTTCCATTTTATATTTGCTCCAGATTCACTTTGATCACGAAGTCAAGTACTTTTCCTAGCGTCCTCACTTCTTGGATTGAGCTCTCTTGGAGTGTTGTTTTGTTGAATACTGGAGATTGACGCAGGCGATAGAGGTAACTTGCTAAATATGTTTGGAGCTGTTTTTCTTCGCCAATTATATAGCCCTTAAGCAGCACTTGGACGTCCTGGCCAGATTTCGGTTTGCCAGTTTCCATGCGAATTTTGAACAGCCTGACACGCTCTGGAGTAGCAGAGATGACGTCTCTCATAGCCGCTACTGGCAGGAGATCGTGGCTGTGGTCCTGAAGTGTCGAACTATCCTTATGAACCTGAGCAATCATGTCTTTGATCATTTTTTGAGAAATAAGGGGTGAAAATTCTTCGAGCCTGTGGTTCAAGCTGAATACTTTCTGTCTGACCTGGGCCAGCTCATTATTAAGTTGCACCCAATACCCCCCTATAAGCAAATAGATCGCGATCACTGCTGAAGCGACCAATGTGGCATTGCGTTTTGCGACCCTTTGCTTTTCCTGATTCTTGGCTGTGTTTAAAAAATTTGGGGTCTGCTCTGTGCTGGACAAAGCCAAGCCAGTAGTGCTGGTTAAAAAAATGCGCTCTTCCTTGTTCAGGGAGCTGATGGGGGAGGAGATGTTGTTTCTGGTGGGGGTGAGAGGTTCCAGGACCTGGACTTCTAGCCCTAATTGGTCTTGCAAGAAAGCAGTGACCGACTCAGCCGGGATCAAGCGTCCACCAAGATAAATTCGAGCAGGGGCTGGATTGCCTAAAACGTTTATTGAATGAGCAATGGTCCTCTCTACTTGTCGAGCTAGCCGCTCCATGGCGGGAGCGATCATGTCCAGAATCTTTTGAGGGTGGTATTGTCTATCTTGGTGATCGTCAGGGTGTGATTTGCTGCCGGTTTCAAGCCAGTTAATAAGTTTTAAGGCTTGCTTCTTGTCCGTTGGACTGTTGTATTGAGGAGGGAAATTATCAGAATCTCCCAGGACGTGGACTTCAGGAGCTGATACCTCCTGTTCCTGAATCATAGATTCCAGCATACTTTCCAGGCCGGTTTTGGTCGTACGACTCAGAAGCAGTTTGTTGTCGCTGTCGTAAATGTTGATCGAGGAGTTATGCTGGTAGATATGTAATACAGCGAAGGGTTTTTCTTTGGAGTCAACCCAATTGTGAGTGAACAAGTTTTGCAGGCTGAAAGCCGGAAGGGTGATGCCCTCTAAGTCTACTCCGGACTTAGAGAATACGTCCTTCAGGTTTTTGACTGTATTCTTGGGGAAGGTAGAAACCATCGCCCAATATTTTTTGACGTCTTTGTCGGCAATCTGGTTTTGAATTCGATAGTCAAAGACCACCTTGTCTTCTTCGAAATCATTGTCTCTCTTCGCAGCCCAAAAGACAGCGTTAGCCAGACCTTTCTTCATAAGGGGAATTTTTGTATGCCAGATTTCTCCTTGGGAAGCCGAAAGCATGGCCCAAACATGAGCTTTTTTTATTCCTTCTATGCTTTGTAGTTGGCTTTTGAGAAAGGACCTGAATTCGGGGCTATCTAAAGCCATTTCTTCCCGCATAGGGATAGTGAGGGCCTGGATCGCCTCCCAGCCATGGCCTGATTGCGCCATTCTAACTACATTTAAGTGCGTGTCTTGAATCTCAACACCGATTGTTTCTTTAGGCTTGAAAGGCACGAAGTGATTTCTTTTTGACTTCTTCGATGTTCTTTTTTGCTTATTGTGGACAGCTTGTGATTCGAACACAGCAACAGTTTCGTCTTCAGGCTTGTTGCGGATAACGTGTAGAAGTTTTTCCGTTGAAGATACATCTTTTTCATTGGCCACGCCAGGCTCTCCTGTGTATGAAAATAATTCTTGCAAGCTTGCCGAGGTGAAGCCGCATATATATTTACGATTGGGGGCTGTGCTCGAGCACGGCCAAGTGGGGGAACAACATGGCAGATAGGATGTTTTGAAGGGGCACTTCGTCCAAGCCCCCACGAAATGCCAAGCTTGTGTAGCGAAATGTCGCGGTCAAGTAAATAAAGACAGCGTCGACTTCTGGAATCGGCCGGATATTATTTCCTTAGCCAGACCAGGGGTTAGGGTAATTTTTTGCGGCAGTCAATAGCTTTTGCGGGGTTGATAAATGTCGGAATGGAGATGATATTTTTTTTATGTAGTTGACAGCTCAGTGTCAACGAACCCCATTTCTCCATTTTTTTTACGCATCAAATTCCTTACTCGTCGAAGGCGGACTTGATTCTCTGCGGTGATTATCGTAGTAACAACTCGAGGCTGGAACCTCCTTGTGTGGTCTGCCGGCCTCGGCGAATATTTTGATATGCGGGTGCGTAAATTGCGGTTTGAATCCGTGGGGTATGTATGTCGGAAGACCAAATAAAAAGTGATGGGGTGGCAGATAATGTGTTTGTCGCTCGCCAGCCTGTGTTTGATGCCTTTGGCGAGGTATGGGGTTATGAACTCTTATTCCGAGCCTCGGGCGAAGCAAGTAATGCGGTAGTCGCGGACGGGAAAAACGCTACATCTCAAGTCCTCATCGATGGTTTGGCAATAGTGAATCAAAGTGTTGGGCCCAAAGCCAAAAAGTTAATCAATTTCGATGCTGAATGTATTGTGGCCGGTTTGGGATGGGGGCTTCCAGAAAATTCGGTGATTGAAATTTTAGAACATGTCCCTCCTTCAACAGAGGTTGTGGAGGAATGTCGCCATCTTT
This sequence comes from Desulfohalobium retbaense DSM 5692, assembly GCF_000024325.1. Classification (NCBI taxonomy): domain Bacteria; kingdom Pseudomonadati; phylum Thermodesulfobacteriota; class Desulfovibrionia; order Desulfovibrionales; family Desulfohalobiaceae; genus Desulfohalobium; species Desulfohalobium retbaense. Next base: position 2,286,352 of record NC_013223.1, on the reverse strand, counting down.
CGACTCGCTATGAATTGGCTCTGGATGATTATACAGGTGATTCCAATTTCAATGATTTCCTGCCGTATTCGTCCATTGTCAAGGTCGACGTCCTCGCCCTTGATCGTCAGGGAATACAAGACATAGCTTCACGACTCAACAAAAGTGGTCTGACGTTGCTGGCCGAAAAAGTGGAAGACCGGGAGATGTACGAGTTTGTTTGCGGCTTGGGGTTTACCCTTTTTCAAGGCTTTTTTTTCAGTCGCCCCAAGACATTAGGGATGAAAAAATTGTCCAGCAGTCAAATTTCTCGATTGCAAATTTTGAAAGCGATTGAACAAGAACAGGAGATAGAGCGTCTCGTCCGCATTGTCCAAAACGATGTTGCTATTACCTACCGATTGCTCAATTATATCAATTCCGTCGGGTTTGGCTTGGTCCAGGAAATTTCTTCTGTCAGCCACGCTATGCGGCTTTTGGGGCAGCGACATGTGAAGAGTTGGCTCAGCGCACTAGTTTTAGCCGATTTTGCCAACCACGGGGAGAAACTTGAGATCGCCCATATGTCTGTTGTGCGAGGCTTTTTCGTGGCCTCGTTTTCTGATGACATACCCACGACACTTCCTTTTGATTCACTTTTTCTTATTGGCTTATTTTCCTTGCTCGATGCGTTATTGGACCAGCCGATGGATGCAATTTTGGATCGTCTGCATCTCCAAGCAGAGATGGCAGCGCCACTCCTTGGTCAGGCATCCCCGGTTGACCCGCTTTTGGATATTGCCCGCGGGTGTGAATACGGGGATTGGTTTGCTGTGAAAAGCAGTGCGAGGGCTCTCGGGGCCTCGCCCGGCCACATTGCCACAATCTACAATGAAGCATTGATGCGAGCTCAGGCCTTGCTCAATGCGGTCTGACCAATTGGTACAATCCCGAAGGGAGTGTTGCTTCTTCTATGGAGGCGCCACCGCATAGTTGGCAAAAAGCCATACGATCGCCACATGGCCGGCCTATTGTCCGGGCGGTTTACAAAAAGGGGCCTGCAGCAGTGCGAGGTGCTCTCAGGCCGTCCGAATTTCCCGGCAACGCCCGTCAAGGGGAGGTAGGCTATGTCCGCGTCGATGCAGTGCGATCTGCACGTGCACTCCAAGTTTTCCAAGCGCCCGTCCCAATGGATTCTGCAGAAAATCAATTGCCCGGAAAGCTTTACCGAGCCCAAGCGTCTTTACGACATCGCCCGGCAGCGGGGCATGGATCTGGTGACCATCACCGACCATAATACCCTGGCCGGTAGCCTGGAAATCGCCCATCTGGACAACACCTTCGTCAGCGAAGAGATCACCACCTATTTTCCTGAGGACCGCTGCAAGCTCCACGTCCTGGCCTACCATGTGACTGAGGCCCAGCACGAAGATATCAGCCGTCTGCGGGACAATGTCTTTGACCTCGTCCCCTATCTCCGCGAACAAGCCATCTTCCACGTCCTGGCCCACCCCCTGTTCGCGGTCAACGACCGTCTCACCCTGGACCATGTCGAGCAGACCCTGCTCTTGTTCAAATATTTTGAAATCAACGGTGCCCGGGACGCCAGTCTGAACGTTGCTCTGCGCCACATCCTGGACAATCTGACCCCCGAGCGCATCGAGCACCTGGCTGAAAAACACGATCTGGCTCCTCTGCCCAAGCGGCCCTGGGAGAAGTACTACACCGGGGGCTCGGACGACCATTCCAGCCTGAACATCGCCCGGACCCATACGACGGTGGACGGGGTCACGGATCTGGCTTCATTCTGGGCCGGTGTCGAAGCCGGGCAGACCCGGATCAACGATATCGCCTCCAAGCCGCAGACCATGGCCCACAACCTCTACGGCATCGCCTACCAATTCTATCGCAGCAAATTCAATCTCGGCCGCCACGCGGGCAAGGACAGTCTGCTCCAGTTCGCGGATGCGGCGCTGACCACCGAGGAACCGGTTTCCTGCTGGTGGGGCAAGATCGGGAAGGTTTTGTCCTACAAGAAGGCGACGTCCCGTTTTTTCCAGTCCGAGTCACCGGGCATCGAGGATGTCCTGCAGCGCGAAGCCCGGCAGATCATCGCCGACGATCCCCGTCTCCAGGCCATGCTCAAGCAAAACGGCCAGACTGGTTGGGACAATGAGGACAAGTGGTACGAGTTCGTTCGTCAGGCGGCCTCGAAAGTGGCGCACCAGTTCGGAGATTCGATCCTGGACAGCCTGACCCGGGCCAAGCTGTTCAACGTCTTCAAGGTCCTCGGCTCAGCCGGATCCCTGTATACGCTGCTGGCGCCGTATTTTGTGGCCTACACCATGTTCAGCCGGGACCGCCTTTTCAGCCGTGAATGCTGCGAGCAATTGGTCCCGCAGGCGCAGGCCGGGGAGGAAACGCCGAAAGTCCTCGCCTTCACCGACACGTATGACGATGTCAACGGCGTGGCCCTGACCCTGCAGATGCAGGTCGAACTGGCCCGGCAGACGGACAAGGATCTCTCCATCGTGACCTGCGGTGCGCAGGCAAAGGACGAAGGCGTTATCGATTTTGATCCCATCGGTACCTTCCAATTGGACGAGTATCCTGAACTGGCCATGACCTATCCGCCGTTTCTGGAGATGCTCGATTATTGCTTTGAAAATGGTGTGACCCATCTGCACGCCTGCACTCCTGGACCGGTGGGCCTGGCGGCCCTGGGCGTGGCCAAGATTCTCCATTTGCCCATCTACGGCACCTACCACACCGCTTTTCCTCAATATATGGCCGAGTTGACCGGGGATACCGGCATGGAGGACATGACCTGGAAGTACATGACCTGGTTTTATAACCAGATGGACCTGGTCTATGTCCCGTCCAAGGCCACAGGTGATGAACTGGCGGCCCGGGGGGTGGAAGGAGACAGGCTGCGGACCTATCCCCGCGGCATTGATGTCGAGCGTTTCCACCCCCAGAAGCGCAACGGGTTCTGGCGTTCCTCGTATGCTATCAGCGATGAGAAGGTGAAACTGCTGTATGTTGGCCGGATTTCTAAGGAAAAGAACCTGACCGTGCTGACCCAGATGTTTCAGGAATTGACGGCACGGCGGGCTGATTTGCCGCTGGAATTGATCCTGGTCGGCGACGGGCCGTACCTGGCCGAGATGCGCCGCGAACTGCGCGGGCTGCCGGTGACCTTCACCGGCGTGCTGCATGGGGAAGAACTGGCCCAAGCCTATGCGTCCAGCGATCTCTTTGTCTTTCCTTCGACAACGGACACCTTTGGCAATGTTGTGCTTGAGGCCCAGGCCTCCGGCATCCCGGTCCTGGTTTCTGATCAGGGCGGGCCGCAGGAGAATATCGATCACGGCGAAACCGGGTTTATCATTCCCGGCGCCGAGCCCGGTGAATTCGCCCGGCGGGTTGAGGCCTTGGCCGATGACCCCGAGCGGTTGCGCCATATGCAGCGTGCGGCCCGGGACGCAGTGGCTGATCGCTCCTTCACCAATGCCTTTCTCCAGAGCTGGCACATGTTTGCTCCGACCCGGGAAGTCCCTGCGGAACAGACCTTTGCGACAGCGAGTTAGAAAACGTTGGCGGATCGAACGCGGGCGGCTTTCTGCATAGCCGGTTCGGCCCTGTGATTTGTGTTTTTGAAACGAGTTGGCCAGTGGTGCGGCCCTGCGTTTGGCGCAGGGCCGTTTTTGCATATTGGCTTTCTGTGCTGCGGCTATTGCGATTGCCCACGGGATGGGAAAAGCGCGTGGGGGCAGGCCGCCGGCGCAATTTTCGTCGTAGTGATCAAATTTGCCCCCCTGGGAAGGATATGTTGTGCGAGTCGTGATTGTATTGCTGTGGTGCTTGGCCGTTGCGGGGATGGTCTGTGGCGGAGCCCTGGCCCAGGCCGGGGAAACAACGTCGCGACTCTACCGCGATCGCACCGGGAAGTCCGAGGTTTTTTTCTGCTGGCAGATAAGTGCGCCGGACCCGGAAACGCGGCGCATCGTCTCCCGCAAAGCGAATGCGACCTATCGCAATATCTGCCGTCCAAACGGGCGCACCCTGCGCTGGGAGGTGGCGAAGCCCGGTGTCACGGGGAAGGCCTGGGTCGACGGGGCTACCCTGCGGCTCCGCGGTGCGGTGGACGGCGAGGCGGTCGCCTGGCAGCGGCCGGTGGCCGAGGCCGGGTGGTTTCAGCCCTTGTCCTTCGCCCTTCGCGGTGTGGCCCGGGGGGAGGAGACCACGAAGAGGCTGGTTACCTTGCGGCCGGACACCTTGGAACCCATGTCTATCCGGGCGACGCGCAAGGGGGTCGAACAGGTTGTGATTGAGGGCCAGGCCGTTGAGGCGGTCCGGGTCCAGATCCGGCTGACCGGATGGCTTCGCATGCTGTGGCACGGCGACTACTGGTTCCGGACCGGAGATTGGGTCTTTGTGCGATATGAAGGGGTCAACGGCCCGCCGGGCACGCCAAAGACGGAGATTGTCCTGATCGAGGAGGATATCGGCAACGCACGGTGTTTGGACCGGATCGGCAAGCAAGAGGAAAGCCGTCTCGATACAGCGGGGCCGTGATCGGGGCACAGTCTGTGACGAAAGAGTTCACTGGAAACGGCGAAAGAGTCGGGTGGAAATTGCGCCCCCAGGAGCCGAAAGGAATCTTTTCGGCTTCTGGGGGCGTTTTCTGGCCTGAGGGAGGGGGAGTTAGGGAGCGGATGGGATGGGCCACCCGCTGTGGGCGATGAGGATGAGCTGTTTAAATCTCAGCGGGCTTTTCCTGCTCGTCGTCCGCGGTCTCTTCCGGGCCGGCGGTGGCCACCACAGCCCCGGGGCTGTGCGCAGGCATCTGCTCCGGCTCTTCAGAACTGATCTGGACTTCGTCCCCTTCTCCCGGCTGGGGGGCACGCCAGGAGAGTTCAAGACTGAATTTGGACTTGCCCTCTTTTTGCTTGGCCTCGACTTCGATGGCGACATCCTCCCCGGGCTCGATGCTGACCGCTTTGTCTCCTTGTTGGACGACAATCTTGCCGTCCTTGTAAGCCTGGACGAGCTCTTCCAGATAGCGGATGGCGTCATCCGTGGCCATGGTTTGTTTCAGGCTGACTTTGTTGTTCTGACTCATGGCAATAGCTCCTTTGTTGTTTTTGTAGCAGCAGGAAAAAGATGCGCGGCGACGGAGGCGGCATCAAGACAGTCCTATATTCGTCGTCTGAGCGGTTGCGTCAACCCTGTCCGAAAAAATGTCACATTTGAAACGACATGGTCTTGGGGCTTTGCAGTGTCGGTCGCTGTCTTTCGGTCACCCGCAGGGGCCGGATCAGGTCAGCGATAAGAGCGCCTCTGTCAGGCGTGTGGCATCGAGAAGCGGGCGGCTTTGTTCTGTGGTCAGGTCGCCGGCGATGACGGTCAACCCCATTTTTTCCAGGGAGTGCCGCGGAACGCCGCCGGGATAGAGCGTCAAATCGTGATCGATGAGCACAAAGTTCAGCAGGTCGCGCGTCGGCAGTGGTTCAGGAAAATCCCGTTGCAAGGTATAAAGGATGGTCCGAACCTGCTCCATGACGTCCTGGCCGTGGAGTTCAGGATCCCCGCTCGTGTTGGGAATGAAAACTTTGGGGCAGGGAGTAGAGGCAATGGCCCGTCCTATGCCCCCGGGCAGGAGGTTGGCGATCAGACTGGAATAGAAACTGCCGATGGGATAGCAGATGAGCTCAGCCTGTTGGATCTGTTCCATGACCTTGTTGCGGACCGGAACCCGCAATGGGGCCGGCTCTTCGGAACTGGCGCAAATCCAGGCCGAACGGATTTTGGTGTTCAGTGGAGCGGTTTCCTTGCCGGTGATGCGGTGCTGCCCGACGACCGTGCTCCCGTCGTCAAGGCGGACGGCCAGTTGGAGATCTTTGTTGAGGACCGGACGGACGACACCGCGGACCCGGACGAGATTGGCGAAGAGAAAGATGACCGGGTCGAGTTGGCGGCGATAATCGAGATACCCGGCGGTGAGGATGAGATTGCCGATACTCGCGCCGCGCAAATCGAAATCTGTGGGCATGGCCTCGGCGAAGCGTCCAAGGTGGTTGCGGATGATCTTGCGCATTGGATCCGGTATGGCGGCCACCAGCGGATGTTTGCCCCGGATCAGGGATTGCAAAAGATCGTTCAGGGCACCGGGATCGGCCTCTTTGGGCAGCCTCAGTGCAAAGAGTTCATAGATCTCAGGGGCACCGTGCAGGCTTTGGTCAGCCAGAGCCATGAGCCGGTTGCGGATATCGCCGATAGCCGGCATGGCAAACGCCTTGCGAAGGACAGCAGAGCTGCCCCCTGAGTCAAACGGGGTGATGAAATGGATGGAGTTGTGCGTGAATTCGATGAGCTTTTGGCTCAAGGGCCG